>JAGHIT010000122.1 GCA_017887095.1 Clostridia bacterium | reverse complement strand
TCGTCGAGAGCTTTGTGAACGCCGTATTCGTCTATGACGACAAAGTGGTATTCACGTTTAACTATAAAGACGGCTCAAAGACGGCCACGATAGACGAAATCAACGCGGAATTAGGTTCGGATTTGGAAGGAACATCTCCACCATAACAAAAAAGGGCATAAAGCCCTTTTTTTGTTATGCGTAGAAAAGCCTGCGAATCTCCGCCCGAGCGGACATCCTGCCCCCGATGCCGGTCTCACTCGGGCGAGGGACATCATGCATATTGCCCCAAAGAGGATCCTGCATGAGCATCGCCAAAAATCCATAGCTCCCAGCTGTTTTCAGGGCGCCGCACATGCGACGCTCTTTTTTATGACTGCGCGCCGCGCTTTGTACAAACAAAGCGCGGCGCGCAGTCATAACTGATACAATAAACACGCCACTTCAGACCGGTCGCATTCACATAATAAAAATTCCGGATCCGTCGCCTCCCCTTTCAGCGCAAATGTTCGGTGTCGGATTGATCATGCACCGAATGCCATTGAGGAATACGCCATGTCCCTTTACAGCTTTTCCGCCTCTTCCAGCCAGAGAGCGGCAGAAGCATCGGAAGGCATGCGCCAGTCGGCACGGGGCGAGAGCGAGACGGAACCCACCTTCACGCCGTCCGGAATACAGTTACGCTTGAACTGCTGCGAGAAGAAACGACGGTAGAAGTTTATAAGCCACTTTTTGAGCGTCACTGCGTCATACTTTCCCGCAAAGGCGCACTTCGCGAGGAAATACACCTTTTCGGGCGAGTCGCCGCGTCGTACGACGTGATAGAGGTAAAAGTCATGCAGTTCGTAGGGACCGATGATGTCCTCCGTCTTTTGCGCAATGTTGCCCGCCGCGTCGGGCGGCAGGAGTTCGGGCGAGATCTCCGTGGCAAGAATATCCTCAAGGATGCGCTGCGTCTCCCCGCCGAGGCGTCGGCCTTCGGCGCGAACGAGATGCTTGACCAACGTCTTTGGCACCGAACAGTTGACGGCATACATGCTCATGTGATCGCCGTTATAAGTACACCAGCCAAGCGCCAGTTCGGAAAGATCCCCCGTACCAATGACCAGTCCGCCCGTCTCGTTGGCGACGTTCATCAGGATCATCGTACGATACCGCGCCTGCGCGTTCTCATAGGTCGCGTTGAGGACGACAGGATCATGCTCAATGTCTTCAAAATGTTTCAGGACGGTTTCCGAAATGGGGACGGTCTTTGCCGTCACCCCCATCGCCTGCATGAGCGCGAGGGAGTTGTTTTTTGTCTTGCCCGTCGTGCCGAAGCCGGGCATGGTATAGGCAAGGATGCCCGCGCGGTCCTTGTTGAGAAGGTCAAAAGCGCGCGCCGTGACGAGCAGCGCGAGCGTGGAGTCCAGCCCGCCCGAAATGCCGATGACCGCCGTCTTTGCATTGGTGTGCGTAAACCGCTTTGCCAGCGCGTGCGCCTGCATATTCAGAATGAGTTCGGCGCGCTCGTTCCTTTCGCTGTCCTCCGCGGGGACAAAGGGCGTGGGCGATACGGCGCGCAGCGAGGGCAGCGCGTCCGTCCGAAAATCGACCTTTGTCCAGAAATACCTCCCCTCCAACCCACGTTCATAATAAGTTTTAAAGGTATTCAGCCGCCGACGCTCGGCAAGCAAAAAGTCCACATCCAGTTCCGCTTCACAAACCTCGCCGGAAAAAGGCGTGCTCTCGGCGAGCAGCGCGCCGTTTTCGTAGATCATATTGTTGCCCGCAAACACCATGTCGGAGGCACTCTCGTCCATGCCCGCGTCCGCATATACGTAGGCGCACAAATTTCTGCCCGACTGGGACGAAAGCAGCGTCTTACGGTACTCCCGTTTTCCGATCGTCTCGTTGCTGGCGGAAAGGTTTACGATGACCACCGCACCCCGTTGCGCATGGCGCGTAGAGGGAGGATCGGCAACCCATATGTCCTCGCAAAGCTCACATGCGACGATCAGCTCTTCAAAGTCCTGAGCCGTGAACAGGAAATTGACGGACATGGGCGCAAAACTACCGTCGGGAAAGCGGACGTATGCCTCCCCCTCGAACCCGTGCGAAAAGTGCCGTTCCTCGTAAAACTCATTGTAGTTGGGAAGATACGTCTTGGGCACGATGCCCCCCACTTTCCCATTCGCAATGCCGGCGGCGCAGTTGTAGAGTTTCCCCTCACACAGAAGGGGAAGCCCCACAAAAACGAGCATCTTTTTGCCCTTGGTCGCCTCGGCAACAGTCATGAGCGCCCGCATGCAGCCGTCCGTGAGCGTCTTTTGCAAAAACAGATCGCCGCAGGTATAGCCCGAGAGCGAGAGTTCGGGAAAGACGAGAAGCTCCGTCCCCTTTTTTGCCTGCTGCTCGATGACCTCGCTGATGCGCGCGGCGTTATAGGCGGGGTCTGCGACTTTGAGCGAAGGACTCGCCGCCGCCACCCGTAAAAATCCGTACTTCATACGTTATACTTCTTCGCCGCCCGCGACCTCGTCCACGGACGCGCCCTTTGCCGCGGCACGAATCTTACCCTCGATCTCCGCCGCAAGTTCGGGGTTATCCTTCAGGAACTGGCGCATTTTTTCACGGCCGTTCGCGACTTTCTGATCGTTATAACTGAACCACGCGCCGCTCTTTTTGATGACGTCGTACTGCACGCCCAGATCGATGAGACATCCCTCCTGCGAGACGCCCTCGCCGTACATGATATCAAACTCTGCCTGACGGAAGGGCGGCGCAAGTTTGTTCTTGACGACCTTCGCGCGCGTACGGTTGCCGGCAGCGCCCTCCGTGTCCTTCAAAATATCCGTCTTTCTGACGTCGATGCGTACGGAAGCATAGAACTTAAGCGCCTTGCCGCCCGGGGTAACCTCGGGATTGCCGAACATGACGCCCACCTTCTCTCTGAGCTGATTGATGAAAACGACACAGGTTTTGCTCTTGTTGACGATCGCGGTGAGCTTGCGAAGCGCCTGCGACATGAGCCGCGCCTGCAGCCCGACGTGAGAATCGCCCATATCGCCCTCGATCTCCGCTTTAGGCGTCAGCGCCGCAACGGAGTCTACAACGACAATATCCACCGCAGAGGATCTGACGAGCGCGTCAACGATATCCAGCGCCTGTTCGCCGGTATCCGGCTGAGAGACATAAAGCTCGTCCAGATTGACGCCCAGCTTCTTGGCATAAACGGGATCCAGCGCATGCTCGGCGTCCACAAACGCCGCCACGCCGCCAAGTTTTTGCGCCTGTGCGACGGCATGCAGTGCAACCGTCGTCTTGCCCGAGGATTCCGGACCGTAGATCTCTACCATTCTGCCACGGGGAAGTCCGCCCACGCCCAACGCCAAGTCGAGCGAGAGACACCCCGTGGGAATGACCTCAATATCGGTATTGCCCGCATTGCTTCCGAGTTTCATGATGGCGCCCTTGCCGTACGCCTTTTCGATCTGCGCCAGCACTGCATCCAGCGCTTTGCGTTTTTCTTCGTTCATCTATCTTCTCCTTATGTTTTTTCGATCATGAAATTTCCCTGTATGCCAGAAACAGCGCTAAATTGATCGCGGTTCGTGTGACGGTTTCCCGATCCCCTGAAAGGCGGAAACGGAACACCCGCACCTTTTCCCGCGTTCCTGCAGCAATATAACACAGCCCAACGGGCTTATTGGAGCCATCCGCATCCGGACCGGCGATACCCGTTGTCGCAATCGCAACGTCGCAGTTGCCCTGTTTTAAGAGTCCTGCCGCCATCTCATAGGCGACCTCATCGGATACGGCGCCCTTCCCCATCAACGTAAACTCTCCCACGCCGAGACGTTCCCGCTTTGCCTTATTGTCATAAGCATTGATCCCCTCAAAAAATACGGCGCTAGCTCCGGGGACCTGTACGATCGCGCGCCCCACCCCGCCTGCAGTAAAAGACTCCGCCGTTGACACACGCAGCCTATGCAGTTTGAGCGCCGAAACAAGCCGCTCCGCAAGCGACATATCTTCCATCGCATAGAGATAATCTTTCAGCTCCGTCGCCAAAATCCGTACGACCTCGTCGGCGACCATTTTGGGTGTTTCCTGATCGTAGATAACTTCTACACGCGCACAACCGTATTCCTCTGTTGCATGCAGGGAAAGCTTTCCCTTGCCGACCTCCTCCGCTTGTTTGACCGCAGTCTGCAAGACGTCGCGAGGCGCAGAACAGGTACAAAGCACAACGCGTGCATACGATTTGTGCCGACGTTTATCGATGCGCGGAACAACTTGAGTCGTGACGATTCTTGCGCCTCTTTCCCCCTCCGGCAGAACAGCAAACAAACAATCATCCGTTTCGAGAAGGCATTCTTCCGTAAACGAAGTTTCCGCAGCGACAGCGACCGCATCCCGCGCTGAAGCAAGCAATGCGGGCGCACACACGAGAAAGACCCCGTCGCACTCCGTAGAAAGACGCAGAAGCGCCGATGATACCTTGCTGGGCACGTCATATGCCAGCACTTCGATCTCGTCCACAAAAATGCCACCCGACAAAAGCGCATCAAAAACAGGCGTCATGGCAACGGATGAAAGTGAATTTTTTGTATTGCGAAGGACAATGCCCGCGTATTTCACGCCTGCTCCTTTGCCTCGGTGAGGACTCCCTTATTCCTGACAATATAATTGATCCCCGACCAAACGGTGAGAACCGTGCAAGCAAAGAAGAACACCAGCCCGATGAATCCGATGACCTGACCCGCCGTGCCGTCCGAAAAACTCAAGCCAACGAGCAGAAAAGCGATGGCGGCATCCTGACAGGTCGTCTTGACCTTGCCCAGTTTATCCGCCGCGATGACCAGTTTGCGCTCAGCGGCAACCATTCTGAATCCACTGACTATTAATTCGCGCGCCAGAATAAGCGCAACGCAGATGCCGGCGGTCACCGTCATTGCGTAACCTGCATCGAGAGCGCTCCCGCCGTTAAAAAGGAAGATGGGAGCATAAAACGCCTCCATACGCGTCAAAAGCAAAATGAACGCCGTGGAAACAAGCACCTTGTCTGCAATCGGATCGAGAAATTTGCCGAGATTTGTGACAAGATTGCGGCTGCGGGCAATGTATCCGTCCAGCGCATCCGTTGCCGCAGCCAGCACAAAAACGATCGCAGCAACAAAATAGTTCCACCCGTTCATGACGTCCAGATAAAAGAAAAGGACAAATACGGGTATCATGAAAATGCGCGTCAACGTAATTTTATTCGGAAGATTCACTGTTTACTCCTTTGCGCGTCCGATAAGATTTCCGGCTTCGGTACGCTCGACAATGACATCATATACTTTGCCCGTTACGGCCTGCGAAGCGGTGAAGTATGTAACGCCGTCCGCTTCGTATGCCTGAAAATACGTCCTGCCGACAAAGCATCCTCTCTCAAAGTCAACTGCATCGCACACGACTCGGACGGTCTTTCCGATATACGAGACAAGATATTCGTCTGCGATCGCCTCCTGCACCGCATAGAGCGCTTTCACGCGACGCTGTTTTGTACGGGCATGGATCTGACCCTTTAATTGATATGCAGGCGTCCCTTCTTCACGCGAGTATGCAAAAAATCCGCAGTTTTCAAAGCGCGCCTCGGAAAGGAATGCCTTCAGTCCCTCTACTTCCTCTTCCGTCTCGGTCGGAAACCCCGCGATGAAAGTAGAACGCAGCGCAATGCCCGGAATCTCACGGCGCAGCTTTTCGATGAGCCTCAAATAGCTCTCGCGCGTACCACGACGCCCCATCAGCTTCAAGACCCTGTTCTCGCTGTGCTGGAGCGGAATATCCAGATACTTGATGATCTTGGGATTATCGCGCACCTCGGCGATGAGCTCGTCCGTGATCACTTCCGGATAACAGTATAGCAGACGAATATGACAGATGTTGTCCAGTTCGGAAAGTTTTTTGAGTAATGACACAAATAAATTTTTACCTGTATCTGTACCGTATCGCGTTGTGTCCTGCGCAACAAGCACAAGTTCATGCGTTTCGCCGAGACTTCTTGCCTCGTTGACAAGCCGCTCCATAGGGTAGGAACGATACTTTCCGCGGATGGCGGGAATGAGACAATATGTACAATGATTGGCGCAACCGTCTGCGATTTTGAGATATTTGAGATGCGGCGGCGTAGTGATGACGCGCTCGTCCCCCTCGCCCCCTGTACGAACAGCGTTGACCCGCTCGCCCGCATAGGCGCGCTCGAGGGCGGGAAAGAGTTCGGAACAGTCAGAGACGCCCAAAAAGACGTCTCCTTCCGTAAGTGCCGGATAGAGCTCACCGATAAACTTCTCGGGCAGGCATCCCGCCACAACAATCTTTTCAAGCACTCCGCCGCGATAGGCGTTCCCCTCCAACACCGCCTCGATCGCCTCCTGCCTTGCCGCATTCAGGAAGGCGCAGGTGTTGACGATCAGCACCTGCGCTTGCCCGATATCATCGGTAATGGGGCATCCGTGACGTCTGACTTCTCCCAGCAGGCGTTCCCCGTCCACACGGTTCTTGTCACAGCCGAGAGAAATCATGCCGAATACTTTTTTCATCCGTCGAGATCTCCGTATTTTGCTTCAAAATCTTCCTTGGTAAGAAGAACGGTACGCGCCTTAGCCTTTCCGTCAAAGGGAGATATATACCCCATGAGTTCCATCCATTCAATGATCTTGCCCGCATGGTTATACCCGACCGAACACTTTCTCTGAATGAGAGAGATGGATGCCGAGCCAAGTTTGACGACGATTGCAAGCGCTTTGATATACTGCGGATCGACCGCCCCTCCGTCTGCATCGTCATCGCCGGCGCCGCCTGCGCTTACTTCGGTCTGATTGATATAATCGGCAACCGATTCATCAAAGTATGCCTCATTATGCGCTTTGATATCCTCAACCACGCGCTGCACTTCCTTTGAATCGATAAAAGCGCCCTGTACGCGCAGACAGCTGTACATCCCCTCGGTACGATAGAGCATATCGCCGAGCCCCAGAAGCTTTTCCGCGCCAGACTCATCGAGAATGGTACGCGAGTCCACTTCCTGAATCACGCGGAACGCAAGCCGCGTCGGAAGGTTACCTTTAATGACGCCGGTAATCACGTCAACCGAGGGACGCTGCGTTGCAATGACCAGGTGCATGCCGGCAGCACGCGCTTTTTGCGCAAGACGCTGAATGCGATCCTCGATATCTTTCTTGGCAACAGACATAAGATCCGCAAGCTCATCGACGACAATGACGATCTTGGGAAGTTTTTCTTCCCCGTCCGAAAGAGATGCATTGTACTCGTCAAGATTATGCACATTGGAACCGCTGCGTGTCCGCTGTTCAAAGAGGCTATAGCGGCGTTCCATCTCTTTGATCGCCCAGTTAAGCGCCGAGACCGCTTTCTGTGCATCGGCTATGATCTCATTGATCATCAAATGCGGCAATCCGTCGAATACGGCGAATTCCACCTTCTTGGGGTCGATCAGAATGAGACGCAACTCCTGCGGAGAATATTTGCAGATCAGACTGATGAGCATCGAATTAAGGCAGACCGACTTGCCCGAACCTGTGGAACCCGCAACAAGGATATGCTTCATTTTGACAATGTTCCCGCACACATTTCGCCCTTCGACATCCTTGCCGATAGCGAACATCAGGGAATTGGGCTTAGAATTGACATATTCCGGCGCCTCCATGACGGAACGCAATCCAACCGTCGCACGGACAGAATTCGGCACCTCAACGGAAATCGCTCCCACTTCGGAGTTGGAATAAATATTGACGCCGTCCCGCGCGTGCAGACGCATGGCGATCTCGGCATCGCGCTTGATGACCGACCGAACCGCAATATTGCGCGGTATATCGATATCGTAACGGGTAACTGCGGAACCGATGGTCACCTTCACGACTTCAGCTTCCACGCGGAATCCCTGCAGCGTATCCAGGATCGTCTCAGAATTGCGCTCGATCTCCTCCTGAGAAATTCGCACGTTATCGTCATAGCGATCGAGATTGTCAATACCGGGACGGACATAAGCTTTGTATTGATGCTTCTGCGGCAAAGGCGCCGGAACATCCTCCCGGGAAGGAAATGCCGCATCGCTCTGCAAATTTCTTCCGCCGCGGGAAACACTGCGTCCTCTTCCGCCCTCTCTTCCGCGGTCAGAAGCGACGGGCAGCGCAGGTTCTTCACGATAATCCGCGTCATCTATTTCAACATCGTCGTCAAAAAGATCTGCCGCCGAAGACCGAACAGGCGCATCGAATACACGGCTCTGTGCGGGCGGCACATCGGGAGAACGCTCGAACACATCCTGATCCCGATCCGCGATCGCCTCTTCCTCTTGCCGATGCTCGGTCATTTCAAACCTTTCCGCTCGGCTCAGTTTGGTTCGGTCAAATCGCTCCGGCTGCGACGGCTGTCCCGAAGAGACATCTCCCACACGCGTACGTTCTTCGACCGGACGGGAAAACAGGCTCCGGAACTCCCGCTCGCGTGCCTTGGAATCGTAGGCGGGCGGCTCCTCGGGCGTATTTTCCGTACGTCCGGCATAAGGTGAAGACTGTGCGGGATAAGATACCGGATCGGATGCAGCCGGCGTATCAGGCTCGGGGGATACGGGCGCTGTGTCCGTTTCCCCCGACTTGACGGGATCCAAATAGGAAACGCGCTCCGGCATTTCGGGCACAGGGTCGCGGCGAACAGTCGCACTGCTCTCCGGTTCAGGCACCTGCAAGTCGGATTCCCGAGAAGAAACAACTTCGGTTTCAGGTTCGGTGTGTTTCACGACCGAAGGTGATGAAGGAACGTAGGAAGGCACGGTCGGGTATGCAGCCGCCGCATTGCGCGGCTCTTCTGCGGGAAGGTCCTCCGTCTTGGAAGCGTCATACGGCACGTCGTTCACATAATAATCATGCGTCGGATAAAGCGGTATAGACGGCGCGCGATAGGACGGCGACTGTGGGTAATTGACATCATCCGGATACGCCGCCGGGTGTTCCTGCGTTACACGCTTGGGCATGACGGGACGGGAAGATTCCGTCTGCGAAAGATAGCGCTCGGTATAACTCACCCCGGAAGACGAGGGAACGGAAGGATCTGACACGGGCGCACGTTTGTCCGCATCCGCAGGCGTACCGGATGGTCCAACGCTGGAACGGCGCGGATAGGTATTGAAATGCGAATCACGATCAAAAATCAGGTTATTTCTGTAATCGCTCGCAGGATCATTCTGAAAGAGAATAGAGCGGCTGCGCTCGTAGGCATCCTGCGCGGAAAGCGGCGGCTCTACCTTGGGGACGACGGGTACGTCGCGATATTCTTGATATCCGGGAGTGTGATACCCGACGTCCTGCGACGTCGGATATTCTGCCGCAGGATAAGCAGGCGCCTGCTGCTGTGCGTGTGCGGGCGCAGCGTATGGCGTCTGGTAACCCGCATAGACGGCAGAAGGAGCATTTTCGGCAGGCGACGCAGTCTGAAGAGACGATGCCCGGGAAGGTTCCGGAAGATCTTCAAAAGCAACGCCTTCGCGTTTTTTTGCAGGCTTCTCCGGGCGTCTCCGCGCAGAAGGCAGAATGAGCGCGCGCAACGGTGTATCCAGTGCAATAAGATAGAGCGCCAGGACAACGAGAAGCGCATATAAGATATATGCTCCGATCTCCGAAAGAAGCGCGCGCACCGGATATGCGATCAAACCGAGCAAAACGCCTCCGCCCGTCCCCGTCGCAATACTTTCGCCCGCCGCGGTCCAGCATGCATTCATATAACCGCCGAATCCGTAAGAATAGAAAGCTCCCGAGGTTGCTGCATGCACAATGAGAAAGATCGCAGCAAGCAAAAAGTACACGCGGACGATCCAGCGTGCGGGAATGGGTTTTTTCCCGAAAACGAGCACAAAAGAAAGATACAGCAAAAGGACGAGCAGCGGATAAACAAAAAATCCTGCCAACCCGACAAAAAACGCCGTGATCGCCACGCCGATCTCGCCGAAAATCACGCCGCCCGTTGCAGAAATAAACAGCATAACGGCGCTGAACAGCAACAGCGTCATACCGATTGTCTCCCGCGTTAAAAGCGCGCCTACGCTTTTATTCTGTTTATTTTCTCCGCGACCGACTCCGTTCAAAATAACCTCCGTTCACTTGCGGCAAACATAAATGCCTTGCGATCATCGGGCAAAACAGCAGCCCGAAGTCCGCTTTTATACAATACCCCATCTTATTTTCGCGTATAGTATACCATTTCCCGTCGGATTTTTCAACAATATTAAAGCGGTTTTTCAAAAACAATTCCGCCGCCCGATGGAAGACGGGTACAAAACGGGGCATACCGCTGAACCGGTATGCCCCTGAGGAGGGATGAAAAGCATGGATCTTATTTCAAACCATGTTTTCCAGGATGAGTTTGTCTGCAACGAGAGCAATAAACTCGCTGTTTGTCGGCTTCTCCGATCCGATGTAGACACGAGCGCCGAAGATGGCATTGACGGCGTCGATCCTGCCTCTGTTCCACGCAACTTCAATGGCATGACGAATGGCACGCTCCACCTTACTTGCACTGGTCTCATATTTTTCCCCAATCACCGGATACAAACCCTTTGTCACATTGTTGATCACCCTGGGATCGGCAACCGCCATCTTGATTCCTTCGCGAAGGTAATTGTACCCCTTGATATTAGGCGGAATACCGATCGAAACAAAAATATTACTGATACGTTCATCCAGAGAGCCTGCTCTCCTTCGCTCGAGCTTCTCCCTCGCGGGCATGGGCGCATCTTCCTGCGACAGCTCCGCGACCCGTTCTTCCACGATCTCTGCGGAAACCGGCTTCATGAGATAATACCGTGCGCCAAGAGCTATGACGCGCCCTACGATCTTATCATCTGAAAAATTCCCCAGAACGACAAAATCAGCCTTCAGTCCCGCCTTCTTTGCGCGCTCCATAACGGTAAATCCGTCCAATGAAGTGAGCAATAAACTGGTGACCACAGCACACGGCGTATTCTTTTCCAGTAGAGAATATCCCTCCGCGCCGTCACCCGTTACACCGCAGACCGTGTACCCTTCCCGCTCGAAGTAGTCGGAGAGTTCATGAGCAAAAGTCTCGTTACTCTCCAGAATGAGTACCTTTTTCATAGTTTTCCTCCGTATTCTTAAATGGATACTCGCATTATAAAACGCAAATTTATATTTGTAAAGTCATTTTTGTACAAAATTCATAGATTTTTGTACAAAAATAATCGAATTATGTACAAAAATAAGGAAAATTTCTTTTTCGACATTTTTCATGCTCAATAAATTATAAATAAAAAACGGCGCCCACATGAAAGACGCAGGCACCGCGGTTACAGTATTCAAACAATTTTGTCCGGTTGCACGGCAGCAGCTTTTACTTCTGTGCGAACATGGGCGTCGTCAGATAACGCTCCCCCGTATCCGGAAGCAATACGACCACCGACTTTCCCGCACTTTGTTCGCGCGCCGCAACGCAAATCGCCGCCCACAGCGCTGCACCGGATGAAATGCCAGCCAGAACGCCTTCACGGGCGCCCAGCAGTCTGCCCGCCATATAGGCGTCCCCTTCGGCAACGGCAATGACTTCGTCATAGATATCTGTATCCAATACCTCCGGAACAAAGCCCGCGCCGATCCCCTGCAGTCCATGCGTTCCCGCCTTGCCGCCTGAAAGCACGGGAGAGGCCGCCGGCTCCGCGGCAACAATTTTTACAGACGGCTTTTTCTCCTTCAGATATCTGCCGACCCCGGTTATCGTGCCGCCGGTTCCGACGCCTGCGACAAAGACGTCCACGCCGCCATCGGTATCCTCATAAATTTCCGGACCGGTTGTACGGTAATGCGCTTCCGGATTGGCAGGATTCTCAAATTGCCCCGCGACCATGCTTCCCGGAAGAGAAGCCTCCAATTCCCGCGCCCTTCGGATCGCGCCCGCCATACCTTCTTTCCCGTCGGTAAGCACAAGTTCCGCACCATATGCCGTCATGAGCAAACGGCGCTCCATCGACATGGAATCGGGCATGACAATGATTGCGCGATAGCCGCGCGCCGCTGCAAGCGCCGCAAGCCCGATGCCGGTATTGCCGCTGGTCGGCTCGATAATGACAGAGCCTTTTTTCAGCCTGCCGCGGCGTTCGGCATCTTCTATCATAGCCAACGCGACGCGATCTTTCACCGAACCTGCCGGATTACACCGTTCCAGTTTGGCAATCAGCCGCGCTTTCAGCGAAAATTGCGCCTCGATATGCGTCAGCTCCAAAAGGGGCGTCCGCCCGATCAGTTGATCGATCGATGTATATATCTTTTCCATAATACCTCCGTTGATCCGATCTGCGGCGACAAAAGAGAACCCAAGGCAAACCGTCACCACGCCGTCTGTTTCAAGCATATCATATCCGCCGCCGCCTGTCAATACGACGGATCAATGCAATTCTCCGCTCTTTCGCAAAGAAGTCATGAGCGCTCTCACAAATCGTCCGATCCGGGCACATCAATCTCATATTTCCCCATGTTTCTCCAATGCGCCACGCTCCCTCGGAAAAGAACTCGATCCCCGTAACCGAAGAGCGCTCTTCCCCGTTCCCGCTGCGCGCCCCGTTCAGTCCGCCTCCACGATTTCATGCAGCAGCGCCGTGTATCTGTCACCGAGGCGGGCGTCGACATGATAATGTCCGAAATACCAATGCCGAAAAGCAACACGGTCCTCAAAATTAGAGAGCAGATGATTCTCCGGATACATACCTTTCGAGCCGATCAGACGATGTGCGGCAAGATAAGCATATGCCCTTTCACCGCAGGAATGCGTAATGACGTAATCCACGCAATTCCCGTAACGTCTCAGATTTGCCAGGCCTTCGTCCAATTGTTCATACGTCGGGGCTTCCTGCCGCCACCAATCAACGCCTTCCATCCGACCTGCTCGGTCAATACTCGTTGCCCCGCCGAATGTAAAAACCGTCTTTCCCTCAATTTCATACACCTGTCCGCGCATAAGATGAATTATGTCGGGCCTGATCCGATGCACCTTGCCTCCCCGCCACATTTCTACGGGAAAAGCATCGATGAGATCAAAATTTTCATGATTCCCGTCAACAAACAGGACTGTAAAAGGCAATACTGAAAAACGTTGTAGATCATATTCCAACGTCTGTTCTGACCATACGCCGCCGAAGTCTCCCGCAACGATCATATAATCCCGCTTGCTCAGCTGCGGCCGCAATGTACAGAATGTTTGAAAACGCCCCAAGTCGGAACGATGCGTGTCCCCCGTGATATAGACCATAACTTCCTCCGAAATTATGATACACGAATGCAGTTCTTCTGTCAACCGACCGCATAAAATTCAATTTCAAACAAAAAGCAGTCAGGTACTATGTATTTCAGAAAGTATCTTCCCCCGTACCGACCGTCTTCTTTCTTTCATCGGACAACATGGTTTCCGCAATAAAACCATTCCCGGTTCTGCTTAAACATTCCTGCCCATTTCGTAAGCTAAGCTGTATGCAGGCGTGCCTTCGATTTCACCCTTCTCATACACCCCGGTTCCACAGATGACGCCCATCTCTTTCGCCCCCTGCACGCAATCGGCATATGCACGAAAGCATTCCAACGTAGTGCTTGCTGCACTTTTTTCGGCATCGGCGCAGGTCGCTATGTAATAAAACTCCTTGTTTTTTACTTCCAGCCAACGCGCCACCGTGCGGTCGATGACTGCCTTTAACTGCGCGTCAACGGAATAGAAATAGACGGGACTTGCCAGCACGATAACGTCCGAATCGATCATCTTTTGCATAACTTCCGCCATGTCATCCTTGATAGCGCAAACCCCCGCATGGTCGCGGCAGTAGTAGCAGGCATGACAATAGCCGATCTTTTTGTCGGCAACACGGATCTTTTCCACCCGATTGCCGGTTTCCTGCGCGCCCTTGGCAAATTGATCGCACAGGATATCCGAATTGCCGCCCATGCGAGGGCTGCCCGATAAAATCAATACCTTTTTCATAAATCGTCTTCTCCTTCAATACAATATTTGCTTTCGTTAGCCGGTTTCCGGACGCACCTCTTTATACGGCGAAGTTACATGAAACGGTTCGCCGTCAGATATGCATCGATTGTCGAAGCCGACGAGGCTCTTGCAAACAACCCGTCATGCACCGTTGCTCCGACAGCGTTTTCCCTGACAAATTGCACCGATGTTTCAAAGTGTGAATGATTCATCGACGCGGATTGCGAGAACGGATAGATATTGTCGTCTGCCGTCCACTCAAAATGATTGAGAAATGTGCCTATGATCATCGGCGCCGTCCACCACCAGATCGGTTCTCTCGATATGCGTCGATTTGGGAATGGCCACGATGCCGCGCTGCAAGTGCCAACGCAAAATGACCTGCGCAACCGTCTTGCCGTACTTCGCGCCGATCTTTGCAAGAACGGACTCGGTAAACAGTCCGCCTCTGCCCTCGCCGAATGGCGCCCATGCTTCATGGACGACACTGTACTTGTTCATCCATTCGTGTGCGGTTTTCTGTTGATCGTGCGGATGCGTCTCCACCTGATTGACCATAGGTTTGATGCGCGAAAAGGAACAAATGTCCACCAGCCTGTCGGGATAGAAGTTGGAAACGCCGATGGCGCGCAGTTTTCCCTCCGCATACAGCTCCTCCAACGCTCTCCATGCGCCGTAGTAATCTGCAAACGGCTGATGCAGCAGAACGAGGTCGAGATAATCGAGCTGCAATTTACGCAGCGATTCCAGGACTGACTTTCTGCATTCCTCATAGCCGTAATGTTCGATCCAAACCTTCGTCGTGATGAACAGTTCCGCGCGGGAAATGCCCGAATTTTTAACGGCCTTTCCCACTTCCTCTTCATTAAAGTAAGACTGCGCCGTGTCGATATGACGGTAGCCGACGGAAAGCGCGTCTGCCACGCAGCGTTCACACTCCTCTCTCGTCACCTGATACACGCCATAGCCGAGCTGAGGCATCCTAACTCCGTTTGCAAGAGTCACATATTCCATAAAAGCAATCCTCCTTTCGATTTACGGCTCTATTATACAGCCTTCCTTTTCGAAAGGGAATCTCAAAAAAGTTTACCGCATGAACCACAAGTAGATGCAATTCGCAAAATACTATACTGTGTTATTTTGCGGAGACTGAATTTAACAGACCGACAAATTTTTTAACGAGCTTTGTGGGCGTCGGAGAATAGAACACACCAAAAGGAACGGAATCCTCCCAATCGGCAGGGATGAGTTTTAGAAGAGGATGTACGTCCTCCCATCCCTCCACTGTGATTATGGGCAGATTACCCGTAACGGCACAGTTATATGCGGATATGTTGAACATTTCAAAATCTTCCGTCGTTACGCCTTTTAACTCCAACTTGCTGCGCAGATCATC
The DNA here is from genome assembly GCA_017887095.1 of Clostridia bacterium. Lineage (GTDB taxonomy): Bacteria > Bacillota > Clostridia > Christensenellales > Borkfalkiaceae > Gallimonas. The sequence continues at coordinate 4,303 of JAGHIT010000122.1, read as the reverse complement.
GATATATTTGTTCCACCCGCGGCGAATAAATAGAACCTTACGGTTTTTCAGCTTCTCGGAAGTAATAAACGATTCGGCACTCAGCGCATGCGACACGGGCACGGCAAACCGGAATGAATGTCCAGAAAAATCAATCAGAATAGCGTTGTTGGACACAACAGACCGTCCGTATGGCAATCAACGAAAAACATTTCCCCTTTGAGTCCTATCGGGAAAGTCGGTAAGTATTCTCACAAAACAAAAAAAGAGCCGGGTAAATTTTTATTACTCGGCTCTAAGAAACATTTACGGATGCTTCAGAGACGATATTGCTACCGAAGACATTCGCGAGGGTCTGTGGACCCCACCGGATAAATGCGCTTGGCTGTTTCGTGCAAAATATCCCGTGCGTCCTCACAGATAAAATTTTATGAGCGTATCCTGCGTCACATCCGCTCCGAACGAGACCGAGACGGTCGCAGAATCCGGGGCGCCGAAACCCGAGTTAAGCGGGAAAGCAGAATTATCCTTTTGGCAGCGTGTCAACGTCATCTCGTCCCCGTTTACCGTAACTCTGCGCACCGTTCCGGCATCTTCCAGACAGTGAAATTTGACGAAGATTTTGCGGCTTTGATATGCCCGTTCGCCTTCAAACGAGCCCTCTGCCGCAGAGACGGTTAACGCATAGGCGTTCTCATCCTTATCAAAACGCGCCGAATATCTGCTCTTGCGGAAACGCCCGAATTTGAATGCCGTCGTCTCACCGTCGTCCTCGTAGAGGCATCCCGAGTCCGTGGCGTTCCTTTCGGGATAGAAATCGAACACGAGTTTGTTCCATTTCTGCTCTTTTGTATTTTTCGCCTCATATGCAAGCGGAATAAGCGCGCCAAGACGCACGAACAGCGGCATTTCGCGCAAGCCGCAGCGTTTGCGGAGCGTTCTGCCGCCCGCATGAATTTTTCCGTCAAATACGTCAAGCCACTTCCCCGCAGGAAGATAAACGCCTATGAAATCGTCCTTCTTCACGTTACTATAATACAGTCCGAGTACTGCTTCGCCGCCTGCATGGAAATAATCGATAACGATCTTGTGCGTCCTGCCTCCCTCCGCCACATTTAACGGAAAACTCATCGCCGAATGCAAAGTCCTGTCCTCAAACACCTTCTCCCCGTCAATATAGACGGCTGCGCCGCTGTCACAGCGTATGATGAGTTGCACGTCCGTTGCAAACTGTATCTCTGCTTCAAACCTCGCCGAAAAATCGCACACAGGCACGCCATTTTCGGGAGACACATGGCTCAAAACCATGTCGAGCATGGGATATTCGACCTCGGCAACAGGCGCTCCCTCGCATTCTCTGCCGTTATAATAGGTCGCCTTGACGGGCGATACAAAATTTTCCTTGGGAACGGGCACAGATTGATTGTCCGTTACGGGTTTTATCAGGATATTTTCGCCCAACATATAAGCGTTATCACACTTTACCGCACGCCTGTCCTTCGGGTAATTCCAAGCGAGGCCGCGGAAAATGGGGACACCCGTCTCATAATTTTCATGCGCGGCATTGTAGAGAATGGGCAGCAGACGATAACGCAGGTTATTGTACTCGCGCACAATGTTCAGCGTTTCCTCGTCGTATACCCATGGATCGCGCGAACGCTTTACATTGTTCGCACAGTGCGGACGAAACACGGGCGACAATGTCCCGAATTGCATCCAACGAATAAACTGTTCCTTCGAGGGATCGCCCAAATGCCCGCCGCAATCTGCATTCACATATGCGACGCAGTTTTCCGAAGCCCGTATCATTGTCGCAACTTCCCGCGCAAGTGAATCGGCATTGCTGAAGATGTCTCCCGTCCATTGAACGGAATAACGATGTGAGGCGCTGTCTTTGATGCCCTGATAACACCCGTTGACGATATTCACAACGTTCCCCATAATTACAGGACGACGATAAATCTCTTTGCTGTCTGCCTTATTTTGGTAAAAATGTCGTGTGATGTCGGTAAACAGATACAGTCCGAACGTTTCCCAATAGACGTTCGGCGATGCGGAGAGCAGATGCGAGCTCCAGTTTCGGTCGTACCACCAGGTATCCAGTCCAAGTTCCATGATGGCTTGCAAATTTTTCTCGCGGTAGGAAATCTCTTCTCCGTCAAACACGCTCTTTGTCCCCACGACAGGCTCGGGATGGTCGTTGAACATCACATCTACCCCGTGTGCGTGTGCAAAATCCAGAAAGCCCTTCATATCAGGAAAGAGCTTCTTGTTTATGTCATATCCCCAACCGTCCGCACAGTCTCGCCAATCGGTGTCGATGACCATGTTGTCCAAAGGCACATTGTGCGCCTCATAATCCAGAATGAGCCGTTTCGCCGTTTCCTGGGTGTAAGCATAATATTTTGAGTTCCACCCGCCCAGCGTGGAAAGACGCACAAGTTCATTCCTGCCCGTCAGTTCTACATACAAGCGGCGAAGCTTTTTATAGTCCTTTCCGCACAGCAGCAGATAAACATCCTGCACTTTTTCCTCAACGGCATACTCCCCTTTCCTGTCTGCGGAATACCCTCCCTCGGGCACGAGAATGCGCGGGCAATCAAAAATTGCGAACACTTCGGGCGTCTTATCGAGCGACGGAAGTTCGCCGCTATTTTTCTGTTTGCGATAGGTATACACCCGTTTGCCGCTCTTCTCAAGCTTTACTCCCGAAAGACTTCTTGCGTTCTCGGGAATATACAGTTCGTAATCCCCGAAGCAAATTACCTCCTCCTCTCTCGTATACGCAACCTGCGACAGCGCATAGTTTGTCCTGTTTGGGATAAAGAAGGTGTTTTCATCGCAGAATTTTCCCTTTCTCCCATACTCAACACGCACAAGATCCGTACTTAAAAGCTGTACGCGAATGTTGCCGTAGACAAATTGCTGCATGCTTCTTTCTCCTTACAACATTTTTCATAGTTCTTGTAAAACAGATGATTTACCCCTGCCGGAACAGTTGAGCCGTATAGGAATCGTACGACGCAGTTCCTGAACGAATGCAAAAATTTTTTCAACCATTCTTCGCTGTTTTCAGACCGGCGGCAACGCGCAGTCTCCAACACATTCTCCGCCTTACAACCAAAACGATCCGCAAGCGAAAGGTCGTATTCACAGATACTTTCTTGACTTGAGATATTCAAAACGACACGCACGACGGAGGTTTTTGACTTGTACTTATCCGTTGCTCTATTGCGCGGGCGATTTTTCTATTGCGATACCATACAAAGAGCCACGGCAAAAAGCAGTGACTCCTTGTATTATACTTCCGGCTGCGCCCTCGTGCCGACTGCGTCGAGGCGGACCGCCGCGCCCTGCGCGGCAGGATCTCCCCTATTGCAATACCAAAAAGCCGCCCTTGCATTTAGCAGGAGCGACTTTTGGTACTCCCGGCGGGAATCGAACCCACAACGGCCCCTTAGGAGGGGGCTGTTATATCCATTTAACTACGGAAGCATTTGCATAGCGGTGATTTCGTTTATTCTTGCAGTTCACAAAAACGAAATTATTCTACAACATTTTGCCAAAAAAAGCAAGGAATTTTGCGGACATCAGTCCGCAAAATTCCTACTTTAGACAATTACAGGGAAGTTTCCGCAACCTTATACAAAGTCATTGTCACTTCACTGTATATAAAGTTTCCGCCCTCGCCTACAACGCGGAACGTAGAAGGCGTGCTCGACACCTCCACCGGAATACTGAAACCAACGGTTGCAGTATCCGGAGACGTGTGAAAGGTATGCTGCACAACTGCTCCGGGCACAACAGTCCCATTCTGCTGTAATTCGAGAATGACATTGAGCGGAAAATTTACTCCGGATGCCGGAGCAAGATTCCCATGAAATGCAACCGAATAAATTCCCGGATCCGCCACAGTAAAATCACTGCTTCCAGGCGTATGCGTAATGCCAGAACCCGACGAAGCGCCATTCTGATCAAATAACAGCGCATTACCCGCTGTTCCGGGCGCACTCGGCGTTGAGTATGCAGACAGAAGCTGCGTATCTGCAGTACCCGTTGCACCCGTTGCGCCTGTAGGCCCGGTGGGTCCCGTTGCACCCGTTGCGCCTGTTGCGCCCGTCACGCCCGTACCCGTAGCGCCCGTAGGCCCGGTGGGTCCCGTTGCACCCGTTGCACCCGTCATGCCCGTACCCGTAGCGCCCGTAGGTCCGGTAGGCCCGGTGGGTCCCGTTGCACCCATTGCGCCTGTTGCGCCCGTCACGCCCGTACCCGTCGCGCCAGTGGCTCCGGTAGCGCCCGTAGGCCCGGTGGGTCCCGTTGCACC
>JAGHIT010000121.1 GCA_017887095.1 Clostridia bacterium | reverse complement strand
TCTTAAAGATGACGCTCTCGCCCATGGTGACTTGTCCGTCGCCCGCGATCGCCGTCACGCCGTCCTTTTTGACGGCACAGATGGTTGTTGCGTGGAACTCCATATTTTCCTCCTCTTATTTGGCAAGCGCGGCGCGCACGAGATCGATTTCCCCCAGCGCGCGCTCTGCCATCAGACGCTTTTTCTCTTTTTTATCGCGCACATCCAATCCCCGCAGAATGCCATAGTTGGCGTTCATCGGCTGGAAGTGCTTGTTTTCCGCCGCGACATAGCGCGACAACGCACCCATGACGCAGGCATCCGAAAGCACGATCGGCGGCTTGCCGTGCAGTTTCCTCCAATAATGGATGCCCGCAAGCATCCCGCTCATCGCACTCTCGACGTACCCCTCCACGCCCGTGATCTGCCCCGCAAAGAAGAGCATGGGCGCATCCTTGACGGAGAAATCGGCATTCAGAACATGGGGCGCGTCCAGAAAGGTGTTGCGGTGCATGACGCCGTAGCGCACGAACTCCGCATGTTTCAGGGCGGGGATGAGGGAAAAGACGCGCTTTTGTTCGCCGAACTTCAGATTGGTCTGACAGCCGACCAGTCCCAAAAGCGATCCTTCCGCATTCTCTCTTCGCAGCTGCAATACGGCGTACGGCCGCCTGCCGCTCTCGTCCGCAAGCCCGACGGGCTTGAAGGTACCGAAGCGCAGCGCGTCCCTGCCGCGCGACGCCATGACCTCGACGGGCATGCACCCCTCGAAGATCTCGCGCTTTTCAAAGTCCTTCAGGGTGACTTTCTCGGCGGCGAGAAGCTCGGTGACGAATGTTTCGTACTCCTCTTTGGTCATGGGACAGTTGACGTAATCCCCCGTCCCCCTGCCGTAGCGGTCTGCCGTGAACGCGGCAGAGTAATCGATACTCTCCGCCGTGACGACGGGCGCGGTCGCATCGTAAAAATGCAGCCCCCCGCCGAAACGCGCCTCGATCGCCGCATACAGCGCGCCCTCCGTCAGCGGTCCCGTCGCAACGATGCCCGCCTCGGGAAGTGATGTCTGTTCGCGGCAGACGATGTGAATGTTGGGGTGTTGGCGCAGTTTTTGAGTGACGTATGCCGAAAACTTGTCCCGATCGACGGCAAGCGCCCCTCCCGCGGGGACGCGCGTCCTGTCCGCCGCCTCCATGGTGAGAGACCCGAGCCGGCGCATCTCCTCCTTGAGCAGTCCGCAGGCGTTGCCCCGGACATCGTCGCTCTTTAAGGAGTTGGAACAGACGAGCTCACAAAAGGCATCCGACGTATGCGCGGGGGAACGGCGGGCGGGCTTTTGTTCGACGAGTTCAACTTGTTCGCCGCGCTCGGCGAGCTGCCACGCCGCTTCGCTGCCCGCAAGCCCCGCACCGATGACGGGGATCATGCCTGCTGCTCGGGCGGCTTTTTATTGCTGACGCGGTAGCCGCACTCCTTGTTGGCACACTTGACGTTGCCGCGCGCCGTTTTGACGAGCGCGCCGCCGCACTTGGGGCACTTCTCCCCCGTCGGCTCGTCCCAGCTTCTGAAATCGCAGGCGGGATAGCCCGTGCAGCCATAGTAAAACTTTCCCGTCTTGGTACGCAGCTTCCTGGTCGGTTTACCGCAGACAGGACAAACGCCTTCGTTCGCCGCCTCTGCTTTCTCACCAAAGGGCAGCGTAGATTTGCAGGTCGGGTAGTTGGGGCAGGCGAGGAACTTGCCGTACCGCCCCGTCTTGACGACCATCATCGCGCCGCACTTGGGGCAGGGGGTATCGGAGACCTCCGTCTCCCCCTCGCTGACGATATTGGAGCAGGCGGGATAGTTGGAGCAGGCGAGGTATGTCCCGTACTTGCCCGCCTTTCTGACCATGGGCGAGCCGCACTTGCTGCACTTGACGTCGGTGAGCTCATCGCCGTCCGTCTTGGCGTGGCGCAGCTGTTGCTCGAAAGGCGGATAGAACGCCGCGATGACGCTGTGCCAATCCTTGCCGCCGTCCTCGATTTCGTCCAGCTTTGTTTCCATGTCCGCCGTGAAGCCGACGTCCATGACATCCGGGAAGTACTTGACCAGCATATCGGTGATGCGGTATGCGACCTCGGTGGGCTTCATATACTTGCCCTCTTTCTCCACATACTTGCGCTTATTGAGCACGGAGATGATGGTCGCGTACGTCGAGGGGCGCCCGATGCCCTTGTCCTCCATCGCCTTGACGAGGGAGGCGTCCGTATAGCGGACAGGGGGCTTGGTGAACTTCTGCTCGGGCTTGATGCCCTTGCAGTCGAGTGCGTCCCCTTCCTTGACAGGGGGTAAAAGCCCCTTGCCTTCCTCCTCTTCTCCCGACTTAGCATCCTGCCAGACGGCGGTATAGCCCGCGAACTTCAGCGCCTTGCCGCTCGCCTTGAGCGCATAGTCGCCGTTGGCGATCTCCGCCTGCATGGAATCATACAGCGCTTCCGTCATCTGCGAGGCGATGAAGCGCTCATAAATGAGCTTATAGACATTGTAGTGCTTTTTATCGAGCAGCTTTTTGACCGCCTCGGGCGTGCGGGAGAGATCGATGGGACGGATCGCCTCGTGCGCGTCCTGCGCGCCCTTCTTGGAGGCGTAAACATTGGGCTTGGCGGGAAGGTACTCTTCGCCGTACGTCGCCGCGATGTGCTCGCGCGCCGCCCCCTGCGCATCGGAGGAGATGCGGGTGGAGTCGGTACGGATATAGGTGACGAACGCGACGTGCCCGACGCCCTCGATATCGATGCCCTCATAGAGATGCTGCGCCATGAGCATGGTCTCGGGCGCGGTCATGCCGAGCTTATTGGAAGCATCCTGCTGGAGCGTGCTCGTCGTAAAGGGCGCGGGCGCATGCGACTTGGTAACGCTCTTTTTGACGGACGCCACCTCGTACGTTCCCGCCGCGAGCGCGGCAAGCGCCGCATCTGCCTGTTCCTTGCTCCCGATCTTGCACTTCTTGCCCTTGTACTTTTCCAGCGTCGCCTTGAAGGGGGAGAACTTCTTCTCCTTGTCCTGCAACTCCGCCGTGATCGTCCAGTATTCCTCGGGCTTGAACGCCTGGATCTCCCGTTCCCGCTCGACGACGAGGCGCAGCGCGACCGACTGCACGCGCCCCGCCGAGAGACCGTTGCCGATCTTATCGTTCAAAAGCGGCGAGAGCTTGTAGCCCACGAGGCGGTCGAGCACGCGGCGCGCCTGCTGCGCGTCAACGAGGTTGTAATCGATCGTGCGCGGCGCTTCCAGAGCATGACGGACCGCCTTGGGAGAGATCTCGTTGAACTCGATGCGGTTCTTGCCGTCCTTGGGAAGCCCCAACACCGTCTGCAAATGCCAGCTGATCGCCTCGCCCTCGCGGTCGGGGTCGGTCGCAAGATATACCCGGTCGGCATGCGCCGCTTCGTCGGAGAGGCGCTTGATGATCGCCTCCTTCCCCGGGGAATTGACATAACGAGGTTCGTAATTTTTATCTGTCGCAACGCCGAGCTGCTTTTGCGGCAGGTCGCGGATGTGGCCGCCCGAGGCGTCCACCTGATACTCTCCCTTTAAATAACGGGAGATGGTCTTCGCCTTGCTCGGCGACTCAACGATAATGAGATCCATATTCCACCTTTCGGGGCGCCGCCCCTTTCTTTCAGCCTCAAATCGCGGAAAACCTGTTTCCGCCCGCTCGTACCGCCAGCCCCTTCATTTCGAGCGACGCAAGGGTCGCCTGCGCCTCAAAAACGGGGATTCCGGTGCGCTCTGCAAGCACGGCAGCGTGCAGTTCTCCCGCCTCTTTCAAGGCGGCAAGCAGCCGCTCCTCCTTTTCCGAGAGCGGGATGCGCGGCGGGGCCTCTGTCTCCATGCCGTATGCCGCGAAGATGTCCCCGGCGCAGGTGCACAGCCATGCGCCCGCCTTGATCATCTCGTTACAGCCCTCACCCTGCGCTGCGCCCACGTTGTGCGGAAGCGCAAACAGCTCTCTGCCGTATTCGAGCGCGCAGTGTGCCGTGATGAGCGTACCGCTGCGGGCACCTGCCGCAAGGATGAGCACGCCCTCCGAAAGCCCGGCGAGAATGCGGTTGCGCGCGTGGAAAGCATACTTTTTCGTCTTGACGCCGGGCGCATACTCGGAAAGCAGCAGTCCGCGCTTTGCGACTTCGCGCTGGAGAGAGGTGTGCGCGGCGGGATAGGCGATGTCCAGCCCGTTGGGCAACACGCAGATGAGGTTCCCGCCTGCAAGCGCACCGTCGATTGCGGCGCGGTCGCCGCCTTCGGCGATCCCTGTGACGATCGTAAAACGGCGGCTCAGATCGGAAGCGATCGTCCTGCCCGTTTGTTCCGCCCAGGCGGGAAGAATGCGCGAACCGACGATGCAGAACTTACGCCGTCTGAGAAGCGCCCTGTTGCCCATGCCGTAAAGAACGGGAGGCGGATCGGAAATGGCGCGAAGTCCGGCAGGATAGTCCGCACTGACAAGCGTCACGGCAAACATCTTATGCGATTCCAAACCGGCTATTGCAGCGTTTCGTTCTGCTTCCGAAGGCAGAACTTCATCTTTATATACACGCTTTGCCGCCTTTTCTATCATCGAAACACAAATTTTTTCTCCGGAAAGCGGATCAAAAAGCTCTGAAAAGGCGCGTGCAAGGACAGACAGCCGACTCTCGTCTGCCGTCATGCACAGTCCGATGATCGCCCGTTCTTCCTCCGAATATTCCATCCCGTCTGTCCTTCTATATATTATGCCAGTTTATCGTAGATACGGTAAGAGACCGCCTCAAAGACGTGTACAGGCTCGATCGTCTCGCTTCCCGCAAGATCGGCAATTGTCCTTGCGACCTTGATGATGCGCGAACGAGCTCGCGCCGAAAGCTGCATGCGTTCAAACGCCGCGCGGAGGATGTCATCCCCTTCCGCACTCAGGCGGCACCAGTTTGTAAGCTCGCGCTCGCCCATTTCGGCGTTAGTATGGATACCACTGCCGGCATAACGCTCGTTCTGGATGCGCCGCGCCCCGTCCACTCTCGCCTTGACGCTTTGGGAATCCTCGCTCATCTCAAGGGAGGACAAATCGTCATAGGATACATTATCCACCTCCACCTGAAGATCGATGCGATCGAGCAGCGGACCCGAGATCTTACGGCGATAACGCCTGATCTCCGCAGGAGAACAGGTACAGATCTTGTCGGCAGAACCATAGTTGCCGCAAGGGCATGGATTCATGCTGGCACAGAGCATAAACCGTGCGGGAAACGTGACCGTCCCGCCCGCACGGGAAACGGTGATCTTACCGTCCTCCAGGGGCTGACGCATCGCTTCCAGCGCGGAACGATGATATTCGGGGAGTTCGTCCAGAAACAGAACGCCGCCGTGTGCAAGAGATATTTCTCCGGGATGCACGGCACGATTGCCCCCGCCGCACATGGAAACGACGGTCGCCGTATGATGCGGGGTACGGAAAGGGCGCTCGGACACAATACCTTCCTCTCCGAGCACCCCTGCCACGGAGTGAATTTTGGTGATCTCTAAAGCCTCTTCAAAAGTAAGATCGGGCATGATCGTAGGAAGGCATCTTGCCAGCATGGTCTTACCCGTACCGGGAGGCCCGACAAGCAATACATTGTGTCCGCCGGCAACGGCGATCTCCAGCGCTCTGCGGGCGACAGGCTGTCCCTTGACATATTTCAGGTCAGCCGAATTTTTCCCCTGCAAATGCGGCACAAACGTTACCGTCGCAAGAGGCGGAATCGGCATCTCTCCCCTGAGATGCGCGAGCACTTCCGAAAGGCTGTGTGCGGGATAGATCTGCGCGCCGCCGAGAAACGCCGCTTCCCGCGCATTCCCCGCAGGAATGACGAAACGGGTATAGCCGTGCCCTTTTGCGGAAATGAGAATGGGCAGCAATCCCGCAATGGGACGCAGTTCGCCGCCGAGAGCAAGCTCTCCCAAAAACACGGTTTCTGTCAGATCCACGCCGACGAGTTGTTCGCTCGCCTTCAGAAGGCTGACTGCCACCGCAAGATCGAAGGCGGCGCCCTCTTTCTTTATGTCGGCAGGCGCAAAATTGACAGTGATCTTGTTCATAGGGAAGAGCAGACCGCTGTTCTTGAGTGCGGAACGCACCCGCTCCTTAGACTCCTTGACCGCCGTATCGGGAAGCCCCACCATTTCATAAGCAGGTATGCCCTTACAGACATCCGTTTCCACTTCAACCGGAACACCTTCCAGCCCCTGGAGCGCATAACAAGTCACTTTCGCGATCATATATCCTCTCCCCCTATCCGATCACTCTTCAGCAATCCGACTGTCAGCCTGCAATCGCCGTCAGCAGTCCGCTTGCGACAGGAAGTCCCGTCGTAAAGACAAACAACAGAATAAACATGACGATGAGCAGCCCAAGCTCTGTCCAGCACAGAATGCGAACAAGTTTACCCTTGCTTGTCTGCATGAGCCCGACCGCCTCGGAGGCTGCGAGCACAAACGCAAAGAGATATGCGAGCAGAACAAACTGTACGGCATCCGCGGCAAAAATTGCAGTAATGAGCGCGACAACGATCCCGACGACGGGAACGGCAATGCTGCGGAGCGCAGCACGCTCCTCCTTGCCCCACTCTTTTTTGCGGCAGAGCAATATGAGGTGCGCAACTGCCGAGACAATGGCAAACGCCACCGCAATCAGTGCCGCAAAGTTGATGACCGAAGCGTACAGCGCTGAATAAGACGCTCCGTCAACACGGGAGATCGCGTACACGACATTCCATGCGTTCGATCCCATCCCTCCGGGATTGACGCCCGTGAAGCCGCCGGAAAAGGCTGTTGCCGCAAGCGCAATGATATTCATCGAAGGAGATGCGGGATTATCGTAAAGTTTAAGCCATGTAAAATACATGGGAGTTGCGAAAATGAGCCCGAGAACAAACGCACCGACCACAAGCGCGCCGAGGAAAGTAATCGCGGCGATTGCCGTCTTGCTGCGGTATTCCGCTGCGACCGCAGCCACCTTACGCTTTGCAGGCGAAAGCGCCGGCTGTGCACTCTCTTCAGAAGCAGAAGAAACAGGCTCTGCAGGGGTATGTTCGGCAGCCCCCGTCTCCTCAGCCTCGACTTCGGCAATGGCCTTGTCGAGATAAAATCTTCTTGCACGACGCAAACGGACGATACCGCATGCAAACAACGCCGCAACCGCGATCATGGGCACAATGTAAGCACCGTGCGTAAGAATAGCAAGCGCACCCGCAAGCCCCGAAACAAGCAGGGGGATCGCGGAGGCAAACTTCTCCGTCCGCATACCGTTTGCATAGAAGTAATGGCAGCAATTGACGGAGAGCAGGAAGAAGAATACGCCGATCATCAAAGGCGTCCCCAGCCCGCCCAGCGCAAGAGGCGCGCATGCCAGCGCAAAGAGCACTGCAAAAATAATGCCCGCCGCATCCTTTTTGGCAATGCGCCTTGCCAGGAATGCGCCACAGATAAGCGCGCCGGCGGCCGCGAGCATGGGGAAGAAACGAAGACCGAAGGGGCTCATCCCGAAGATAAGCGTCCCCAAGGCAAGAAACTCTTCTCCTACCGAACCGTACACGCGCTCACCGGTATATGCGTTTCCCGTGCCGTACTCGGCTCCGGTATACATTTCACGGACGGTCATCATGGAGAGCGTCTCTTCATCGGAAAGCTTGTTCATGCGGAACGAATTGAGCTGAGGCACGGTCTGACTGTCCAGAAGCGCCGCGGCACGCACGGCAGCCTCTTCTTCCGTCTCCCCTACGAGCGGCGTTGCGGATTCGATCGTCGCGGGAATGACGACCATCTCGCCCGTTCCCTCCGTGCTCGTGGAGGATTCCATGATCTCTCCCATAAACACGACTTCGTTGACAAGTACGTTTGCGGTACGGGACGTAAGACGAACATAGCGATATGTGGAGACGCTCCAGCCGTCACTGTCCTGAGGCACCATATCCTGCCAGGAGTAATAAATATTATCGGCATATTCCGTCAAATCCTCCGGCGACTCTTCCGTTTCCTGAGTTGCGGAAACAAAGTTGCCGAAGGTATAGTCGAGACGGCGGCTGGATGCCACCGTCCCCGTCGTGCTGCTTGCGATCTCCGCGCGCAGCGTCGCCGTCCCGCCTTCTTTGATGTAAGCGGCGCCTATATTCACATAGACATGTCTGAGACGGACATATTGCGTTGAGCTGTGACCGTGCTCATCCGTCGTCGTAGGATTGCTCAAGCGGAAGACAACGGTGGGAGTTTCCTCGGAATTCCCCTGCGTCTTCAGCTCATATGCGTCCCCGGCAGAATAAAAGGAGCCGAGCGTACTCATTCCGATCACCAGAAAGATGAGCGCGATGATAAGGATGACGCGTGTTGCGATCGACTTGTTTTTTGTTTTTTGTCTGTTTGCCATAATAATCTGATCTTTCCCTATTATATTGTGTTCCCTATTGTACCGAATCCTGTCGGAATTGTAAACGGTTTTCGCGCTCAATCATAAAAATTTTTCTCTTTTCCCCTGTTTTTCCGGAATCCGCCGTTACGGACCGCCGAACAGTGCGGCACAAAAATGCAGAAAAAAACGACCCGCTTCCGACTTTGAGCAGGCCGTCCTTCCGGAACTATGAAATTACTTCTTTTCCTTGATTTTTGCGGCTTTACCCGTAAGCCCGCGCAGATAATAAAGTTTCGCGCGGCGCACTTTGCCGGCGCGTACGACGTTGACGTACGCGACCTTCGGGGAATGCAGGGGGAAGCAACGCTCCACGCCTACGCCGAAGGAAAGACGGCGAACGGTAAATGTCTCGCGGATCCCGCCGTTCTTTTTGGCGATAACTACGCCTTCAAAGTTCTGGATACGCTCTTTTCCGCCTTCGATGATACGATAGCCGACCTTGACAGTGTCGCCCACATTGAACTGAGGAACGTTTTCCTTCATGTTCTCGGCTTCGATCTGCTCGATGAGTCCCATGATGACTTACCTCCTTGTATACGCGACGTTCATTCCCGCTCTGCGGCAGAGGAACGCCCGAAGTCAAGGGCTATTATAATAGAAGACAACAAAAAAATCAACTTATTTTATGCCGTTTTTTTATTTTACAATATGCATTTTGAAAAAATTACGGGTCCGACAATCGCTCGTCGGCATTTTTTTCTTCTTCCTGTGAGCGCTTCACAATATAAACGCCCTGTACAGCGGCATAAGTATCCCGCCGAAGGAGCCTGCGTCTCACGATGCGTCCGCCTGCATCATAGACGATCAGATATATTTCACTCCTGATCCCCTGTTTTTCCGCACGGACCGTCCTGTCTTCCTCACCCTCCGTCACCTCCGCCGGAGGCGGATCGATATACGAAAGCACATAACTTTCCGGCTCATAGCGTCTGCCGTCAGGCGCCCCGTAAATTTGAAACGTCACACGGTTTGCTTTGACTTCGGCAAGCAGATAGACGGGAAACGCATAGGGATTGCGGAATTTCAGGTCACTGTAACGCGAGACCATCGCATCCTGCGACGGCGGAACATAACCGACAGACAGGGAATGGGGATGACTTTCCGTAACAGACAGCCCTGCCCGAAGCGCGGCGCCCATAAGAGTGGTTGACGCCTGACACACGCCCCCGCCCGTCCCCTGAACAAATTCTCCGTTCAGGATGACTGCGGCATCGAGAAAACCGTTTGCTTTGGTCCTTTCCCCCACGACAGAATTGAACGAAAACTCTGCGCCGGGTTCGACCCGCACCCCCGCGATGCGCGCGCATGCGAGCGAAATATTGTGTACCCGCGCGGTCTTGGAGGCATCAAAATACGTCGAAAACGCAGCGAGCAGACGCGTACGGTCGCGAAGCTGTTGTTCGGTCACATCGGGATGCCAGGTCCTTGTGACAAGCGCAGCTTCATTCTTGCCCTGTCTGAGCGCCGTTCTCACCGCCGCAAGCGTTGCGGCATAATCGCAATACACTCCCGCCCGTTCCTTTGTGTAGGAAAAGCCGTCCGCCGTAAAAGAGAGCGTCGCATTCACCGGTTCCCGTACACACTTCGCGCAAACGTTCTCCAGATCCTGCTCCGCATCGATCCACTCGCGCCGCATCTGAGGCATCAGCGACGCTCCTTTCTCCGCGCGGCGCACAAGTACGGAAAGGTTATCGGAGTAGGAAATTTCCGGCATGAAGTCACCCGCCGGAGAATGCAGGACAAACGGAACTTCGTATACGTCCCTTACGGCACGCTCAGCCTCTGCGTACGTCATGCCGCCCACTTCGACACCGCCGATCGTGACCCCTGCTCGAACACGACCCGGCCAACCGCATGAGAAAAAAATGCTCCCCGCAAGGAGGAGCGAACATATCAGATTCCCTGTTTTCTTCATTCGTCCCCGCACAGACGGCGAAATGCGGCGAGCAGGGCTTCGGACGGATCAAAATACGGTCGGCCGATGGCACGGCTGCGTCCCTCCGCATGAAAATCCGACCCGCCCGTCTGCAAAAGTCCGCGTGAACAGGCAAATGCCGCAAATTGTGCCGTCTGTTCTTCAGTATGGTCGGAATGAACGCACTCTATGCCGTCCAATCCCGCGCCTGCGAGCACATCCATGAGCGAAAACCTCTCTTCGTCCGATCGTCTGATACGGCCGGGATGTGCCAAAACAGCGATACCGCCCGAGGCGTGGATGACGTCGATTGCGTCCTGCGGCGCAGGACGCCCGATCAGCGAGTGACAGGGCTTCCCCGGCTCGAACGCCGCGGCGTACAGATCACCCTTATTACAACCCAGCCGTGCAGCAAACGCTGCGACAATGTGCATCGTATGAAGAGGCGCATCCTTCTTTTGATGAAAGCGCTCGGCCTCGGCAAGGGTGACGTCCAGCCCGAAATGCTCATTTGCCTTGATTATAATATCTTTCGCCCGTTCCACGGCGCCTGCGATGCGCGCACGCAAAAACTGCTCGTACGGCGTACAGATGCGGCACCCGTACCCCAAAATGTGTACCTTGAGATCGCCCTGATAGGCAGAGACCTCCCATCCGGGTACATAGCTAAGCCCGAAGTCCGCTACCGCCCGCGTTTTTTCTTCCAATCCGGCAAGACTGTCGTGATCGGTCATGGATATGAGCCCAAGCCCTGCGTCTCTTGCCATCGCGGCGATCTGCTCAGGCGCATACGCTCCGTCCGAATAGTATGTGTGGATATGCAGATCGGCTCTCATCGGACAACTTTCCCCTCCTTGATCCTGATCTTATTGCAGGCAGCACCGAACAGGACGCGCTCGGCATGCGTACAGGTGAGAATGCACTGGATATCCTGCACCCGCTCCAGAAGCTTTTTGCGGCGAGGCAGATCGAGTTCGCTCAGAACATCGTCGAGAATGAGTACCGGCGTCTCCCCCGCAAGTCCGCGAAAGATATCCGTTTCGGCGAGCTTTAACGAGAGCGCCGCCGTGCGCGCCTGTCCCTGCGAACAAAAGCCGCGCGCATCCGTCCCGTTAATGGTGATACGGATATCGTCGCGGTGCGGTCCCACGGAAGTGAACCCGAGCCGCAGGTCGCGCTCCCGCGCCGAAGCAAGCTGACGTACCAGCTTTTCGGCAATTTCGTCCTCGTTTTCCGGATAGGTGCCGTCCATTCCAAGCCCAAGCTCCTCTGCTCCGTCCGTGAGATAAGCGTGCGCTTCCTGCGCCATCGGCGCAAGTTTTGCGAGAAAGATGCGGCGGTGGCGGACGATGCGCGCCGCATACACGGCAAGCTGTTCATCCCAGACGGGGAGGGTTTCCAACACAAGAGCGCTGTCACGCTCCTTTAAGAGATTGTTGCGCTGGTCGAGGATGCGCTGATAGCGGCTGAGCGCCGTACAGTACTCGCGCGAGGTCTGCGAAATGGAGAGATTGAGAAAGCGCCTGCGCTCATCAGGTCCGTCCTGAATGAGACGGAGTTCTCCGGGCGAGAAAAAGACACTGTTCATGTTACCGACAAAATCCGCCGCTTTGCTTACCTTGTTCCCGTTGACGAAAAGTTCGCGCTTGTTCTCAAAAACGGACGCTTCCAGTGAGACGGAACCAAAGCGCGTCTGCGCGCGCGCCGCAATGTGCGCGCCGTCCGTCCCGTGGCGGATGAGCTGACGGTCGTGGCGGATGCGTAGACTCGTCCCCGTGCAAAGATAAAAAACCGCCTCCGCACAGTTGGTCTTGCCCTGCGCGTTGCGTCCCGAGAGCACGTTGAGTCCGGGTTCGAAAGAAAACTCCTCATCCTCGTAATTTCTGAAGTTGTGCAGCGTCAAATTTTTGATGACCATGCCTGTTTTTTGCCGAAAACGCTTTCTTTTTGCGGCGTTTTGAGATATAATAAAAAAGAGTTCACAGATTTCTTTATTGAACTGACAAAAAGAAATCTCGTGAGATGATAGAGAAACCCAACGATTGCCGTCGGCTTCTCGTTTGGTTTCTCTCGCCGATGGAAATTAGCAACATTATAACTCCCATCGGCTCACACTTCCGCAGAAGCGCTGACGCGCAAATTGGGGCGAAAAAGGCATAACAAGTGAAGCCTTTTTCCGTAATTTATAGCATAAGGCGGTGCGCTCTTTGCCTCCCATGAAACGACGTTTTAGGGTGAGGCGTGCGCCAAGCGCATCAGTGCGGTGCGCTGTGCGCGCACGCCGAACTTAGAAATTGCCTTTTTCAGCGGCAATTTCTTGCCCGCAGGCGGCGCACTGCCTTGGCGCCGCCAAGACGGTGACGGGCGAAAGCCCGTCGGAAGAGTGCGGCGACGAGGGTTGCCATTTACCCAAGTATTATAGCAAAATTTATACAAAAAGGCAATGCCTTTGCGAGGATAAAAATGAGCGAGCAATTCGACTTTTTATGGAACACCATCCGTGAGCGTGCAAAAACGCTTGTCAATCCCATCTCTTACAGCACGTTTATCGAAAATCTCGTGCCGGTGGATGTCGTCAACAAAAAAATAGTGCTGCAGGCAGAAAGCGAGCTCGCCGCAAAGACCATTACAAAAAACCACATGGACAAGTTGCGTGAGGCGGTCGCCTCTGCGGGCGTCGGCTTAAACGGTGTCATCATCGTCGTTGAAGGCAGCGAAGAATTTACCCTTCGGGAGACGCCCGACGTACTCGAGGAGACAGGCGTCCGGCTCGATCCCCGCTTTACGTTCGACTCCTACGTCGTGGGCACTTCCAACAAATTCGTGTTCGCCGCGGCAAAGTCGGTCGCGGAAGCGCCCGGCGAGAACTTCAATCCGCTGTATATCTACGGCGGAACGGGGCTGGGAAAAACGCACCTCATGCAGGCGATCGCCAACGAGATCATGCAGAAAAAGCCCTCGCTCAAGGTCATCTATACGACGAGCGAAAAATTCCTCAACGAGTATGTGGACAGCATGTACGCCAAAAAGGGTTCGGGGCGGGACAACGAGACGCGATTCCGCAACCGCTACCGCAACGTGGACGTGCTGCTTATCGATGATATCCAGTTCTGGGCGAACAAATACGGTGTACAGGAGGCGTTTTTCCACGCCTTCAACGAGCTATTTTCCCAGCACAAGCAGATCGTCATTTCCTCCGACTGTCCCGCAAAAGAGCTGACGACGCTGGAAGAGCGCCTCAGGACCCGCTTCGAGGGCGGACTCATCGCCGACATCCAGCCGCCTGACATAGAGACCAAAATCGCGATCCTAAAGCGCAAGGCGCTCGAAAAACGGTATGTCGTACCCGATGACGTTCTTGCCTTCCTCGTCAAGAACTCGGACAATAATGTCCGTACTTTGGAGGGACGGCTGAATACCGTCATCTTCGCGAGCAAACTGCATGAAGAACCGATTTCTTTAAAGCTCGCTGCCGCGGCACTGCAGGAATCCATCAACACGGATGAACAGGAGGAAATTACGCCCGAAGCGATCATCCGTGCGACCTGCACCTTCTTCAATATCACCCAAAACGATCTGTTGGGCAAGAACAAGCGGCAGGAGATCGTGCGTGCACGTCAGGTATGCGCCTATCTCATGTGCGATATGCTTGCGCTTCCGCTCGTCTCCGTCGGGCAGATTCTCAGACGTGACCACACCACCGTAGGCTATTCGCGCGACAAAATCGCCGAACTCATGCGCGTCAACGACAAAGTACACAAGGAAGTCGAGGACGTGCGCAGTGCCGTCTTAAAACAGTGACAAAGGCCCCCGCGCGGGGCTTTTTGAAAGATTATGCAGACTTTTTCCGAAGGAACATACGATGCCGTCGTCATCGGCGCGGGACATGCGGGGTGCGAAGCCGCCCTCGCGCTCGCCCGCACGGGATGCAGGACGGTTATCCTCACATTGAATCTTGACAGCATCGGTTTCATGCCCTGCAATCCCTCCGTCGGCGGCACGGCGAAGGGACATCTGGTGCGAGAGATCGACGCGCTCGGCGGCGAAATGGGCGTCAATGCCGACAAAACGGCGCTGCAATACCGCATGCTCAACGAGGGCAAGGGCGCGGCGGTGCAATCTCTGCGCGCGCAGACGGACAAGAACCGCTATCACACCGAGATGAAGCGCACGCTGGAGCACACCGAAAATCTGCGCATTGTGCAGGGCGAGGCGGCAGATATTCTCACCGAAAACGGGCATGTGACGGGCGTCGTCACCTCCTACGGCGGCGTATTTCCCTGCCGCGCGGTCATCGTTGCGACGGGCGTGTACCTGAACGCGCGCACGATCACGGGCGAGGTCATTGCCGACGCGGGGCCCAACGGGTTTGCACGCGCGACCATGCTCACAAAGGCGCTCCTGCGCCTTGGGTATCAGGTGCGCCGCTTCAAGACGGGCACGCCTGCCCGCCTGGACGGGCGCACCGTGGACACCTCCGCGCTTACCGTGCAGCCGGGCGAGCAGGTCTACCCCTTCTCCTTTTTAAATGACGATGTTCCCGCAGAGAGCGCACAGACGCCATGCTACCTCACCTACACCAACGCCGAGACGCACAGAATCATTCTTGACAACCTCGACCGTGCCCCGCTCTATAACGGCACGATCTCCTCGACGGGGCCGAGGTACTGCCCCTCCATCGAGACCAAGGTCGTGCGCTTTGCGGACAAGGAGCGGCACCAGCTCTTTCTGGAGCCGGAGGGCGCGGACACGACGGAGGTATATGTACAGGGGCTCTCCACCTCTCTCCCCCATGACCTGCAAAAGGCGATGTACCGCACGGTAAAGGGGCTGGAGCGCTGCGAGATCGTGCGCTACGCCTATGCCATCGAATACGACTGCATCGACACGCTGGACGTCCTGCCTACGCTGGAGTTCAAAAAAGTGGCAGGACTGTACACGGCGGGGCAGATCAACGGCACGAGCGGCTACGAGGAGGCCGCCGCACAGGGGCTGATGGCGGGACTCAACGCCTCCTTACAGCTGCGCGGCAAGCCGCCCCTCATCCTGCGGCGGGACCAGGCGTACATCGGCGTGCTCATCGACGACCTTGTCACCAAGGGGACGGACGAGCCATACCGCATGATGACCTCGCGCGCGGAATACCGTCTCACGCTGCGGCAGGACAATGCCGACTTGCGGCTCACGCAGATCGGCTACGACTGCGGGCTGGTCAGCGAGGAACGCTATCAAAAGTTCCTTGCCCGCAAGGCGCTGCGCGAGGAGACGGCATCCCTGCTCGCCTCGCGCAGCGATCAGAAGGCGGCGGACGCGCTGGTGCAGTCGTTCGGACAACCGCCCCTCTCGGCGGGCGTGACGTATGCAGACCTCATCCGCCGCGGCATTCCGCTTATGGCGCTGCGCGAAATCTTCGGCATTTTGCCGAAGGTTCCAACCGACGTCGCGCTCTCCTGCGAGACGGAGATCAGGTACGAGGGCTACTTAAAGCGCAGCCGCACGGAGGCGGAGCGGGCGAAGAAAATGGAGACGACGCCCCTTCCTGCCGACATTGACTATTCTGGCATTTCGGGGCTGCGTTTGGAGGCGCGCGAAAAGCTCGACCGCATCCGCCCCGTCAATTTGGGCCAGGCGGAGCGCATCTCGGGCGTCTCCCCTGCCGACATCGCCGTCCTGATGGTCTATTTAAGTTTGAAAAAGTAAACTATCCGACGGACGCGCAATTTTGTGTACCCATTGGAAACGATTTGCCCTGCGGCGCAACTGCGCCGCAGGGCTTTCTTTTTGTCATACGTCCCCCGTAATTTTGTACCACGCGCCCCATTTACACCGCCCGCGTCCCTTCCCTGTCAAAAAATTCTTTGAAAAATTTTTCTCCAAACGCTTGACAGACTTACAAATGCGTGATAGCATAAAATCAGTTCCTTGCATTGCAAGTAACCAAGGGAGGGCGCCTATGGGCACGGACGCACAACTCAATAAGGGCGTGCTGGAAGGGTGCGTCCTCAAGCTGCTGGAGGGCGACTTCCTCTTCTCTGCGGAGATCGTGGAGCGCATGCGCAGATGCGGATTTTCCGACTTTTCCGAAGGCACGCTCTATCCCATGCTGCTGCGGCTGGAAAAAGACGGCTGTTTTATCGTTGCCCGCAAGCCCAGCCCCAACGGTCCGCCCAAGAAGTACTACAAACTCTCCGAGGCGGGCAGGCAAAAACTCGACACGTTTTTTGTACAGTGGCAGGAACTTTCCCAAAGTATTGCGAACGTATTTTCCCGAAAGGAGGACGACCATGCTTGACAAACGCAATCAAAAACTCTACAAATCCCTGCGCGGCGAATACCGCAGGTATGCGCGGCAGCTGAAGGCGACCCTTCTCGACTGCTGCAAGGGAAAGGACGAGATCAACGAGACCCTCGGGGACGTCTTTTCCATGCTCGCCGAGGCACAGGGCGCGGGCCGCGACTTTGCCGACGTCATTCCCGATCCCGCCGCCAGCATCCGCGAAACGGCGCTCTGCTTTCCTGCGCGGACCATGCGCAGGAATACCGCGTTCGTTCTTCTTTTGGCGGGGCTTGCCGTCCTGCTCTGCGCCTGCGGCATAACAATCCACCTGACTTCCCCCATCGAACTTGATGCAGTCCACGATATCGACTACAACACCGAACAGCGCATTGCAAGCTGGGAGCCTGTCCCGCATGCGACGGAATATCAGGTCTATGTCAACAGAAAATTATACACGACGACAACCCTTAACTGGACGGAGATCGGCCGCGGAATGGAGACAGACGACACGTTCTATCTTCAGATCGTGCCCGTCGGTTCCGGACGGTATCAAAGCCCTACGAAAAACGCAGGTGCAATCATCGAACTCGATTACCCTTCCGTGACGCTGTATTTTCGGGATTTTGATCCGTGGCAAGACCCGCATTGGTGTTCCTGGCAGGGCTATTATACCGCCGAACAGATCCACGTTACGATCGTGCCCACCACAACGTTCTACGGCAGGATACAAACGGACGGGGACTGCGTTCTTCTGCGCGCCCATGAAATCCCTCCGTCAGGCGAACGGACGCCTGTCGAAGGAGAGCACCTGTTCCGCGCAGAATGTTCCTATGAACTGACCGTCGCCACCAGAGAAGAGATCGACGACGGAAACGCGAATCTCTTTTCCCTGGAACTGTACCTTTACGATTTCTTGGAATATGCAAAGACGGAACATCCGGTCCTTCCCCGGGGCATGATGCTATTTGCGGCGGATCTGTCCTGCGACGCGGAAAATCAACGGATCTATACCGTAGAAAACGCGCAGTTTCAGGTTTCCTCCTCTCCGCTGTATCTTGGAGGATGGCAAGAATCCGCATGGACATACCGCGTTTTCCCGGGCGTCAAATACGGCGATGCTGCTTCGTACAACGCGCGTTACTTGCTCATGCGCAGCACGGCGGAGACAGACACGCAATTCCAAATGGAAGAGACTTCCGCGATTTCCGCGTCCGATGAGCCGCAGACCGTATCTCTCGCCAAGGGTTGGACGCTGTTGCGGGCAGAACATTCGGGCGCGCTCGGACAAGACGAGCAAATCACCATTTCCGCCGATCGCACGCTTCGGGTCGGGACGATCTATTATCGGGACGAGCACGGTACCGTGCCGGAATTGACAGACCAGATCTCTTTCTCCGCCGATGAAGCGCCGCTGATCGACGCTTCCGCCAAAAGCTTTTCGCTGCGGGAAAACCAAACGCTGTATATTATTGTTTATGCCCATGAGGAAAGTGAGCTTCAACTACAGCGCGCAACCCAATTCTGAAGTTTCTATGACGCTTCTACTTTTATTCCATTGACGCTGACGCCCTACACTCCCTTATAATGTTCACACGATCTGATTCTTTACGAGTCACCCCCCGCGGCGCAAAATGCCGCGGGGGTGATGCTATTTCGCCAAAATCTTTTCTTCGAAAACATTTTGGCGAGGTGATAGGTTTTGTCTTATAAGCTCAGGGAAAGCATACCCCTCATCACCACCTGCGGCGGAGCTGTCTTGCACAAGTAGACCTTGTGCTTCGGTCAGCGATTTTGCGTTGCGAATGCAAAATCGCCAGGCTCATGTGTGCGCAGAAGCCGCACCGCGGCTGTCTACATCACGCAAACATTCGCCCCGAGGGAGAAGCCTTTTGTGTTTTGCCTTTTACTATCATTACGCGAAAAAAGGCTTCACTTGTTATGCCTTTTTTCACTCAATTTGCGCGGGAGCGCTTTTGCAGAAAGGTGAGCCGATGGGGGCTAAACTGTTGCCAATCCCATCGGCGAGGAAAACCAAACACAAAGCCGTAGGCAACTGTTGGGTTTTCCATAAACTCACGAGATTTCTTTTCGTCAGTTCGAAAAGAAATCTGTGAACCCTTTCATGCCCCTTTCACCCTTCCCGTCTCGGTGTTGTCGCGCGTTCTGTCGGCAAGGGCGCGGACGGGGTGCTCCTTGTCCTGAATGCGGTAGTCCTCGCCGAGGTGCGCGATTGCCTTCTCGATGACCGTATGCGTCCCCGCCTGCTGTACGCTGCCGTGGATGCGCGCATTGTAGGAAAAGTAGCGGAAGGAATCGGGCAGTTTTTCCAGTTCCTCGAACCCCTCCTCGACGCCCGTCAGGCGCACCGTCTTTAAAATATTGCGGATATACTCCTTCTGCGAACGGAACTTCAGAAGTTCGGGGAACGCGCCGCCCTCGGGCAGGACCTGCTGCCAGACCTTGCCGCCGTAGGTGTGCAGAAGCTCCGCCGCCTCGTGCAGGTGCGCGACTTCCTCCTCAAAGTGCATCTCCCAGATCTTCCTGATGCGAGCGTCCGTCTCGTCCTCGTAGCAGGAATAGTAGAGATAGCATTCCGTATACTCGTTCATGAGCAGGCGCTCCCAGTCCGTCATGCAGGGATCCTTCAGGCAGCCGTA
>JAGHIT010000120.1 GCA_017887095.1 Clostridia bacterium | reverse complement strand
GTGGTACCGTTGCTACGGGCAGAGTTGAGCGTGGCGTTGCGCATGTCGGTGATCCCGCTGAGATCGTCGGTCTGATCGAAAAGCCTCGTTCCACGACCATCACCGGTCTTGAAATGTTCCACAAGTCTCTTGATGAGGCTATGGCGGGCGATAACGTCGGTGCGCTGCTTCGTGGTATCAACAGAACGGACGTTGAGAAGGGTCAGGTCATTGCAAAGCCCGGCACTGTTCCCACCGCTACCGTTTTCGAGGCACAGGTCTACGTTCTGACCAAGGAAGAAGGCGGCCGTCACACGGCATTCTTCAACCACTATCGTCCTCAGTTCTTCATCCGTACGACGGACGTTACCGGTTCCATCGATCTGCCCGAAGGCGTTGAGATGGTCATGCCCGGCGACCACGTCACGATGACGGTCGAGCTGATCAAGCCCGTCGCAATCGAAGAAGGTCTCCGCTTCGCGATCCGTGAAGGCGGCAGAACGGTCGGTTCCGGCGTCGTCTCCAAGATCGTTAAGTAAGTTCTGAAAAATCAAAAACCGCTGCATTCGTGCAGCGGTTTTTTGCTATATAGAGATTTTTGCTGCATGTGAAACGGGTCGCGCGAAGCGAAGCACTCGGGCACGGCAGCTCCGCCGCAAGGGACAATGGCGCTTGTGCCGATATATCTTTATCTGTCCCAGGCGTTTTACAGATCAACGATTTTTTACACGTTTGTTACAATTATGTGCGGGATAATTTACAACTATGTGTTAGAATAATAATTGGTTAATTGTGTACAAATGTTGAGAGGAGAAAAATGAAAGTCAAAAAAACAGTTTCTGTTGTTACCGCTTTTCTGCTCACGGTCATAGCCTTGCTGAGTTTTGCAGGGTGTAAGCAGGAAGATCCGAAGTACGACGTTGCCATCAAAGTGGCAAATAACTACGGTATGGAATGGGTGTTCGAACCCGGAGTAGACGAGCTCTATTATGAGTTTGAGTATACGGGCGAAGATATGACGTTCGGCGTCGATGCATATTATGTCTATGGTGATCCGCACATCGGAGACAGATGGCTCGATTGCGCAGGGGCTGCTATAAATTATTTTCATTCACGCTTGGGATATAATAGCTTAGATGGAACAACTCCACAAATGGATTCAGTAGCGGAAAAAGGGGATTATTGCTATACGGTGCATGCGGATGGAAATTCCTCATGGAATTATAGAAGTGTGCGTCTTTATATCACAGTAATCTAAAAGGAGAAAAACATAAAACAGGCACAAAAAGCGGTGCTGTCAGTATTTTTTTAACACTCTGTTGATCCCGTTCGTAGACTTTTCCGTAAACGGCATCAGTTCGGGGAAGGGATATTTGCGGAGATATTTCTTAGAGCAGATTAGAAAGTTTGAAATAGATTGCGCACAAATTAGATCGCCCGCCGCGCTTCTGCGCGGCGGGCGAATATGGTCTGCCGAATGGGAGTCGAACCCACATTTGCGTTCTTCACGCAATGCATAGCGATCGAGGGGACGCTTCCCTACACGTTTCAGTCTGTCGGAACTACCCCAACGTAGGCAATGCCGTTCGTATCTTAAGAACCTCTCGCTTGCGACAGGCATCCCAAGTTTGCGCTTTGTCCGTTAAGCTATCGGGCAGATGCCACTATGATACTACGGACGCCGCAACGCGTTAAGTATTTGCGTGAAATGACTGGAAATTCGTCCGCCTGCGCGCATTGAGAGCTAAAAATGTGACGAAGTATGCCGGAATTTTATGGAGAAAATCGGCTGGCGCTATGGCGTGATTGATATTTTGATATTTCTCGAAATAGTATTTAGATTTTCATCTATATACTCAATGATTGTGTTGTTGGATAAGTATCTGCGATCAGTATGGTTCTTGGAAACAACGGAAGCGCGGCTGAAAGCGGATCATGATCGTTGCAGCTACGCAATGCGCCGCGGGCTTATTCGTTGCCGTCAGACAGCTCTTGTAAATGTTCCGTGATCGATTTTCATGCGTTCTGCATTATATGCGGGATCGCTGACGTCAACGGGGCAAGTCCCTTCCAGCCAGTTGTCCGTTCTTGCAAAGCGGAGACTGGTGAGAGCGCTGCATCCCGTGAAAGCATCGTGTCCGACCGTCGTCACGCTCTCAGGAATGATGAATTGTTGCAGTTTTTCGCATGATCTAAACGCACCGGCTTCAATCGTCTTGATGCCGTTTTGCAAGATAACGGACGTCAGATCATTGCAGTTCATAAATGCTCCGCCGCCGATGGTTTGCAGGCTTTCGGGAAAGACAAGCGTAGTGATGCCGTTTTCTAAAAACGCATCTGCACCAATCGTCTGTATGCTGTTTCCGAGGGTAAGGTCTGAGAGTCGGCGGCAGATATAAAATGCCATGTTGTCAATTTCTTGTACGCCGTTCCCGATCATCACCGATGTCAGATTTTCGCAGCCATAGAATGCCTGATAGCCGATTTTCTGTACGCTATCCGGCAGCGTGACAGATGTGATTGCGGCAAAGCCGCGGAAGGCGACATATGGAATCTCCGTTACGCCATCGGGGATGACGAGATCGGTGACTTGTTCGCCGTCTATATAGAGGTGCTCGGCATCCAAAAGGGGATTGGCGTACGCCTCTCCGAATTGAATATTGCACCAAGCCGCCAAGTCGGCAATGTACACGTTTTGAATATTTGCGCAGTGAAATGCATCGGGTTGGATGTCGGTCAGCGTGGAGGGCAGCGTGACGTCTGTCAGCCGGTCGCAGTTTCGGAACGCCTGAACTCCGATGCGCGCCACGCCTTCCGGAATGACGATCGCCGTCAGGTCGTAGCAATGCGCAAATGCCAGGTCGCCGATTTCAGTCAGGCTCTCCGGCAAAGTGACGGCGGTAATCTCCTGCTCAAAAAAGGCGCGTTCGCCGATCGCAGTGACGGGCAGCCCTTCGTAGACCGCGGGAATCGTGAGTTCGGACCCCGTCCACGTTCCTATGCCTGTTACGGTACAGGCGGTCTCGTCCGCATTTGCCGTAAAGGTAAGCTGACCCTGCGGCTCCGGCTCCGGCTCCGGCTCCGGATCAGGCGTATCGTCGTCCGGATTTTCGTTGTCGCCTGAAGGGCTATCATTGTCCGGTTTTTTGTTATCGCCCGAAGGGGTCTCGTCGTCCGGGTTGCCCGGGGTGACGATCGGATCGTTTGTGTCAATTGTCGGGTCATGATCCCCGACCGTGGTGCAGGCGGAAACGCTGAGGAGGCTCAGCGCCACGGCAAGAGAGAGAATTCCCGTCAAAAATTTGTGCTTCATATCCTACCCCCAAAAGCTGTTTGCAGGGATGAAAAAAGCGTGCTCCAAGCGGAGACACGCCCTGCATAAAGTATCTCCGATTGTTGGCACACAACTTTTTCGGTATACGGAAAAGAGAGATACAAAATGCCGCATTGTATCCATATTACCAAAGTGATTCAGTTGTGTGCCATGTTCAGTATACCGCAAGTCGGCTGAAAATGCAAGATGCGCCGCAGAAAAAACTGCCAATAAACTCCAATTGTGACAAGAGGATTGACAGTCGTCGGCGGCTATGATATACTGTCTGTGTACGGACAGAGCGGGCGTATTCTTTCGCCGCGGTGCGCGAGGGTGTCCCAAAGCGTATGCCGTCCGTATGCGGATGCGGAGGATCATCCGCCGTCTAAAAAACCTCCGAATATGTGAACTTACCATTCATATATTATGTATTATTTCGTGGGTTCGATTCCCACACGGGAGATATCTCTCGTTGACCGGAGTGGTTAACGGAAATGCTTGCTAAGCATTCGCATTCGGGTTATGCCCATATGGGTGTGACTCAAAAAAAGAGTTATTTCTCCAACGGCGTCCGTGCGGCACCCGCCTTCGGGCGGGCAGCCGAAGTGGGGTGGCGCGCCCTGTGCTGACGGGGATACCGTGTTATGACGACGTAAGCCAGACGCAATCGTTCCGCTTGCTAAGCCGTGCACTCAACCGTAAGTCCGCCGTGCTCCATCGGGCGTTTTTGAAAGTACCGCGGTGTTTCGCGTCAAGGGGGTCATATGAAGGTCATCATTCAGGAAAATCAGAGGGGCGTGCTCACGAAGAACGGAAAGTTTGTGCGCCTGCTGGGCGCGGGGAAGTACCATACCTTTGG
>JAGHIT010000119.1 GCA_017887095.1 Clostridia bacterium | reverse complement strand
ATTCGCGCAGCGGAGATTTTTTGGAAAAAAGGGTGAGGGCGTATGTTCTGCCGACAACCCCGGTGGGGTTTCGGCATACGCCCGAACTTCGGAATTGCCCATTGTGCGGGCAATTCCGTGACCGAGCACAGGATCGACTGCGCGAGAGGACCGGCGTAAAAGCGGAAGGGATGAGCTTTGCTCATCCCTTTGCAACGGGCGCCGTGTCCCGACGTGGTACCGCCGAGCGGACTCGAACCGCTATGCCTTTCGGCACCGGATCCTAAATCCGGCGCGTCTGCCAGTTTCACCACGGCGGCATGGAGACCTCACAACATAGAGTATATCAAAGCAGCCGACGGATGGCAAGTAATTTTTATGCGTTTTTGGGAATCGTCTTCGCGGCGGGCTGCGTTTCAGCTGCAGTCGCTGCGTTGCGCCGATCCGTTCCCCAGAAGAAAAGAGCAAGTGTCCCGGGACCGACATGCGAAACCGTGCAAAGGTCGTAATACTCGATGATAATATCCTTTGCGCCGCGTTCGCGGATCATGTCTGCCAGCATCTGAGCATCCTGCAGACAGTCTGCGTGCGTAATGGCAACGGTCTGACTTTCAGGACGTTCGGCTCGCCGGGCAAAAATGTCGGCAATGGTCGCGAGTGCCTTCTTTCGGCCGCGCGCTTTGGCGTAGGCGGTGATTTTTGCGTTTTTGCTGCCATCCGCCTGCAGGATTGGCTTTACATTGAGCAAAGTCCCGGCAATGGCGACCGTTTTGGAGATGCGTCCGCTACGGCTTAAATATTTCAGATCGTCTACCGTAAAGAAACTGTTGACTTTAAATGCGTTTTCATTGCCCCATTTGGCACAGGTCTCGATGCTTTCGCCCAGGTCTCTTAAGTCGGCAAGTCGGAGCGCGACGAGGCCTTCTCCCATGGAGGCATTTGCGCTGTCAACGACACACACCTTTCTGTCGGGGTAGTCTTGCATCAGCATTGCCGCGGCGTCTGTCGCCTGCTTGAATGTGCCGCTCACACCGGAGGAGATAATCACGAGCAGAACGTCATTGCCTGCCTTGACTTCCGGCTCAAGCGCATCATAAAATGCGGCGCTCGAAATGAGCGAGGTTTTGATGTCTGTGCCCTGACGCAAAAGTTCGTAGTGCGCTAGTGCCGTTTCCTCGAATGGCACGTTCTCGTCGAAACAAAGTCGGTCATCACCGTTCACTGTACAGTGATAGGGGATCACGCGAATGTCGCGCGCATGGCGGATTGCTTCCGGAATGTTAGCTGCCGAATCCACATAGAGCGAAAAGTTTTTCATAATACCAATCTCCCGATCTTAGAAGGTTCCGCCAGATGCTGCAGCGTATTGACTTTTTGATCTTTCAGGAAACCTCTTTTGCCTTATCTTACCACTGTCACGTTCTTATTACACCCTATTTTTCCGAAAATGCACTCTCACGTTTTTTGTGCGTCTTCTATTTCCCGTGCTCAGCGCTCCACGGAAGACGATTTCAGTTCTACTCACAGTAGAGAAGGGAAAAACTGTGCTGTTCTCGGCTGCAACGGGCAGGCATGGGACAAGACGGCGGATGCATATATCAAAAGCGGGAGGTGCATGATGTTGGAATTTCTGTGCAGCCTGATGTGCCGGCTGTTTTTCTTTACGGGTGCCGTGCGGGATGAGGGGTCGTATCCAAAGCCACTCTCTGCGAAAGAGGAGGCGAGGTGTCTTGCGCTTGCCGGACAGGGGGATAAAAATGCACGAGATAAACTGATCCGTCATAACATGCGGCTTGTTGCCCATGTCGTGAAAAAATATGCGGGCGCGGCAGAGACGGATGATATGATTTCTGTGGGCAGCATCGGTCTGATCAAGGCGATCAATACATATTCGCCCGCACGCGGGACGCGGCTTGCGACATATACGGCGCGTTGCATTGAAAATGAGGTGCTGATGTTCATTCGCGCCGGTAAAAAACATAAAGCTAACGTTTCGCTTTCCGATCCTGTCGGAACCGATAAGGATGGAAACGAGTTGACACTCATGGATCTATTGTTTGAAAAAGAAGATAAGGTTTTTGGCAGTGTGGAACAGTCACTTATGCAGGAAAAGTTCCTTGCTGCCGTCCGCAGACTGCTCAATGAACGCGAGACAGCCATCATCTGTATGCGTTATGCGCTGACGGGAGGTGTGCCGCTGCCTCAGCGCGAGGTCGCGCGGCGACTGAAGATTTCCCGTTCCTATGTTTCCCGCATAGAAAAGCATGCGCTGGAAAAATTGCGCGCAGGACTTCGCCGTGAGGATTTTTTCGCCGACTGAACTTATATATTCTATAAATAAAATTGATACAAATTTCATTGACATTAGAATTTTCATAAGCTATAATCATAGAAAGGCAATGACGAAGAGGAGTACTTCGGGGAACGTCCTCCAAGAGAGCGGGGGCGGGTGAGAGCCTCGCAGGGCGTCCGAAGGAAAAACACTTCCGAGCCGCGACCTGAACGGGAAAGCAAGTAGGGAAGCCGTGACCGCCGCGTCAGTGCGGAAGCTCTTATCGTGCGAAAGCGCTTGGAGAGCGAGAGGGATCGCCTTTGGGCGGTAAATTAGGTGGCACCGCGGATACACGGCTATTCGTCCTAAATTTTCAGGGACGTATGGCCGTTTTTTGTCCACGGAGGAATATTTATGTGTGCGATCTATGTACTGACGGGGAAGAGCATTACACCCGCAGAGGCGGAATTGGCGTTTTACCGCACCGTTTCGCGCGGACCGGATATGAGCAATTTTTCGGAGACGGAGGAGGGCTATGTCGGCTTTCACCGTCTCGCGATCATGGGGCTGAACGCTGCGGGCATGCAGCCTTTCTACCGCAGCGGGAGTTTTGTCGTGTGCAACGGTGAGCTGTACGGTTTCCGCAAAATCAAGCGCGAGCTGGAGAAGATGGGCTATACTTTCATCTCCGATTCCGACTGCGAGATCTTGCTGCCCCTCTACGAGCTGTACGGCACGGGCATGTTTGCCCGCCTCGATGCGGAGTTTGCCTGCGTCATCTATGATGCAAAGACACGTTCCTATATCGCCGCGCGCGATCCCATCGGCATTCGCCCGCTCTACTACGGGTACATGGCGGACGGCAGGATCGCTTTTGCGAGCGAGCCGAAGAACCTCGTTCCCGTCGTCAAAGGGCAGATCGCGCCCTTCCCGCCCGGGCATTACTATAAGGACGGCAAGTTCGTGTGCTATCTCGACCTCACCCGGGTACATACCGTCATTCATGACGATCCGGAGACGGTGTGCAAAAACATCCGCGAGAAGCTCATCGCCGGCGTAAAAAAGCGGCTGGATGCCGACGCGCCCGTGGGCTTTCTGCTCTCGGGCGGGCTGGATTCCTCCCTCGTGTGCGCGATCGCGCAAAAACTGCTTGATCGGCCCATCCGCACTTTTGCCGTCGGCATGCGCAAGGATGCCATCGACTTAAAGTACGCAAGAGAGGTCGCCGACTATATCGGCAGCGACCATACCGAGATCTACAT
>JAGHIT010000118.1 GCA_017887095.1 Clostridia bacterium | reverse complement strand
TAACGATTTTGATTTTCGTTATCTTGCTGACTTTGTTATTGAGTACTTTGATGTCTCAAAAAAATTGACAGAAACTGCTTTTTGTGTTACAAAAAATCGTTTCTTTCTTATTCGATTTTTAATCTGCATTTACCGAACAACAGTTCGGGGTGCTGCCTCTGCATAGGGAGGAGCTTTTCTATTTTAGCACACTTCCTATCGGCTTGTCAAGCATTTTTAATCACTTTTTTCGATTTTTTTTGAAAACTTTTTGTTTTCGTTCAACCGCTATTTTAGTAATTTTTCTTTGCTTGAGACAGCTTGCATATCATATCACAAGTTGCCTTGCCTTGTCAACTGTTTTTGGGACATTTTTTTAAGTTTTTTCAGATTTTTTTTCAAAATCTTGTCGAACTTCTTTTCAGTGCCCCGTCCGTTTCAGACAGCTTGTCTATCCTATCACAAACGGATTTATTTGTCAACTGTTTTTCGGGATTTTTTTCAGATTTTTTCGATCTTTTTTCAGATCGGTTTTTCGTCTTCAGAAGATCCCTTCGCTCAGACAGCTCGCATATATTATCACACTTTACAGACACTGTCAACTGTTTTTATCCTTTTTTTGCCATTTTTTTCGGTTTTTTTTGCTTAATTTTTTGAGCCACAATCTGTTGTGTTTTTGCAAACAGTATGCTACAATAGAGGGGATCTTATACCTCCTTAGGAGAAATTATGCGAATTCTGCAATACATCTTTTGTTTTTGTTCCGTCCTGTGCGCCGCCGCGGCGATCGTTGTCGGCATGGTCACCGCCAGCATTCTGAATGCCGTGTTGGTTGCGGCGGGCGCCATCCTCTTCGCAGTCCTGATGATCGTTGTCAAGCGCAAACTGGAACCGCCCGCACCCAAAAAGCGTGATTTTATGGATCCCGACGTCCCGATCGATCCTGACATCGAGGACAAGTCGCATTCCGAGCAAAATAAGGACAGCATGTAAGCGTTTCCGTGAGTGCGCCCCGCGGCAGATTGCCGCGGGGCGCACTGCATAATTCGCCTGTTTGCCGATCCCGCATTTCCGAAGCATCCTCCCCCGTAGTTTTTCCTTCGGAACATCATAGCATGCGGACAGCGACGGTGCGTTACCGGTCTTTCCATGCCGCTATATAATGTTACGCGCGCGACAATATATATATAGATACACTCTTTTCACTTGAGTTTTATGTCTCCATACAGAAAAAAGTCCCGATGACCGGGACTTTCTGATCAGATCTTATTGGTGCTGTTCATTACAAGCGCCATGCCGCTGCGCTTTCCCATTGCCGAGACCGTAAGCCCTGCCGCATTCTGATGATCGATCCATGACGGCATAACTATCCCAAGGAATTCATCGCCCTGCGTCTCAATGGAAATGTAATGCGAATCGTACATTCGCCATGTCCCGTTATACGCGCCGTCCAACGTGCCGTCCTTGCGAAGTATAACGCGCTGAGCCGAAACCTCGTCTACGCCCTGCCGGAACAATACCGCCTCAAACTTGCCCGCGGACACATTGAGAAGCTCGTCCTCGGTCACGTCCTGGATCTCCTCACCCGCATAACGGTTCGGATTCATGACGGGCCAGCCGTCCGAATTGAAATCATACTGCGAAAGATAGAGATAATGGAAGTTGTTGGAGCGGCTCAGCCCTTTTTCGATGAAATAGTTCGTGCGGCAATGGTACGCGATCAGCCGCACGCCATGCGCATCAAACATATCGTTGTGACCGGGACAGTAATAATCTACGGGATCCTCCTCCCAGCGGAAAGAGCCAAGCATCTTGTTGCCCGTCCCGATATCGGTGGAACAAACGAGCGGATTCCCGTTGACATCCAAATAGGGTCCTTCCGGTCTTTCGCTCCTACCGCAACGCATGTTGTACGCCGAAGAGAGTGACCCGTAGGAACACATCAGATAATAATAGTTTTTGCTTACCCATTCGCCGTTTTCCAAAACGGGAACGTTGCGCTCAAAGGCAAGAACACCGCCCTCGAGAGAGCCGCTCGCGAGATGAATGCCGTAATACTCGCCAAAAGGTTTTTTCCCCGAAGCAAAATCGGCATAAGAAAATCCGTCTTTCCTCAAACCCGTTGCAGGATCAAGCTCCAGCAGATAAAGCCCCAGTCCATACGATCCATAGACCATCCACATTTTATCTTCGGCAAAGAGAACCTGCGGATCGATTGCATTCGGCGTGCGCCAGCCTGCGGGCGACTGTACGATCAGTCCGACGCAGGAAAACGGTCCCAGGGGGCTATCCGATTTCGCAAGTCCGATACAGGACTTTGATCCGCCGAAATATCCCGTCAGGCAAAAATACAACCAGAATTTTCCGTCAGTGCCGCGAACGCAGTGAGGCGCCCAAAATGACATTGCGCCATCCGTACGGGTGCAGATACCATAACCGACCTCCCTCTGATCGGTGACACACCAGTCAAATGCCGCCTGCAGATTTCCGTATCTGCCGCGACCCTCACCCCTCTTATAATGCGGAGCAACGCCGTCCATCGCAAACGCCGAGCCGACATATTCCCAATGCAGCAGATCGTCGCTCACACGGATCTGATATCCCGACGGGGCGCCGAACGTATCGGTGGAATATGCATAGTATTTTCCCTCCCACTCCAAGAGAGAAGGATCGTGTGCGCAGCCTTCCTGCCAGGATTCATAATCGGGCGAACGCATCTTTAATTTATTAAACTTCGGATTTTTCGGATATTTAAGTGCCATTGTCTGACCTCCTTCTTGAAATAAGGGCGGGCTACCCGCCCGCCCTTACAGCCTCTTTGACGAAATGTCTTTAATCTGCTTCAAACTGCCCAACCATCCAAAGCGCACGGCCGGTGTTCGACGTTGCCGTAATACTCCAGACCGGATAATTTTCGTATACCGAACGCTCATACATACGGTAGGAAGGTGTTACAACGCCTTTATATTCAATGCCGTCCAGCGTTACCGTAATGTAATAATCCCCCGAGCGCTCCCACGTTCCGACGTTTCCGCCGTCCTTTGTCACATTTCCGTCGGCCGCAAGCGAATAGACCGAACTTTGGGCAAACTCCGCCGTCGTTCCTTCCGTATGCAGTACAAGATCGAAATCTCCGACAAGCATTTCATCCTCAATGCCCGTTCCCGTAACCTCATCCGCATAACGATTGGGATTCATGACCGGCCAGCCGTCTTCATTGAAATAAAGCTGGAACACATATACGCTGTGCGCGGGAGTAACGCCGGTATCGCCCGCCTGACGGCGCGCATGTGACACAACCAAATATCTGTCCCCGGATTCTTCGCTGCTTGTCTTGATCACGGAGTTATGTCCGATGGCAGCATAACCGTTTGCATCGCCGAGAACGTAGTTGCCTGCAAGTTTGTTTCCGCCGCCGGAGTTCCCTTCGACATTTTCGCCCGTGATATCGACATAAGGGCCATCCGGATTCTCGCTGCGCGCAACGCGCATGTTATAGTTTGTATTCAGATCGCCGTGGCTGGTCATCAGGTAATAGTAACCCGTATCCTCGTTATAGAAGATAAACGGACCCTCCATCCCGGAGCTGTTGCTGCCCCAAAGACGCTTGCCATAGCCCTGCCCCTCTTTGGGCAGTCCCCAATTTTCGCCCTCGTTCTCCAGCTCAAGGATGTAGATCCCGCCAAAGAATGAGCCGTAAACCATCCAGAGGCCGCCATCCTTATCGTAGAACAACTCGGGGTCAATGCAGTTCGGATCCGACCCGCTGCCGCCCATACTGTCGATCAGTACAACGTTGTTCCCGTAGGGACCCATAACACGATTGGATTCCACTCTTGCGATTGCGGAATTGCGGCTGCCAAACGCGGAAGTAAGCGAATAATACATGTAATAGGTTCCGTCATGATATTCCACATCGGGCGCCCAGGTCGTCGTAACGCTGGCAGAAGGCATAACGACATCCAATGTATCCTGCAATGCCTTCGGCCATGCCGAATATCCTTCCGCCGTCTGGCAATTCTCGCCATAGAGCGCTTCATAGTCATTATCCCCGGCAACCTGCGTCCAGTTGATCAGGTCGGTAGACGATGCCACGGCATAGTGTGTTCCAAAGGCATAATACGTCCCGTCCGCAGGGTCCTGGAAAATGGAAGGATCGTGAACGGATACCTCGCGCTCCTCATTCTCTCTTCCGCTCCATTGCGGCATATAATATTCAGGTACAGTCGCATCATCCCCATCGTTCGGTTTCGTATTATCGCTTGGCGTACAGCCCGCCATCACTCCCATGGCGAGAACGGCTGCCAGCGATACAGAAAAAATCGCCAACTTCTTCATATGATAATCCCCCTTAGAATTTCGTTTAGGCTGTTATATTATACAGCATCTGCAGCAATATTTCAATAGTTTCCGAAAAATTTCTTGCATATTCATGGATTTTCCCTCTTCGGAACCCTCGGAAATATCATCTCCCGCAGAGGCGCTGCGCTTAGACAATGCAGCCTCCAAAGGATTTCTCGCATCAAGCGAAATTACCCGTTGCCGAGGCGCGGTAAACCTCGTGAAGCGCAACGGTAGGAACACGGCGGCTGTTTCCTCCCGTATGACAAAAGTATGTGCCGAAAAAGGTATTATTCTGCATTATGAAACCAAAAACGTCCCTTGCGCGCAAAAGCTCTGATTCCCCGTCGTAAAAGGCTTAGAAGCAGGCTTGTCATCCCACGTTCCGGCAGCATAAATCATCAGGACGCTTTGAAAAAAACTTGAGCGCAGACTTGGCAGGTCTCAAAAGTTCTGACCGACTCCCATGAAACATCGCCTGCGCTGACGCGAACCGCACTTCCGCCGCACCGTAAGGCCGTCACGGCCGATCACACGGGATTGCGCATGGCGGGTCGCATTCTTCGGGACAAAAACCCTTCCGCATTTCCGGTCATTGTACGCGTCGTTCGGAAGGGTTTTGAATTCCCGCTGCGAGAACATGCCGTATCCCGATATGATCGCCCTTAAAGATAATGTTTCACGCGGAGGAAGGGACGCCCGTCCGAGCCGATCGGCGCACCTAAGCCGCCCTGCATTCGCGAGACGGCAGACGCTTCACCGCCGTACCCCGCACAGTTGCAGAAATTACCGTCGCCGCCGTGCCATGACTGTTTCGCCCATGTCGCGGAATGGCAGATCTTTTATATGAAAAAAACGGAGCAGGTTGCTCCGTTTTTTTGATTTGCGATTACTCCTTGGAACCCGTGAGCATCAGCGATCCGATGATCATCTTCTGGAAGATAGCAAACAGAATGATGACGGGAAGGACGCACATAACCGCCGCCGCCATGACGGGACCCTGGTTCTGAGGGTTGTTCGTATTCATGATTGCCATAGCATGAGGAAGGTTGATCCAAAGCGAAGAAGTACGAATGAAGATCAACGAACCCATGTAGTTGTTCCAGCAGCCCATGAAAGAGAGCAATCCCTGCGCCACGATTGCAGGCATGGCAAGAGGCAGAATGAAACTGACAAAGATTCGGAAATATCCGGCACCGTCGATCTTTGCCGCCTCGATGATAGACGTAGGCAGACCGTACAGGAACTGACGGATGAAGAATGCCGTCATGATCGCACCGAACATACCTGGAATCGTAAGCGTCATCCACGCATTGTCATTGGACAGCCAGTTGAAAGAGTTGTACATTGCGTACTGCGTCGTCATGATGGAAGGACCGGGGACCATGATCGCTGCAAGCAGGAACATGAAGACCACATCGCGGCCTTTCCAATTGATCTTCGAGAAGGCAAACGCAGCGGACGCCGACGTGACGACACCTACCACAACGGGTACGATCGAATAAATGAGGTTATTCAGCACCGCGCGCCAATAGGTATATCCAACGGGGAAGCCCGTCGAAGCGCCGGCGGCGCCGACCATGCCGCGGTCAAACAGCCACTCGTAGTTGTAGAAGAAATGCTGACCTTCCTGAGGCAGAGAACGAATCGGCCACCAGACGATCGCATTGATCTGTCCCGAGAAAG
The DNA here is from genome assembly GCA_017887095.1 of Clostridia bacterium. GTDB lineage: Bacteria > Bacillota > Clostridia > Christensenellales > Borkfalkiaceae > Gallimonas. The sequence goes on along the minus strand of JAGHIT010000118.1, from coordinate 13,223 downwards.
CAGGCGTTGAGGAATCCGCGAACGATGCCGCAAGCATCCACCAGAAGGGATACGCCATCAGGAACGCACCGAAGATCAATACAATATATGTAACGATATCGCCGACCAGTTTTGCGCGCTTCTTGCTCGCGTTATGCGTCTTGGAGGAAATCCCGAAGAACGCAAGGAACGAGCCCCATGCATAGCGGACGGGAGAATACTCTTTCTGTTCCTGAGTTACGGAATTTGTGTTTTCCATATTCTTTTCTCCTCCTTACTCCGCATTTCTCTTATCCAGCCAGAACTGGAAGAGGGTAAGCACAAAGATGATGACCGCAAGAACCATACCGTAAGCAGCGCCGAGGCTCGCATACGAAATGTTACCGGTACCGGGCTGAAGCTGAATGACGTCGGTGCCGAGCGGCGACGTTGCCTGAAGTCCCCAGAACCAGATGAGCGAGACATATCCCGAAGTAAGCAGGTTGGGTCTGCCCAGATAGGAACCGCCGACCGCGTTGCTCGTCGGGAAGAACAACTCAGGCTCTGCGTAGATCTGCATACCGCCGATCACGGAAGTGACGATGTTATAGAAGATAACCGGATACAGATCGGGCATCGTGACCTTCCAGAAGATCTGCCAGCCGTTCGCGCCGTCGATCTGCGCGGCTTCCTTCGTTGCGGCATTGACGCCGGAGAGGCCTGCAATGTAGAGAATGATCGTACCGCCCAATCCCTTCCAGACCATCATGACAACGATCATCGTTTTGTTGAGAAGTCCCTGTGACCAGAACGGATCGATCCCTTTTTCAGCGCCGAGCAGCGGCTTACCGTCGCCGGTGTTGAACCAAGGAATATCCGAACCGAGCAGCGAATTGATCACGCCGCCGTCCTGGAACAGCTTGTTGAACGTAAAGACGATTGCGACCGTACTTGCAACGCTGGGAAGATAGTACAGCACGCGGAAGAAGTTCGCACCTTTGATGTCGCGGGACATACAAACCGCAAAGAACATCGAAAGGATCATGCCGATCGGGATACCGATGAGGTAGAACACCGTGTTGAACATGGTCGCGCCCATCGTACTGATCGTGAGTTCGAGCTGTGCCGCATCGCCGCAGCTTGCCTGAACATCGGTGAAGATAAATTCATACCAGCGCAGTGCGTTCGTACGATATTCGATGATCTCGCCGGTCGTCATATCGACGACGAAGTCGGTAAACACGCTTCCCGAATAAGCGTCTGCTCCGGTACCGTAGGTGAACTCGCCGCCGGAAAGCATCGTACCGAGGAAAGACCAAACATCCGTATGCACCGTAAGGCTGTAAACCGTAAACGACAGCAAGAGCGCCATGATCAGCGCTATGTAGATGAACAGGACGGTTCCTACGATCAGGGGAAGACAGAACGTCCATCCCCAAATGTTATCCTGCAGCTTCTGCTGATTGATGTGCCGCTTTTTCTTGACCGGCACTGCTTCTGCAACCGCGGCGCCGTCGATGACTTCTTCCGCCGTTACAGCTTTGTTATCCATCATTCAAAATTCCCTCCTTACTATGTATTTTGCGGCCCCCTCCCGCCGAAGCGGGAGGGTTCCGCACAAATACCTACATGATCTCCACAGAGCGCTGTTTTACTGACCGTTGCTCAGACGGCTCTGCGAAGTGAGAACCTGCTCGACGCAGTAGAGAGCGGGCGTCTTGAGCGTTCTGTTCTCTTCCTTTGCCTGTGCAGGATTCTTCGCAACAAACTCGGGAATGTTGACCATGTTGAAGTCTTCGCCGATCAACGAAGCCTGGTTGCGGTAAGCAAGGAATGCGGCAGACGTAGAAGTTGCATCGAGCGTGGTGATCCAAAGTTCACCGGGCGTGTACAGGGACTGCTGACGTGCAGAGTTCATGTACTGCATGCGGATGGACAAATCGCGCGCCTCTCTGCCATAAGCGATCATGCGCAGGACACGCATCGAGTATGCGATACAGGTCGAAGAAACGGTACCCGTCGTGAAGTCGCACAGTCTGGTGTCTGCATACTGAGGATCGTACTTGACGTCCTGACCCTGAATCTGTTTGCCGCTCAGATACTGAGCAACCGTCTGCGTATTCTTGTTTGCATATGCCTCGTTTGCCATTTCAAGCGCGAGTGCATAATAATCATCCCAAACGTCACGGCCCTGCGAATCGCCCTCGGGCGTGATCATGTCCGCAAACGCACCGTCCGTTGCAGACGTGTTGTAGTTGAGGTAATCGCTACACTGCGACATCACGTTGGGGATCTGCGCGCCGCCGTATGTCAGCGTGACCTGCGCAGTCTCATCGACCGTGAGTGCAAGGACGAGGGAAACCGCAGCGGGAGCCTTCCATGCAGGCTGTCCTTCATCCGCAACGTGCGCATTGACCGCATAACCGACGGAGTCCATACGGCCGCCCCACTTGTCCTGACGGAGAAGCTGATTCGCCTCGATCTCTTCCTGCGTATAAGCTTTGCAGCCCGATCCAAGATCGCTTCTCTGCGCGTACTCGTCGTTGACGGCATCGCCCGTCTGCTTGGTTGCGCCGTTGGAGTAAACCTTCTTGGAGTCGTTGGTGTAATATGCATCACGGGTCTCCGCATAGAGCGAAAGTCTGTTGGAAACAGCCGTAGGCGCAAGGGTGACGCTGAGAACGTCTCTGGGAACTTCCTGATACTCGGAAACGTCCCAGGTACCGACGCCGTAGAAGATGCTCGAACCTGCAATGAACGTGCCCTGTCCGTTGAAGGACTTATCGGAAGCGCCGTTCACAACGTCGCCCGTCTGACCGACGTGCGCGTTCCACGTTGCGCAGTACTCCTGGAATGCAGCGTATGCCTCAACGAAGTTTTCGCTGTTCATACCGTACTGGTTGTGCGACATACGGGACGTACCGTCGAGATTGATCTTTTCAAGTTCCTCGTACGCATTGCCGATATAGCTCGTGATGTCGTTATCGTTGACCGCGCTCGTCCATCCCCAGCTGCCGCCCTCGTTGGATGCGATCACAGTGCCGTCCTTGGACTCGTTGAGAGACTTGGAGTTGGTCTGATCGATATAGGAAGCGTCGTTGGAATACAGCCAAGGGTTGACGTAGCCGTTCGCACCGAAGGAGGACTGCTCGTACTGTTCGCCGCCGTAGCAGTTGTAGAAGTCAGCCGTCTCCTGATCGTTGTTGTTGTCCGAGCCGCCGCCGGTGAAGTAGCCGCCCTGACCGTTGAGCCAAGCCGCATAGTTGTTTTCGGTGGACTTGACGCGAGCGCGACCCGTATCGGGATTCTTTTCGCTCCATGCGTAGGAGTTCAGCATGTACGAGCAAGCCCAGTTGAGTGCGCTGTACTCCGTCCAGGTAAGGACGATGTGACCGGTGCCCGCGTCGTAGTCCGCATCCGCATTGTATGCGTTTTCCGCATCCGCGCTGATCTCGAACGTATCGCCGGGGAAGCCGGGGATAACGACCGTGTAACCTTCGCCGCCCGTGTAGAGCTCCACGCTGGTCGCCATGGGATCGCCGCCATTAAGAGCATCGTCATAGGTGGGATACAGATAATAATTGAAAGGCTTGTATGTGACGGGAATACCGATCGCAACGAAGGGAGCTTCCTTTCCTTCCTCGGCGTTGATTTCCACCGTCGAGCCGTCCGAAAGCGTATAGGTATACTTTCCGTCAGCAGCGAACGTGATCGCGCTGCCTGCAGCCGCTCCGCCGGTATGGCTGAACGTCCCCTGGACCCAGGAGGACTGGCTGAGCCGTCTCGTCTGGACATCGCGCACCGTGGACGCCTTCAGCGTCATGTAAGCGGTCTTCATCGTATCGGTGAAATAGTTCTGATTGACGCCGAGACCGAAGTTGGAATAGTCCTTGGGAAGACCGTAGATGCTGACGTCCTGTCCGCTCGCCGTATCAACGAAGTGACCGGTTTCGCTGTTATAGGAGATATTCGTCGCATTTCTGCGGGCGAATGCCGAACCGTACGTCGCATAGAAAGCAAGCGACTTGGGCCAAATTCCCTGCAGCTGTTCGGTAAGCGTGCTATCCGATTCCACATAGGTCGTGAGATCGAGTACGTGCCCCTGCTGCGCATAGGAGACAACGCTCTTAGGGGACAAATAAATGACGTCGGCATAGTCGCCGGTACCGATCTGGTTTTCCAATTCACCGAAGTAATTGGTCTGGTTCGGGTCTGTCACGAGATTGACCGTGATCGTGTTTCCGCCAAGCTCTTCCGAATGATCTTCCGAATACTTCGCAGCCCAGTTGTTACAAATCGTCTGATTCGTGACCTGATCCGCCGCGCTGCAGAAGATGTAGACGTCAAGCGTGTAGTCGTCCGCCCCCGAAGCGCCGGGACCGCAGGCCGTAAATGCCACCGCCGCACTTCCGACGAGTACCGCCGAAAGGGCAACAAGACCGGCATTTCTCAGTAGCTTCTTTTTCATTGTCACACCTCTTATAATATAGATTATAAAATTTCCCGCACAGATCCGACTCGGCTTTCTCTTGCCCGCCCGACGAATGGGGGGTGCCGGGAAAAAAGGGTGCAAAAAAGCGCCCGTCGGCAGTCAGCCGAGAGGTCGCCCCGAAAAACGAAAAACGAACGGTAACAAAACCCCCTTCCCTGCACCTTCTCCTATTTGAAATGCAGAAAAAGCGAGCGAGTGCCTACCGGACGCTCTTCATGATCATGACTTCCCCCCGACGTCACATCTTGTACTGTCCATACTATACCATGCCGAAACGCCTTTGTCAATGGGATTTTTAAAATTTTTTTGTGAAAATCTCATCTTTTTATCGAAAATTTTTGGGCGTTTTCACCGAATTTATCACGTTTTGCACAACACCGCTACAAAACGAGCGGTGCAAATTGCACCGCCCGCACTATATCTTGTGGCTGCATAAAATCCTGCCACATTTTGTCAGTTTTCTTCCTCTGTCCCGCCTCAGTTTCCGATCAGAACTCATCCGATCACATTTTTGCAGTTTTTTCATAGTATGTGAAAACTTCGTCCACACCCGACTGTTTCATTCCCGCAAGCCGCAGGCTCCTGCCGGAGCGGGCGTTCTCATTGTAGTGTTTTGCTTCAATCCGCTCCAGCTCCAGCTTGCAGAAGGCATATTCCATATATGCCGAAAGCGCTTCCGCCGCATAGCCGCTTCCTTCGTATTCGGGCAAAAGCCTCACGCCGATCTCCGCCTCCGCCGTATATCCGAAGCGATGCAGAACGACTTCTCCGATCAGCAGGTCTCCGCGGTAGATCCCGAGCGGCATTTCCATCTTTTCGCGGAAAAGATCGCGGGAAAAGGAAAGAAACCATTGATCGTCCGGGCAGACCCCTTCGGGGACGTCCGTCCTCCAGTCATATCCCCACCACCGGTTGCGTTCTTCGTCCCCCGCAAGGCGCGCATAGACCGCGGCGTCTTCTTCCCGCACCTCCCGGAGCATGAGCCGCTGCGTCGGTATTTCGGGCAGGTGAGAGACGAGATCGATAGGCCGGCGCGGCGTAACGTTGTGCTTCCCCACGACTTCACAGGGCAGATACTGCAGCTTCGATTTTCTCAGTCCCATATCTCCCGCATCGTCCATACGGTTGAGATACGCCACGTCGTCCGCAAACATGCCGGCAAACTGCTGTGCGATCATGGGATACGCCCCTTCATACTCTCTGAGCGCCTTTTCGACATGGACGACGACCATATCGCCGCAGCGTTCTCCGATGGCACAGCCGACGATCTTCCCGTCCGCACGCAGAATGCCGCACCGCAGACGGAATGCGCCGATCATCGGAACCAGTTCGTAGACCTCATTCATTTCTTCGTCCGCGATTCGGTTGCCCTTGGCTCGCTGCGCTCCCTCGTATGTCTTCAAAAACGCCACCAGTTCCGCCTCCCGCTCGGGAACGTATGTCTCGAACGACCAGTCGGGGTGCATCTTTTTGAACTTATTGACATGGTTGCGCTGCCCGGAATACTTCCCGCCCGGGTAGGTGCGGAAATCAGCCGCTTCATACAGATAATCTCTCCAGCGGCGGATGTTTGTGACGGAAATATCGGCATACCGCAGGGCGAGCCAAGGAACGGCGGCCGCCCTGACGTTGGTAAAGTGCAGGCGGATCTCGCTGTCACGGCAATACCGTTCGATCTCGGAGACGGCGCGGCGTTCCGCAGCTTCGTCGCCCGTACGCGAGAGAGGATAATGGAACCATACTTTGCCCGCAAAAAGCTCCTTAAGAATCAGGCAATCTTCTTCGATCGCGTATTCCGGCGTAAAATGTTTATGCCACATAAACTGGAAACCGAGAGAAAAATCTGAAAGATGCGTTCGCTGTTCCGCGAAAAAAGGCTCGAACAGCGTGACTTCCCGTTTTGTAATTTTTCGGAAATGTAACATAGCGCGTCCGCCGAAGCGGACAGAATTCTCCTTTTCTGAACAAAATATCTGCCGCAAAAGTGACCGCCGAAGCGGTCACTTTTATAAGCAGTTTTCAAACTATGACCGCATACGGTACACATTTCAAAGGTACGTACCCCGAAATTGCCGCACCTTCTTTTTTATGCGGCTGCCTCACTCCATCCGTTCAATGATATCCAGCAGTTCGCTGATACGGTCAAGATCGTCGCGGGTGTAGTAATCGATATAAATACGTCCCTTCTTGTCTGTTCCGATGAGGGAAACCTTTGTTTTGAGGGTCGAACGCAGCCGTTCGACGAGATGCTTGAGCTCCGCGCTCGCGAGGGCGTTCTTCTTTTCTTTTTCCTTATCGAGCACCTCGGGCGGATTAAGAAACTGCTTGACCGCACGCTCCATATCGCGCACCGACCAGCCGTTTTTGACGCACTCTTTCGCAAGAACGATCTGCGCTTCCTTTGCGACCGGAACAAGGGTCCGCGCATGTCCCGAAGACAGCTTTCCCTCTCGGACGAGAGCGACGACCTCGTCGGCAAGCGATAAAAGGCGCAGCGTATTGGCGATCGCGGGACGCGATTTTCCAAGGCGCTCTGCAAGCATCTCCTGCGTCAGACCGAATTCGTCCATCAGCCGTTTCATACCCGTCGCCGCTTCGATGGGATTGAGGTCCTCGCGCTGCAGGTTTTCGATGAGGGAAATCTCCTGGATCTCCTTTTCATCCAAATCCTTGACGATGGCAGGAATTTTTTCCAGACCCGCACGGATCGCGGCGCGATAACGCCGTTCTCCCGCAATGATCATGTATTTCCCGTCCTCCGCCCTGTTGACGACAATGGGACTGATCACGCCGTGTTCCCGGATGGAATTTGCAAGATCGTTGAGCGCATTCTCGTCAAACGTTTTTCTTGGCTGATGCGGATTGGGGAAGACATCCTCAACGGCAAGCTCCGCGGGACCGGAGCCGCCCGTTTCTCCCAATTCGACGCGCGCGTTCTCGTACGCCTCTTCGGTGTCGCTGAACAGGGCAGATAATCCTCTTCCGAGTCCTTTTGCCATACCTTACTCCCCCTTTCCTTCCGTTTTTTTCAAAAATTCTTCGGTAAGCGCCGCATATGCGCGCGCCCCCATGCATTTGGGATCATGCAAGAGGATGGGCTTCCCGTGACTCGGCGCCTCGGAAAGGCGGATGTTGCGCGGAATGACGATCTCATAAAGTTTCTTCGAAAAGAATTTTTTGATCTCCTCTGCGATCTGTTTGGAAATGAGCGATCTTCCGTCATACATGGTCAGCACGACGCCCTCAACCTTGAGAGACTTGTTCAGGTGCTGCCGAACAAGCGAGATGGTGTTCATCAGCTGCGAAAGTCCTTCCAACGCATAATATTCGCTCTGGATGGGGATGATCGCGCTGTCTGCCGCAGACAGCGCGTTGATGGTCAGAAGCCCCAGAGAGGGAGGACAGTCGATGAGAACGTAATCAAACTGCTCCTTGACGGGCAGAAGCGCGGCACGCAATACCTTGTCGCGGTTCTTTTTGTAGACGAGATCCACCTCCGCCCCCGCCAAATCGATATTGGCAGGTAAGATGAATAGCCCCTCCAGTTCCGTATCGAGAATGTTGTCTTTCACAGGTTCATCCTCGATAATGACGTTATAGACGGATTTTTTCAGCGTTCCCTTGGAAAAACCAAGCCCCGTCGTTGCGTTCCCCTGCGGATCAAGGTCAACCAGCAGCACCTTCTTGCCCGCACGGGCAAGATATGCCGCCATATTGACGCATGTCGTCGTTTTTCCGACGCCGCCTTTCTGATTGGAGAACGATATGATCTTTCCCATACTCCTCACTCCTCGTCCTTGCGTTCGGACGTTTTATCCTTCTCTCCCGTCGTTGAGTCACCCTCGGCGTTTTCCCAGCCGGCAGAACGATGATCCGAGTTCTCTTTCAAAGAAGCGGCTTTCGTCTCATCGGACTTCCCGTTCTTCATGCCGAACGGATCATCGGGACGTCCCTTGTCATGCTTCTCCATATACTCGAGCACCTCGGCATACGATGCGCCTTGCATCAGCATATCCACTTCCGCCGTGTAGATCGTCTCACGCTCAACAAGCACACGCGCCATATTATCGAGAATGTTCCTGTTTTCACCGAGCAGCGTTTTCCCACGCCGATGCGCAGCATCTACGATCTTATGGACCTCAGAGTCGATAAGCGCAGCCGTTGCTTCGCTGTATGTGTTTCTCTCCTCGTAATCTCTGCCGAGGAACACGGGACCGTCGCTGCCATAACAAATCATTCCGACTTCATCGCTCATGCCCCACTCTGTGACCATCTTCCTCGCAATTTGCGTTGCCTTCCGGATATCGCTGCTTGCACCGGAAGTAATATCATGAATGACAAGCTCCTCCGCAATGCGTCCGCCGAGCGTCATGCAGATCATGTCGTTAAGCTGATTAACAGAATAGAATTCATCGTCTGTTTCCGGACGGGTCAACGTGTAACCGCCCGCGGAACCGCGGGGAATAATGGACACTTCGTGAACATTATCGTTATGTCTGCACAGCTTTGCAAGGATCGCATGCCCCGCCTCATGATAAGCAGTGCATTTTTTATCTGCTTCCGTAACGACACGGCTCTTTTTCTGAGGACCCATGATCACCTTGTTGATCCCCTCATACAGCTCCATGTTCCCGATCATGGTCTTGTTTGCTCGGGCAGCAAGAATGGCAGCTTCGTTAAGAAGATTTGCAATATCTGCTCCGGAAAATCCGCTTGTCATGCGCGCAATTACCTTAAAATTGACGTCAGGAGCAAGTGGCTTATTACGGGCATGAACCTTTAGAATTGCCTCTCTCCCCTTGACATCGGGAAGATTGACGTAGATCTGACGATCGAAACGGCCCGGACGAAGAAGAGCACTGTCGAGAATATCCGCACGGTTAGTCGCAGCCATAACAATGACGCCTTCATTTGTCTCAAAGCCATCCATCTGAACGAGGATCTGGTTGAGCGTCTGTTCCCGTTCATCGTGACCGCCCCCAAGTCCTGCGCCACGCTGACGTCCGACCGCATCGATCTCGTCAATAAAAATTATGCAGGGCTGATTGCGTTTTGCCGTGTCAAACAAATCACGCACACGGGAAGCACCGACGCCGACATACATTTCCACGAAATCAGAACCGCTGACCGAAAAGAAAGGAACGCCCGCCTCACCCGCTACAGCCTTTGCAAACAGCGTTTTTCCCGTTCCGGGAGGGCCAACAAGCAGAACGCCCTTGGGGATCTTTGCCCCGAGATTTGAAAACTTTTTCGGAGTTTTTAAGAACTCAACAACTTCTTTCAGTTCCTCTTTCTCTTCCTCGGCACCTGCAACATCGGAGAATCGAACTTTAACATTGTTTGCGATCGGCGCCTTCGATTTGCCGAAATTCATGATTTTTCCGCTTCCGCCGCTCATCGATCGCATGATCAGATACATTGCAATTCCGACTACAAGGAACAGTCCGAGATATAAAATGATATTGCTCCACCCTGCACCTGCATTCGGATCCTGAAAGTAAACTTTGATCCCGTAGTCTTCGATCCAGCTATCAACATATCCGCCCTCACCGCTTTCGCCGTAGAGGCTGGGACCATACGTCCAATAATCGTAGGTGCGTGCATTCTCGGATGTGTAACCGTAAATTGTATATCCGCGAATCACAATCATTTTGATAGGTGCTTCAGAATTCGGCTCTTGAAGAGTGCCATCTTCCACTTCGATCAAAGCACGGAACTCATCAAAGCTTTTCTCTTTTTGTGCGTTTAACTGCGACGATATAAGAAAGTACAGCCCGACACCGAGCACAACCACAAGTATGATCGCAATTACCGTTTTTACCGTTCTGCTCAAATCTTTACTCCTTTTCGCTTTGTTATCCTTTTATTCAGTATGTTCGCCCATACCGAAACTATTGTACCATGAATCCGAGAAAATGACAAGCTTTTCTTTGAAATTCTTTCCGATTTTTCAAAAATATCACTTATTTCCCTCAAAATGGTGTTTTAAAGATAAAAAATGACCTTGCGTCTATCTATTTTTTCTTAAAATGTTTCATGTGAAACAGTTTCAAAATCTTTTTGTATTTTTTTCATGTTTCACGTGAAACATGAAACGCAAAAAAAGCACTGAGATAATATCACAGTGCAGAAAAAATCATTGAATAAGAGAAAAATATTTAAAATTTGCAGCCCAAATAAACCAATCTGAACGATAGATCGCACTTACAACCGTGCTTTGGGAAATAAAATGATTCAGGCTTTCCGATCCGACCCAATAGCAAATGGTAAGAAGCAAATAGATAAGAAAAATCGATTCGATCAAACCAAGGACAGCGCCAAAAAGACGGTTGATGACATCAAAAAACTTACAGGATTTTGCAACAGCGTTTCCGATCAAGCCAAGAATCGATGCGCCAGCCTTAACTAAAATAAACAAAATCAAAAAAGACAATACCAATGCAATGACGCTTGCTGCCATTTCACCGACGCCAGCAGAAATTGCCGTTGTCATACCAAACCAGTTTTCAAGCGCATTTTTAAGGGGATTGCAAAATGATACAGAAACAATTATTGCAAAAATTGTACCCGCAAGTTTGCATATTCCATTCACAAAACCGCGCCACGAACCAAAAATAAGACCCAGTAGCAGAATTATAAAGAGCAATATATCCAATATCCAGGGCGACATAACAAACCTCCTACTTCGGATGTGCATAATTATAGCACATTTTTTCAAAAAAGTCACCTCATCAAGGCAAATTGTTATAAAAATTTACCATCAGGTCAAAAATATCAAGAGTAAAGGAGAAATTAAATGCAACATACCTTTCATTTCAACAATTGTATGGCAGAAACAGGGATATATCTGGCATTGCAGAAAACGCTTGGACCTCTTGCGTTTCCTCCGGTCGTACTGTGTATCGGAAGCGATCTGGCAGTGGGAGACAGTCTTGGTCCGATTTCGGGAACAATGCTGCTGAACAGGCAAAACAGCTTTCGCGGATATGTATACGGAACGCTGAAGAGTCCGATCACGGCAAAAGAGGCAAGATATATTGCATCTTTTTTAAGAAGGACACACCCGCATACAAAAATCATTGCAGTCGATGCAGCAGTAGGCGCAGAATGTGACGTAGGTTTGATTAAGGTCGTCACTGGACCAATCCAGCCTGGCGCGGGAGTAAATAAAACTCTTCCGGCAATCGGAGACGTTTCAATTTTGGGGATTGTAGCAAAAAAATCACCGCTTACTTATGCATTATTTAATCTGACAAGAATGAATGTTGTCTACTCTATGGCGGAAATCATTACAAACTCAATTCAATTCTTAACAAATGAAATATGTGAAAAACAATCAGTTTAGATATACGAAACAAACATTCTATGAAAAAAGTTATATTTCATCAACTTTTTTGAAAATACTTTATATTTTGTTGACAAAGTGATATTTCTTGGTTACAATGAAAAAAAGAATAAAAAGGAGAATTTTCATGGTTAAAATCACAAAAACCAAGACATTTGATACCGATACCGCAACCGTAGTGAAAAAGGTCGTAACCGGTGCATACGGCGATCCTGCCGGATATGAGATGACGATGTATGTCACTCCCGAAGGAGACTATTTCCTTTACACGAACGGCGGTGCAGAATCCGAATACAAGACGGAAAAAATTACATCCTATACGAAGAACAATGCTAAAAAGTGGCTGGAAGAAAACTGATCAAAAAAAGCTCTGTCAAGAGCTTTTTTTTTATAAAAAATAAAACTTCAACATAAAATAAACAAATTTGTATTTATTTTTTTGCTCTCAACTCGCGTAGGACGGTTTTTTATGATGCATTTTGTAAGTAAAAAATATTTTACGAATAGTTAATATCCACAAATCACCTATGATTTCCGTATGTATCATGCAACTGAAAAATATAAAAGTTGTTTTTCAAATACATTAGAAAAACAACTCTTCACAGACGATTCAGCAGAAAATAATGAAGTAATTACTTAACAAAAATATAAACAGATAGATCCGGACAATTTCATATGCCGGACCTGAATCTATGCTTTCCGCTTATCTTATCGCAGACCACTTTCCAGACATCAACGATTGGCAACGCGGCGCACGCTTCCGCAGAATATTTTTCAAATCCTGTGTGTTCCAGAAGAAATTTAAGACCATCGATCCGCTCCTTTCCCACACAGCGGTACGCCTTTCCAAAGGCGATGACGCTCTCATAATCCGCGGTTATTGACAAGTTGATCTCAGCGTAGCCCTTCAAAATATCCCATTCCAAACAGACACGATTGTCCGTTGTAAGCAGATCGATCTTTTTTCCTTCGGAAGCGCAATGAAAATAGACGGTAAGTTTTTCGTCACACGCATGAAAACCGAATGACAGCGGAACGATATATGGATAATTTTCGGCATACATTCCCATGCGAACGACCTGACAGTTTTTTATGATTCTAACCAGTTCCTGAAAATTATTGATTTCTCTGTCAGTTTTTCTCATAATCGATCCATAAAATATCGTCTACTCGTTTTACCGTTTGGTCACAAAAAAGAACCACGTATCCCGAAAAACAAGACAAAAAGGACGCAGAATGAAGTGAACCCCAAAGTTTGGACAAAAAAGAATTAGATTGTTTTGGAATGAGCTCGGTATCCAACCGGGCTCATTCCTTTTAGTTTGAGAGAGATTCTCTCGTTGTTCCAGTAGTGAATGTACTCTTTCAGACAGTGGACGAATTCGTCCACTGTCTGAAATTTTTCGCCGTAAAACATCTCCACCTTTA
>JAGHIT010000117.1 GCA_017887095.1 Clostridia bacterium | reverse complement strand
GACCTGCCCACGGCGGGCGACTATGTATTTACGGACCGCTACGGAAACGGCGTGACCGTCCCCTTCCTGCGCGGCTACTCCGTGGCGGGCAGGGCATATGAGGGCGAGACGTTCACCTCCTTCCATGCCGACACCTACGCGGGCTACAAGATCAAATTCCTGCTGCCCAAGGAGAGCTACACGGTGGACGACGTGATGACCGCAGAAATCCTCTCCGAGCTTGCCGCCGTCACCGACTATGCCGCCGTGGACGAAGAAAACCTTATCCGCTACTACACGCGCTGCATCTTCCCCGCCTTCTCGGCGAGTTGCAATTCGGATGCGATGAACGTCCTCTCCGAGACATTCGGCGTCACCGACCTGTTCTCTCCCGAAAAGAGCGATCTCTCCGCGCTGACCGACGACGGAGCATTCTGCACGGGCGTCAGGCACGTTGCGACGCTCACCGTCGACGAAACGGGCATCGAGGGCGCGGCGGCGACCGTTCTGCCCGCCGCGAGCGATCCGGGACCGGACGAATACGAGGACGTCTACCTTGACTTTATCGTCGATCGGGCGTTCGGATTTCTTCTGACCGACCGCTACGATACCGTGCTGTTTGCCGGCGCGATCGAAACGGTCTGAGAAAGTTCACGAAAAATCTCACGCAAAGGCGCGAGATTTTTCCGTGATTTGCGAAAGAGGTCGCCGGCACGCCGCAACGCCAAACCATCTGAGAATTTTCAAAACACAACAAAGGCTCTCCGTCGGGAGAGCCTTTAACCTTGCTATCGTATTTGGCGCAAACAAAACCACGTTTTTTTGTAAATTATGGCGCAAGGAAAGTCACACGCGCCTTTTGTTATCATTACGCCGCAAGGAAAGTCGCACGCGCCTTTTGCTACCATTACGGGAAAAAGGCTTCACTTGTTATGCCTTTTTTTCCTCAATTTGCGCGAAAGCGCTTTTGCAGAAGAGTGAGCCGATGGGGGCTAAACTGTTGCCAACCCCATCGGCGAGAGAAACCGAACGCAGAAGCCGCAATGCGGCAAACGTTGGGTTTCTCTCAAACTCACGACTTTTTCTTTCGTCAGTTCGAAAGAAAAAGTGTGAACCTATTTTCTGAATACCAGCACCTGAAAACTGTGAGGCGGGATCTCCACCGTGCGGGGCGCCGTAGGCGCGACCTCGAAAGGTGCAACCTTCTCTTTTTCCTCCATTGAGTTGACGTCGGAGAGCGCGCCTTCCATGCGCACAATGCGCAGCAGTTCCCCGAAGTCGAAGTCCCCTTCCACCTGCGCCGTAAGCGTATCTTCTCCCGCATTGACAACCTTGACATAGGTCAGATCGCCCAACGAGGTCGCCGAGACATATGTTTGCGGCGCATCCGTCTCTGTCTTATAGGACACCTCACCCGTCAGAAGCGAAAACATCTGCTGCACATAGTAATTTGGCGTACCATAGACCGAAGCGCCGTCAAACCAAATGAGATCGGGGCTCCACTGCGTATACCCGAGACGCGCAAGGAGCGGTGCGTATGAGCGCATGACGACGACGTCCGCATTTCGCTCCATGCCCGTCATGAACGCCGCCTCCGCAAGTGCGGATTCCCAAGTATTCGCCTCAGGCGCATTAAATTTCCCGGCGCCCGCCGCCTGAATGTGCGTCGCGTACTCGCCCGCATAGACAAGTGCATCACGGGGGTAACCGTCATACATATTGGTATTTGCGTACATCCATTCGGCGGGCATATAAAAATGCTCGTCCGAAGCATACACAAATCCGGGATCTTTTGCAAGCTGCTCGCGCGTCCACTTCCACGCATCCTCGTGCGAAGAAGTCCCGACGGTGGGTCCGACGGTGCCGATCACCTTGATCTCCGGATACTTTTCATGGATGCGCGCCGCAAAGATCTCGAAGCGCTTATAAAAATGTGCCTCCCTGGTTTCCCATTGCTCGTTTCCGACGCCCAGATACTCCAGCCCGAAAGGTTCGGGATGCCCCATCTCGATACGCACTCTGCCCCAGACGGTGTCCTTGCCGCCGTTGGCAAACTCGACTACGTCGAGCGCGTCCTGAATATACGATTCCAGCTCAGGATCGTCCACATCGACCGCCTGTTTGGACATATACTGGCAGGCGATGCCGACCGAGACGACGGGCAGCGCCTTGCAGCCCAGATACTCGCAGAGCAGAAAATACTCATAATAGCCGATGCCCAACGTCTGACCATAGTGCGCGAAGGGCGTCGTGACGTCGCCCGTTTCCTGTACTCCGTGGACAGCCCAGCGGTTCCAGTTGTGACGGCGGCGCTCCGTCTGCCCGACGGAATATTTCCATTGATAGCGGTTGGCAAGCGTATTTCCCTCAACGACGCAGCCGCCCGGAAAACGAAGAAATCCCGGCTTAAGCGCGCGGAGCATTTCGGCAATATCGCGGCGGAATATGCCCATAACGGCATTTGCAGGCATGAGAGAAAAATTATCGACGTGCAGGATCCCCGGCTTAGAGAGAATAAAACGAAACTGTGCTTTCCTGCAATCGCGCTTTGCCTTGCCTCGAAACGTATAATGCTGCCAGGTACCATCTGCCTTAGGTTTGAATTTGCCCTCCAAAACCGCACCTTCGCCATCGTAGACACCGACGGTGATCGGCGCCGTATAATCGTAGGAACGCACCCAAAATGAAAGCGTATATTCTTCTCCGCGCGTCAGATAGATACCGTCATACGCCTGATTGCTGATCCCGCAGTTATCCTCATGTACTTCGATACGCATATAATGCGGATTCTCAACATACAGCGGACGATCGTCCTTGATCTTCAGAGCAACAGACGATTCGGTCGGATATGCGCTCCATGCATATTTTCCGTCCTGTTCGACCTGATAATCATAAAGTTTCCCGTGAACGAGCTTTGCCTCAAAATTGCGGTTTTCCAACAATTCCGCATACAGGCCGCCGTCCAGCGCATAATTGATATCCTCCAGAAAGAGACCCGCCCCTCCCCGGCAAACGGGAACTTTCCCCTCTTCATGCAACGTGATCTTCATACTCAACCTCTCATTCCGTAAAGGTACATTCTCAAATCCTTTCACTGATTATAGCACAATTTTCGGAAGAGGGAAAGCAACCTTAGACATATTTTTATAATAAATTTAATTTTTTTGGACGTTTTTATTCTTCTCTTGCGGGAAACCCACGCGGAACGTGCTGCCCGCGCCCTCCTTGCTTTCCACGGAAAGCTGCCAGCCCTGTTTTCTGCAGAGTTTGCGAACGACGGAAAGCCCCAGACCGAATCCTCCGTTTTTTCCGCTGTGCGATTTATCTACTGTAAAAAATCGATCGAAGATGCGTCCGAGATTTTCCTCGGAGATTCCGATCCCCGTATCGGAGACGCGGAATTCCTCGCATGTCAGCAACACAGAAATACTCCCGCCTTCACGATTATAGCGAATGGCATTCCGGATAATGTTGCCGAAGATCTCAGTGACACGTTCCTGACGGCTATTCAGGATGACGCCGTCTTTGACCTCGGAAAGGAGAACCAGCCTATGTTCCCTTATTTCAGGCGAGAGCGCGGCGAGCGTCTCACGGAGAATATGCGACGCGTCCACTTCATAAGTAGGAAGATCTTCACTGTCGATCTCGCTGTAATTTATGATGGACGCAACAAGACTTTGCAAGCGTTCACTCTGCGTCATGATCGTGGAGAGCGCTTTCTGCCGACGATCCCCCTCCAGCGTTCCCGATGCAAGCAATTCCGCAAACCCGTGAATGGATGTGAGAGGCGTGTTCATTTCATGCGTGACATTGGCAATAAATTCATCTTTACTGCTCTTTGCCTTGATGGCCTGCTCACGCTCCTCGTCGATCTCCTGTATGCGCCGATCGGCATCTTCATTCATCTTGTTGACAATAGCGGCAAACTGCTCAAGTTCAGGAACAGTCGCCTTCACCTTTTTCCGAAATGCCGCCTCTTTCCCAAGTTCCTCAAGCGGTCGGAGCACATAGCCCGTCGAAAGATATGTGAGAAACAAGCATACGGCGGCATCTGCGACGAGAAATCCCGCGATGGCGGGCAGTGATGCAAGGACAATGCTCCAAAGCGACTGAGTTCGTTCGGCGATACGGACAAGATAGCCGTCAAACCGCTTGCAATAATACAGAAAATCTTCCCCCATCGTGGGAGATGTGCGCACATCAAACCCCTCTCCTTCCGCAATGGCGTCCGCCACTTCGGATCGCTGTGCGCGGGAGCCGTCCGACTCATCTTCCGAATCGGCAATGAATGCTCCATCCTCCGTCAGAAAGGTCACGCGCGCACCGTTCAGGCTGGCAGACAATTCCCGCGCGTACGCAGCATCCAGTTCTCCCGCGGTGCGCGTCTCGTCGAATACCGACATATACCCCCTAAGATAGTATCGGGAATATTCCAGGCTGTTATTATAGCAGATTTGCAGTGTAAGTATGGAAAAGACGATGAGCGCTGCCGCCGTGATCGCAAAACTCGTCCACATAATGCGTTTTTTCATAATGCCCTCCCGCAATACAAGCTGCTTTTATATAAGCTTTGCGGCGGTCTGTCCCCTCGGACAGGCCGCCGTTTTTTCTTCCGCTCCGTTGCGTTCAATCCGCAATAAACTTATATCCTACACCGAATACCGTCTCAAAATTGAGTCCCATTTTTCGAAGACGCGCGACATAGTTATCCAAGGTGCGCGTCTCTCCGCCGTCATATCCCCACACATCGGAAAGAATACTCTCGCGTGACAGCACTTTCCCTTCGTGAAGCATAAAATAGCGAAGCAGCTGATATTCCTTGTTGCTCAGATCGAGCGGCTTTCCACGGAATGTGACGGTCATGGTGTCAGTATTCAGAATAAGCGAACCCTTTTGCACGCTTCCCGTCTTTCTCGAGCGCCTGAGCGCCGCGTTGACGCGCGCAACCAGCTCCAGCACACCGAAAGGCTTCGCAATGTAATCATCCGCACCGGCATTAAGGCCCTTGACTTTGTCCGTCTCTTTCCCGAGGGCGGAGAGCATGATGACGCTGACCTGCGGATAACGCGCCTTGACAGACTGCAATACCTCCAGTCCGTTACCGTCCCCGAGCATCACATCCAGAAGGACAACGTCCGGAACGCCCTCATCGAGAGCGGCGGTAAACGCCTTGACGGTAGGAAAAGTTTTGCAGGCTATACCGTGCATATCCAATGTACATTGCACAAGTTCGCAAATGCTCTCGTCGTCTTCCAAAAGGTAGATCTGATCCATATTATTCCTATTCAATGGAGTGTGCGATGTACGTCATGTGATCCGCGGCACGCTCCAGATTGCCGACAAGATTGATAAACACACTGGAGTTCTGCGGCTGGCACCTTCCCTCGTTCAGCCTCTTGATGTGTTGATTGACCAATTCGCGGCGCATCTTGTCCACGACGTCCTCCACGGCGTCAACCTGCCTGAGCGCAGCATAATCGCGCTCGATAAACGCCCGGTAACATACATCGTACAGCTCGTTGAGTTTTTCGTACATCTCGCGGATCATTGTCAGGAACTCGTTGGAGAAAACCAGCGGGTCGTTGACATAATGATCGGTGTATTTGGTAACATTATCTGCGAGTTCCCCTACGCGCACGATATCGTTGAGCACATAATGCATGGAGGAAATCGCTTTTTCGTCATCTATCGTAGGCGCCGATGCGGAAATCTTAACCAGGTATTGGACTGCCTCACGATTTGCATCCGAAAGTTTGCGATTGCGTTCGAGCACATCCTCTTTCACCGTCGTGTTCTTATCAAGAAAACCATGGAAAGCAATATCCAACGTCTCCTTTGCGTAAGCAAGCATCTTGCCCGTTTCCTGATAAAGGTGTGCGAGCGCAACGGAAGGCTGCAACAAAAGGCGTTCGTCCAGCCCGCACATTACGCGGTCTTCGGCAGGCTGTTCCGCTTTCTTCTTTTCGGGAATAAGATGGTTTGCGAGCCAAACGAATCCCTTGATAAAAGGAAGAAAAAGACAGGTACAAGTAACATTGAAAAGCGTATGGAAGAACGCGATCTGGAACTGATAGTCCCCGGGGAAGATATAGTCGAGCACCGTTTCGGAAAACGAAGTGCCGAACGGCATCCAGCAAAGCAGGAATGCAGTAAAGATAACCGCCCCGAAGCAATTGAACAGCAGGTGAATGATCGCAGCGCGACGGGCATTCGGCGATGCACCGATCGACGAAAGCAACGCCGTGACACAGGTGCCGATGTTGGAGCCGATGATGACGTAGTAGACGCCGTCTCCGGTCCCGCCGATCAGGACGCCGCTCGTGGCGAGCACGACGACGATACTCGTGACCGCCGAGGAGGACTGCACGATCCCCGTTGCGACAATGCCGATAAGGAGCAGCAGTGCGGGATTCTGCACGACAGAAAGCGCATCCTTGATGACCTGCATGATCTCCCGGTGCAGATTGGGATCCATTGCATCCGACATGAACGCAAGCCCGACGAAGATGAGCCCGAGCCCCGTGAGTACATTGCCGACCGTCTTGACCTTCTCCTTTTTGGAGAGCATCGTCATGAATACGCCGATAACGGAGAGAATGAGCAGGAACGCCGAGACGTCCAGACTTCCGAGCGAGGCGATCCACGCCGTGATCGTCGTGCCGATGTTGGCGCCCATAATAATGGCGGTCGCCTGAAAGAGCGTCATGATCCCCGCATTGACGAGACCGACGACCATGACGGTTGTGGCTGAAGAACTTTGAATGATGACCGTAGAAACAGCCCCGATCCCGACGCCCGCAAAACGGTTGTTCGCCGTTCTGTTGAGCATGCGCTTGAGCCCGCCGTGCGCGAGGCGGGACATGCTGTCCGACATGATCTCCATGCCGGCGAGGAACGCGCCCAAGCCGCCCAGCAGTTGAAGGATCAGATACAAGTATTCCATATTCCCCTTCCTTGATCTTTGGTGTCACTTATAGAAACGTACGACTAGAAGCGTACGACACCATTATACCAAGGTCGGAGACACTTGTCACCTGTTTTTTACAAATTTATACAAATTTTTACAAACAGGGAGGCAAAGCCTCCCCATTGTTTCAGTTACTGGTATTCCTTGTGGACGCCCGTGACGAGGTACTTCGCCCATTCGCTCACGTTGACGGCATAGTCGCCGATCTTCTCCAGGTACTTTGCGACCATCAGAAGTTCGATCGCCTGGTCTGCAAGGCTGGAATCCTTGACCATGCTGTCAATGAGATCCTGCTTTGTCTGATTGAACAGAGAATCCATCTCATCATCCGCATGAATGACCATGTCGGCACCGCCCACGCTCTCGTTGAGGAAGGCCTCAACGCTCTGGTGGATCATCGCGACAGCAAGATCGCCCATGCGTGCAATGTGTTCCGGCTCCTTGAAGAGCTTGAGATCGGGATAGCGGCGCACGATCTCACCGATGTCAGCCGCCTGATCGCCGATGCGCTCGACGTCGGTAATGACCTTGAGCGCCGTGGTGACCATCATCAGGTCCTTTGCGACGGGCTGCTGCTTCAGAAGAATGCGCATGCACTTCTTCTCGATGGCGATCTCCAGATCGTCCACCTCTCTGTCTGCCTCCGAAACGGCGGCGCCCAGCTTTCTGTCCAGCGTCTTGAGCGCCGTGACCGCGTTGCCGATCATGCCCTCAACGAGTGCGCACATCTTGGTGAGCGTATCGTGCAGGTCGGTAAGTTCCTCTTCAAATGTCTTTCTTGCCATAACCATAATATATTCCCTTTCCTTCCCAAATATTAACCAAATCTGCCCGTAATGTAGCGCTCCGTCTCCGGATGCTTGGGTGCGGAGAACACCTGCTCGGTATCGCCCATCTCGATCATCTCGCCCAGCAGGAAGAACGCCGTCTTGTCCGAGATACGCGCCGCCTGCTGCATGTTGTGCGTGACCATGACGATCGTGACGTCATTCTTGAGCTCCTCGCACAGATCCTCGATCTTGCCCGTGGAGATAGGGTCGAGCGCGCTGGTCGGCTCGTCCATGAGAAGGATCTGCGGGCCGACGGCGAGCGCACGCGCGATGCACAGGCGCTGCTGCTGACCGCCCGAAAGTCCCAGCGCCGACTTGTTGAGACGGTCTT
>JAGHIT010000116.1 GCA_017887095.1 Clostridia bacterium | reverse complement strand
TGACGGGTAGCAAGTAACCAATGCATGGCTGGCAGGCCAACTAAAAAACGCATTTGCGTTACGCCAGTGAACAAGGGCTATGCCCGAAAAATAAAAACCACGTGCTACGCACGTGGATGATTATTGTGCAAACGAAAACCCTGTGATAGTCGTGGGACGAAAAGAGATTCACAAGTGCCGGAAACAGTTCTGGCAGAGGTTGTGTCGGAGCAAAACCGGGCGATCGTGTAAAAAAAATTGAGAAATCATTTATTGAGAGGATGGATAAGATTGCTTTTTCTGTGGCTGAGTTCGGTGAAGGATATGAGTTCAAGTAAATGCCCTCTTAATGCCCTCACATGGCATCGACAGATTGCGAGGTAAGAATTGCGCCTGATAAGAGAGATGAATTTTTTGTAAGATTTTCCAAATACTTGACGGTGTCCCGTTCCTTTGCTATAATGATATCATATCATAGGAGTGCTGTCACGTTTTTCGGAAAGCGATGCTTTGCGGGGCATGAAATAAACGGCGGGAAGTGAATGCGATGAACGATGTAATCGGAACGATCTTGGAGGCGGAGGCAAAGGCAGAAGAAATTCTGCGCTCCGGCGAACAGGATGCAAGGCAAATCCTCGCAGAAGGCGAGGCTGCCGCCGAACGGAAGGCGGCGGAGACGGAAGCGCTCATTCTGTCAGAGCGGCAGAAAAGGCTTGCGGCGGCGGACCGCGCGGCGGAAGCGCGTTATCACGCTATTTGTGCGGAGGGTGACGCAAGAGCGGAAGCGCTTCGTACAGCCTGCAACGATAAGATACAGCCGGCTGCGGAGGCGGTCATGAGGAAGGTGCTTGACGAATGATCGTCGCGATGTCAAAATTTGAGCTGACGGCGCTCAGCGAGGAGCGTGCGCGTCTGCTTGCCGCGATGCAGAATACGCGGAGTGTCGAGCTGACTCTGGATGACCAGCTGCCTGAAGAAAGCGGCGGCGTACAGTCGGAGGCGCTTTCCGCACAGCTTTCGCGCGTCAAAAAGGCAATTGCGTTTCTCGGTTCGCAGGCAGAGGCAGTTCCGGATAAGAATGAAGCGCTCAAAGGTGCGATGCGCGATCAGATCGTGCTCTCATATAAAGAGTTTCTGACCATCGCTTCGCGTGAGTCGGAACTCATGGAAGCCGTCGCGCGTGCAGAGGAAGCGTCTGCGGCGCTCACGGAACGCAAGTCGGCGCGGAGCAAACTCACCGCGCAGAGAGCGCAATATCTGCTCTACCGGGGCGTTGGAGACAAGTTTTCCGCCTTTACCGATACGCGCAATACATGTTGTTTCTTTGGTCTGCTCGAGGAGGCGCATCTTCTTCCCTTGGAAAGCTTTTTGCGTGACGAGCCGCTTGCAACTGCTTCGCTCTACTTTAACGGGGCAAAGGAGAATGTTTTTCCGCTTGCCGTGTTCTGTCATAGAGAAGCGGCGGATCGCGTGGCGGCTGTATTGACGGACTGCGGGTTTGCGCGCTGTCCTTTCCGAAGCGAGAGTACGGCGGAAGAAGAGGCGGCCCGTCTGGATGGGGAGATCGCGCGTCTGCTTGAAGAAGAGAAGGAGATCGTAGTGTCTGCGAGGCGCGATCTGGCGTTACTGCAGCCGCTGAAGATCTTCTCCGATTATCTTATGGTCGAGATCGAAAAGGCAGAAGCGGCTGAAACGTTTTTCCGCACCAAGGCGACTTTTACGGCGCGTGGTTACGTTCCCGAATCGGAGCGGGAGAACGTCCGCGCTGCGATCGCCGCAGAGACGGAGGCGTACTATCTCCAATTTTTCGCGCCGACCGAGGAGGACGAGCCTCCCACGCTGCTGAAAAATAGGGGACCTGCCAAAGTGGCAGAGTTCGTTACAAATATGTACTCTGTACCGAATTACAGAGAGTTCGATCCCAACGCCTTTGTCTTTTTCTTTTTCATGGTCTTCTTTGGCGTGATCATGGCGGATATTGGCTACGGGGCATTGCTCTTTCTGGGCGGGTTGTTTGTGATGCGCACGCGTAAAGCAAACGACGGCGTCAGAAAGCTTGCTGCCATTCTCACTTACGGCGGGATATTCACTGCCATTTTCGGTGCGTTGTTCGGATCCTGTTTCGGCTTTTCGCTCTATACTTTTTTGCCCGATCCGTCTTCCGGTAACCGTACCAATGTCCTGATCATCCTGCTCGGCTGTCTTGCATTGGGACTTTTACAGATCACTGTAGGCTATGCCCTGAATGCAGTCAACAGCATACGGAAGGGACACGTTCTCGATGCGATCTGCGATTCTTTTACATGGATCTTATTTGATGTCGGACTGTTTTTTGCCGTTTTCAATTTCATTACGGGGTATTTTGAGATTCCCGTTCCGGAGGGAGTTGCCGCTTTCTTTGATGTCATGACGCTGCCGGGTGTCATCATGCTTGGCGTGGGACTTGTGGGCGCGGCACTCACAGCGGGACGAAAGGAAAAGATTATAGGAAAATTTACCAAGGGTTTCGGCGCGGTATACGGCGTCATCAATCTTTTGTCGGATGTTCTGAGTTATGCCCGTTTGTTCGGACTCATGCTTTCGGGGATGATCATAGCTCAGCAGTTCAACAAGATCGGGGTTGATCTCATATCGTCTGGCGCAGCCGGATATGCATTCGGACCCGTCGTGATTTTTATCGGGCACGCTTTTAATCTGGCGATGGGCGTGCTGGGTGCGTACATTCACGACTGTCGTCTGCAATATATTGAATTCTTCTCAAAATTCTATACAGGCGAAGGGACGTTGTTCACGCCGCTGGGGTCGAGAGTGGAATATATCTGTTTTACGGAATAAATCAACTGGAGGTTTAAAGGTTTATGAGCGGTCAGGTAATCGCCATTATCGGTCTTGCGATCTGCGCGGCGCTTTGCGGTGTCGGTTCGGCGATCGGGTTGTTCAAAACGGGGTCTGCGGCGGCAGGTGTGCTGACGGAGGATGCAAAGAAATTCAGTAAAGTCATGGTCCTCGTGCTCCTTCCCGCAACGCAGGGTATTTACGGCTTTGTCATGGCTCTGGTCGGACAGGGCGCGGTCACGCCCGATATGAGCGTCGCACAAGGGTGGTCGGTTTTTGCTTCAGTCATGCCGCTTGCGATCACCGGTCTTATCTCTGCCATTTATCAGGGAAAGACTTCCGTGAGCTGTATCTATGCTGTGGCAAAAGATGAGAAACTCTCGGGAAAACTCATCATGTTCCCCGCAATGGTCGAGACATATGCGATCTTCGGGCTGGTTATTTCCCTGCTGTTCACGCTTTCTGTTTAAGGAGTCGCCATGGAAGGAAGAGAGGCGATCGTCGGCAGGATCATTGCCGACGCCCATGAGGCGGCGGAGCGAAAAAAACAGGAGGCCGCAGTGCGTGCAGATGCTGTGACTTCGGAAGCAGAGCGTTGCGCGCAGATCAGGCTGGAAGAGGCGCGCCGTGCTCTTGAAAGAGAAGCCGGAGAGAAGATCGCCCGTCGGGAGATCATCGCGGAACTGGATTGCAGGAAGCGTCTGCTTGCCGCCCGCCGAGGCGCGATCGAGGCGGTGTTTTCTCGCGCACTTGAATTGATGTGCGCAATGGAAAAAGAGAAATACCGTGCCGTACTTGAAGAACTTCTGAAACGATATGCGGAAGAGGGGGACGAAGTCCTGCTGTCCCGATATGCTCCGGTGACGGAGAATGAACTGACGGATTGCAAAGTGTTTGCAATAAAGAAGTTGCGTTTTGCAGGAAACGACGGGGCTTTCGAAGGCGGGATGCGGCTTAGCAGTCGGTTGTGCGAAAAGGATCTCTCCTTTCGTGCACTGATTGAAGCAAAGCGCTTTGAATTGGAGCGGGAGATCGTTGCGATGCTGCCCGCAGAGAAATAACACATGCCGAACAGTATTTTTGCCAATGCCAGAGCGGCCGCACTTTCGGGCGGATTGCTCGGTGCGGAGCGCCTGAACAGAATGATCGATTGCGCCTCTCCCGAGGATGCCTTGAAGATTCTCAGAGAAGTTGGCTTCGGTGCAGGATCGGCGGCAGATGGTTCCGAAACGGAAACGCTGATCGAGGCGGAGGAGACGGCTTTTGCGGCATTCGTGCGGGAGACATCTCCTGCGGAGAAACTGACGCGCTTTTTGCTTGCGCGTTGGGATTATCGCAATGCCGAGGCGGTCATGCGCTCCAAATATCTCAAAACGGATTACCGCACTATGGCAGGAACCGAAGGCGTCTATTCGCTTGCGCTCCTGCAGGAGAAGATCTTTTCCGATGATTACGCTGTTTTCGGGAAGCATCTCGGTACCGCATTGACGGAAGCGGACGCTCTGTTCGTCGGTGGAACCGCGACGGGGAAGAAGATCAGTGTATTGTTCAGCCGTGCGCAGTTTGCGGAATTGGTCTCTCTTGCGGGCAGGGATAAATTGCTCAGAGAGATCGTGGCATTTCGCGCGGACGCCGCGAACATCGGAATTTCGCTGCGAGCGCGCGATGCACGTCTTGCTTCTGAAATGACCGTCCCGGGCGGTACGCTTTCGGAGGAAGATTTTCGTGTGCTTGCGCAGGAGAGTGCGGAGACTGTGCGCGACAGATTCCGGCGTTCGCCGCGGCGTGATCTCATATATGACGCATTGGAGGACGCTGAAGAGGGACGTCCGCTGATCGCGCTTGAAAAGGCATCGGAGAGCTGTGCGCTTGCCGTATTCAGCAGGGAAAAATATAATGACGAAGGGTATCGTCTCTTCTTCCGGTATTGCTGTGAGAAGCTGACGGAACTCGGCAATGTCCGGCTCGTCATGTCCTGTCTTGCGAGCGGTGTGGATAAGGCGACCATTCGGGCAAGGGTGAGAAGCGTATGAAGGGAAGGATGGCGATCATAGGCGACGGAGAAGGCGTGCTTGTTTTTCGTTCCGTCGGTATGGATGCGTACAGCGCGGACGATGCAAGATCCGCTGCAAAACTGCTCTCGGAGCTTGCAGAGCGCTATCAGGTCATATTTGTGACCGATGAGCTGGCAAAGCAGATTGAAGAAGTCATTGCGGCTTATGCCTCACGGGCATATCCCATTATTGTGCCTGTTCCTTCCGTGCGGGGAGGAAGCGGATATAGTGCGGAGATGCTGCGCAGACAGTCGGAGCGTGCGCTCGGGATGGATATCCTGTCCCGCGGGGCGTCTGGAACTCATTCGGACGGAGATAATAATGCAAGGTAAAATCGTTAAAGTGTCCGGCCCGCTGATCGTAGCGGAAAATATGGCGGACAGCAAAATGTATGACGTCGTGCGGGTGAGCGAAAAAAAGCTCATCGGCGAGATCATTGAGCTGCGCGGAGATAAGGCGTCCGTACAGGTCTACGAGGAGACAAGCGGATTGGGACCGGGCGAGGTTGTCGAGAGCACGGGCATGCCGCTCTCCGTCGAACTTGCGCCGGGACTGATCGGCGGAATCTTTGACGGGATTCAGCGTCCGCTGACGCGTATTGCCACGTTGTATGGAGACAGGATCACGCGAGGGATTTCCGTGACCAATCTCGATCATGAAAAGGAATGGGAGTTTGTCCCGCTCGTCAAAGCAGGTGACGAGGTACATGCGGGTGACTTTTTGGGATATGTGCAGGAGACTCCCATCGTTTCCCACAAGATCATGGTGCCGCAGGGCGTCGACGGCAGAGTTACTTCCATTGAACACGGCATGTTCAATATTACGCAGACAATTGCAAAGATCGCGGGCGAGGCGGGAGAGAAAGAGGTCTGTATGCTCACACGTTGGCCTGTCCGCCGCGGCAGACCTTATCGGGAAAAAATGTCGCCCTCTATGCCTATGATCACGGGACAGCGTGTCATCGATACGCTCTTTCCCATTGCGCGAGGCGGGGTGGCGGCGGTTCCGGGACCTTTCGGCAGCGGAAAGACCGTCGTTCAGCATCAGCTTGCCAAATGGGCAGATGCGGATATCATCGTCTATATCGGATGCGGCGAGCGCGGCAACGAGATGACGGATGTACTCAATGAGTTTCCTGCCCTGAAGGATCCCAAGACGGGCGAGCCGCTCATGAAGCGTACGGTGCTCATAGCGAATACGTCGGATATGCCCGTTGCGGCGCGTGAAGCTTCTATTTATACCGGCATCACGATTGCGGAGTATTTCCGCGATATGGGACTGAATGTCGCCATCATGGCAGACTCAACTTCACGTTGGGCAGAAGCTTTGCGTGAGATGAGCGGACGCCTTGAAGAAATGCCCGGCGAAGAGGGGTATCCCGCATATCTTTCCAGCCGTCTTGCGGAGTTTTATGAACGCGCGGGCATTGTCAGGACGTTGGGCAGTGAGGAGCGGATCGGCTCGATCACGGCGATCGGCGCCGTTTCTCCGGCGGGAGGAGATCTTTCGGAGCCTGTCGCACAGGCGACGCTGCGCATTGTCAAAGTATTTTGGGGGCTGTCTGCAAACCTTGCTTACCGCCGGCATTTCCCTGCGATCGATTGGCTTGTGAGTTATTCGCTGTACGCCGACAGGCTTGCGGCGTGGTATACCGTGAATGCTTCCTCTGATTTTAACGAGCTTCGTTCTTTTGCCATCCGTATTTTGCAGGAAGAGGCGGAACTGAATGAGATCGTGCGCCTTGTCGGTGCGGATTCTCTGTCCTATCAGGACAGGCTGACGTTGGAGACTGCAAAGTCCATCCGTGAAGATTTCCTGCATCAGAATGCGTTTCACGAGACGGACACATATACTTCCATGGCCAAACAGGTGAGAATGCTTCGTCTCATCCGCGAGTTCCATCGCCTCGGACTGGAAGCGCTTGCCGCGGGAGCGGGTTATGAAACGCTCGTCAATCTGCCCGTACGCGAGAAGATCGGCAGAGCGAAATATATTGAAGAGAGCGAAATCGCTTCCTTTGATGCGATCATGGAGGAACTGAAGCGGGAGATCCGCGAACTTGACGGAGGGGACGCGCGTGCTGAAGGAATATAAGACCATCAAAGAGGTCGTCGGCCCCCTGATGCTCGTGGAGGGCGTTGAGGGTGTCAAATATAATGAACTGGTTGAGATCCTGCAAAAAGACGGGGAGAAGCGCCGCGGCAGGGTGCTTGAGGTGGACAGAGACAGGGCTCTCGTTCAGCTCTTTGAGAACTCACACGGATTGCAGATCGCAACGAGCAGGGCAAAGTTTCTTGGAAGGAGTATGGAGCTTGCCGTCTCAGAGGATATGCTCGGCAGAGTTTTTGACGGCATGGGCAATCCGCGTGACGGCGGAGCGCCCGTCATTGCGGAAAAACGCATGGATGTCAACGGAGAGCCGATCAATCCCGCTGCACGCGATTATCCCAACGAGTTTATTCAAACGGGTATCTCAGCGATCGACGGATTGAATACGCTTGTCCGCGGACAGAAACTTCCGGTGTTCAGTATGAGCGGGCTTCCGCATGCCGAGCTTGCGGCGCAGATCGCGCGCCAGGCGCGCGTTTTAAAGAGCGATGAAAAGTTTGCCGTTGTCTTTGCGGCGGTCGGGATCACTTATGAGGAAGCAGACTATTTTATCCGCGACTTTCAGGAAACGGGCGCCATTACGCGTACGGTTCTGTTTACCAACCTTGCAAACGATCCCGCAATCGAACGCATTGCTACGCCGAAGATGGCGCTTACTGCTGCAGAATACCTTGCCTATGATCTCGGGATGCATGTTCTTGTCATAATTACGGACATCACCAACTATTGTGAGGCGCTGCGAGAAGTATCTGCTGCGCGCAAGGAGGTGCCCGGTCGGCGCGGCTATCCCGGATACCTGTATACCGATCTTGCAGCCATGTATGAGCGTGCGGGCAGGATCCGCGGTAAGAAAGGCTCGATCACACAAATCCCCATCCTTACCATGCCGGAGGATGACAAGACGCACCCGATTCCTGACCTTACGGGCTACATCACGGAGGGACAGATCATTCTGTCGCGTGAATTATATAAAAAGGGAATTATTCCTCCGGTGGACGTTCTCCCGTCCCTTTCCCGTCTGAAAGATAAGGGCATCGGTGTGGGTAAGACGCGCGAGGATCATGCCGACACGATGAACCAGTTGTTTTCGGCGTATGCGCGCGGAAAGGAAGCGAAAGAGCTCTCCGCGATTCTCGGAGAGGCGGCCCTGTCGGAAACGGATAAGTTGTACGCAGCGTTTGCGGAGGAGTTTGAAAAACGGTATGTCTCGCAGGGATTTACCGTCAACAGGAGTATTGAAGAGACGCTCGATCTTGGGTGGGAGTTATTGCGTATTCTGCCGCGTGCGGAACTCAAACGTATCAAGGAACAGTATCTGGATAAGTATTACGAAAAATAAGAGGAGATAACATTGGCTCGTATCAATGTGAACCCCACGCGCATGGAGCTTAAAAAGCTGAAAGCGCGGCTTAAGACGGCGCAGAGGGGACATAAATTACTCAAGGATAAGACGGATGAGATGGTGCGGAGGTTTTCCGTGATCATACGGGAGACGAAACGGCTGCAAGACGAAGTGGAAGCGGAAGTCGTGGAAGTTATGCGTCAATTCTCGCTTGCGCGCGGTTCGATGTCGAAAAAGGAGATCGAACTTGCTTTTTCCATGCCGTCCGTCTCGCTGGCGCTTGAGTGTACGACGGCAAATGTGCTCAATCTGGAGATCCCGAAGCTGCACATGGAAGAGGTGAGCGGCGAGGATCTTTATCCTTATTCGTTTGCGGAAATCACAAGCGAAGCCGATTATGCTGTAGCTGCGGCGGGGAAGCTGGTTGCAAGATTGCTTCATCTTGCCGAAATGGAGAAGGCAACGTCAATGCTTGCGGACGAGATCGAAAAGAGCAAACGCCGCGTCAATGCTTTGGAGTATGTCATGATCCCCGATATTGAGGAAACGATCCGTTATATCACTCAAAAATTGGAAGAAAATGAACGTGCGGGACTTACTCGGTTGATGAAAGTAAAGAGTATGCTTGAAGAAAGAGGCTCTTGATCGGAGCTTTGGCATGCAGAATGCGTCGCCCGTAATGCGCGCGGGGACGCATTTTTGTGCTCTTTCCGCCGTGAGCCGTAACCAATCTTTGCCCGGCTATGGCACTAAACCGTACAAGGTTGACCGTATGAACGAGGGTTCCGGATCTCCGTCGACGTTTTGCACAAAGCCTTTCCGGGAGTAGAGTCGGACAGATAAGATCGGAAACAGCTTATCGTCAACAAAAGATCGGGAGGTTGTAGAATTTTTTTGTCTTTGTACGAAAAAACGCTTGACAGTTTCTGAATAGTTGTTATAATAATATATGCTGTTTCGCAAGAGACATTGAGGTGTAGCGCAGTTTGGTAGCGCGCTTGGTTAGGGACCAAGAGGTCGTGGGTTCAAGTCCCGTCACCTCAACCAAGAAGAAACCGTGATATTGATACAATGCGTATCGGTATTGCGGTTTATTTTTTATCTTTTAATTGTTTCTGTCGGCATTTTACTTCTATTTTGGTGTTTGTTAGCTAAAAACTACTAAAGCTATTTCCATTGGCATAATCCAAGCGTTACAAGCAAGATATCATCAAAGTATAATCGTTCAATTTAAGAGTAATAGTTCAATATATCGGCACGGTTTATTAGCGGCATTAATATGTTAAATTTCGACAAGAACAAATGCTGTTGTAACGGAGACTTAACCAGTAGTATTTTTTTATTGTAATTTTTTACCTTGTGTGGTATAATATCTCGTATAAAAAAGGAAACACCTACTCTAAATATGTTTTTAGGTTGGGGCATTTTCTTCCGGAGATTAAGGTAAAGGAAGTGCTACCTTGCAAGTATAGCGGCGAAAAATTCGAGGGGTATGATAAAGTTAATCTTCCCTATTCACGACTCCAGGCTGTGTTTGATGGTAAAATTATGCCTACCTATTACGAGGCGTTGAAGAAGATAACGGGCATATATTGCCTGACAGATTGTTCTACTGGCAAGCTCTATATTGGTTCAGCCACGGGTAACGGCGGCGTTGGACAGCGGTGGGGTAATTACCTGGCAAGCAAACACGGCGGCAACGTTAAATTGAGAATGTTGTACGAGAAGGAAGGCGATGCCTATTTCGAAAAAAATTTCACGTTCACGTTGCTTGAGTATTTTGGCCTTTCTTATGACCCAGGAAAGATTAAACAGAGGGAGCAGTACTGGAAGCTGTGCTTGGATACCATTGCACACGGGTACAATGATAATTAAAATTTCGATTTGTGAAAAGGAGTAGGCTTTCGGTGTATTGTGTGCGAGAGAACCAGTAATATATTTTATAAGGTTATTTTCGAGAAGTATATGCCAGAACAAAGAAAACAATTATTGAAAGCAAGTTGAGCAAAATACTTGATTAGTTGTAACGGAGGGTAAAAATGGCTTATCTAAAAATTTTTTCTGATAGAACTCATCGTAAAATTGGTGAAATGCGGCTTATAGATAATCAAAATATAATCTTCGATACAAAAGGATGCAAAGTCGGCTATTGTATTTTAACCGATGCTGGTGAGCAATATTTTGACCTGAAAGGCAAACTCGTTGAGTCAATAGAAAAATTATTAATAAAAGGTTAATAAAATTATGTGCTTTGGATATTTCATTGAACCCATAACCATTAAATTAAACCTATTTTAAAAGGGTATCAAAATAACTCGTTGCTTACATAAAACCGCAGAAGTTCTTTTCTGCGGTTTTTTTGTGCGATTTATGCAGTTGTTTCGGAATAAGATGGCGGGAAGGAGAAAAACAACGGCAGGCAGAGCAGCACACCGTTACGGTGGTCACGCTGCGATGCCAAAGGCGCACGTCTTGTCCCTCACTCAAAATGGTCTGTATATTTTTTCTCTCAGAAAACCAAAATACGGATATGAGAAAGATTCGTCCGAACCCTCTGAATAAGACACGGGAAGAGCGTGAGACTTGTTTCCCGCAGGCCGGGAGAGAGGAGGTTCGTCCGTGACAGGCCGCTCGCTTGAAAATTATAACAAAAATTATATCCGATACGTCCATTCCTTTGACCCGCCTACGCAGCATTTCAAAACCTGCCTTCGTGCTTTCTTTGTGGGAGGTCTTATCTGCTGTATCGGACAGTTTTTCCGTGTCATGCTGGAACTTGCGGGATTGACGGGGGACATTCTTGCGGGTACGGTGTCCGCTATGTTGATTTTCCTCGGTGTTCTTCTGACGGGATTGGGCGTCTATGACCGTATCGGAAAGAATGCTGGTGCGGGGAGCATTGTTCCCATCACAGGGTTTGCCAATTCCGTGGCATCTCCCGCTGTGGAGTTCAAGACGGAAGGATATGTTTATGGAACGGCGGCGAAGATGTTCATTGTGGCTGGTCCGATCATTGTTTACGGCGTTCTCGCGGGCGCTGCGGTGGGACTTGTATACTGGTTGATCGCACTTTAAAAAAATAGTTGCTTTTTTGGACAAATTGTGCTATACTGTTTATAAATTGAAGAAACGGAGGAATACGGCTATGGCTAAGATTACGGAGAATACGCTCATCGCCGAGTGTCTTGAAATCAATCCCAATGCAGTGGAGATCCTTCAGGCTGCGGGAATGCATTGCTTCGGCTGTGCTATGGCGCACGGTGAGACGATTGCGGAAGCGGTCGCCGTTCACGGCGAGGATTTGAAAGCGTTGCTGGATAAGCTTAACGAAGGTATTGAATAACCATTTGCCCTGAAAGGGGCGAAAAAAGAAACTGCCATACATTCAGGGGGGGATGTATGGCAGTTTTTTTATCTATATTCCATTTATTTTTGCGTGAGCGGGATGTGCGGCGTGCGGTAGAGTGTTTGCTGATAAGAACGAGACGGCAGCCGGGATGTCCCGGCAAAGGGGGGATTGTTTTTTTAAAGAATGCCGTTACAGCAAATTAGTTAATTGACAGTTATATAAATGTGTAGTATAATAGTGATACGAAGCATACAATCAACGTTACGGGAATGGCGAAGATCGGTGATGCGGTTCTGCGTTTTGATTATGCTTAAGATTTTTTGTGGTGAGTTATGAGGGGGGAACAAATGGAATATTCAGGGGCTAAGCTTGGGAATTTATTGGAAGAGCGGATCAGACGGAAGAAGCGTCTGTCTGAGTTGCAGACAATGGTTACAGATGTCGTTTCGGAAAAGTTTCGCTCACCGGCGTTTTGGGTTGCGAGTATTTTGATGACATGCATATTTCTGATGCTATTTATCGCAATCTGGATCATGCTGATGCAAAAACAGTCCGAATCCGATCCGTTGAATGTGCTTTTCACATGGGTGCCTGTCGCAGCGTGTGCGCTCGCATCTGCGATTGTCTCCTGGCGGCTCATCCTGGCAAAAAATACGGTTACAGCCGATAAAATGAGGGGGCTGGGGGCGTTTCTCGTCTGTATGGTCGTTATGAGCATCATCCTGGGTATTGTGATGGGAATTATCGCCATGTTCTTTTACAATTATCTGAGCTATTATCAAAGCGACTTCGAGATTCCGGACGATATGATGATCTTATTGGAGAATGTGTTGGGGCGGATGGGAATCAGCATGAACGATCTGCTGCACGACAGACAGCTTGACGACTTTCTCGTCATCGTGACATGTGGCGCTGCGTTTGTTGTTGTTTTTTGCTTCTTATATGTCGTGATGTGTATCAAGACGATGGGGCACATCAATTTTTTGCGTAACGCTGTGGCTGCGAAACATTATGATATCCGGCACAGCGCTCCTTCTGTCTGGATCTTCGTTATTGCCGGATTGACGTTGATCGGCGGTATTGATTTGATCGCCTCTGTGGGGGATTGGCTGACAGGGCTCCTGGGCATACTGGCAGGCATTTATTTGATTTTACTTGCGGTCTTTTTCTTAGGGATAGAGAGAGAAGAGCGCTTCATATATTCTCGTTTTGATCGGGAAATCAATGAGATCAACGAGCTTGAGGAGCGTATTGTTGCCGAATATCGCAGACAGGCGGAGCAAGACGTACGGGAATCGCAGCGAAATCAGGAAGCATGGAAAAGCTTGCGGGTTCAGCAGCAACAGATCATGGACGCATTGATGCAGCGCACGAACGCCGCTGCTCCTCCGGATGAGTCGAGTTCTGAGGAAGTGAAGGAATAATCTGCCGATAAAGAAAAGGGACGCCGACACCGGCGTCCCTTTCGGAATGAAAAAGAGCGGTCTATGACCGCTCTTTTTGTACTGTGCCTCTAAAGGCTGCTTACTCTTTGCCTGCCATTCTCTTGTAGCCTGCAAGGCGCTCCTTGGAGGACTCTTCCGTCTTCTTGAAGAGCTCTTCGGCAACGGCGGGCTGCGTCTTCTTGAGGGAAGCGTAGCGCGTCTCGCCGAGAATGAATGCCTGGTAGTCGCCCGTGGGATCCTTGGAATCGAGCGTGAAGGGGTTCTCGCCCTTTTCCGCAAGTTCGGGGTTATAGCGGTAGAGCTGCCAGTAGCCGCAGTCGACTGCCGCCTTCTCCTCCGACTGGGACTTGCTCATATTGATGCCGTGGTTGATGCAGGGCGCATAGCAGATGATGAGGGAAGGTCCGTGATATGCTTCCGCCTCCTTCAGTGCCTTGACGAGCTGGTTCTTGTCCGAACCCATCGCGCACTGCGCGACGTACACATAGCCGTAGCTTGCCGCGATCATGCCCAGGTCCTTCTTCTTGACGCGCTTACCGGAGGATGCAAACTTCGCGACCGCGCCGATGGGCGTGGACTTAGAAGCCTGTCCGCCCGTGTTGGAATAGACCTCGGTGTCCAAAACGAGCACGTTGACGTCCTCGCCGCTTGCCAGAACGTGGTCAAGTCCGCCGTAGCCGATGTCGTATGCCCAGCCGTCGCCGCCGATGATCCAGAAGGACTTCTTGACGAGGCAGTCCTTGTCCGCAAGCACTTCCTTGCAGAGCGCATCGCACTCGCAGCCGCAATCTTTGCACGATTCGCAGCACTTCACGAGCGCGGCGGCAGCCGTCTTGCTTGCCTCTGCATCGTCCATGCCGCCGATCCATGCCTCGCATGCCGCCTTGCCTTCTTCATAGTCCTTCCAAAGCTCTGCAAGCTTGGTGACCTTGTCTTTAAGTGCGGCACGGCGTGCCTTATAGGCAAGGTTCATGCCGTAGCCGAATTCTGCGTTGTCTTCAAACAGGGAGTTTGCCCATGCGGGGCC
Source organism: Clostridia bacterium (assembly GCA_017887095.1). Lineage (GTDB taxonomy): Bacteria > Bacillota > Clostridia > Christensenellales > Borkfalkiaceae > Gallimonas. Next base: position 2,635 of record JAGHIT010000116.1, on the reverse strand, counting down.
GTGACCCTGCTTGTTGACTGTGTAGGGGCAGGTAGGGGAGGAGCCGCCGTAGATGGAGGAGCAGCCCGTCGCGTTCGCGATGATCATGCGATCGCCGAACAGTTGGGTGACGACCTTGACGTAAGGGGTCTCGCCGCAGCCTGCGCATGCGCCGGAGAACTCGAACAGGGAAGGCGTGAACTGGCTCTTCTTGACGTCCGCCATCTTGACCTCGGACAGGTCGACTTCGGGCAGATCGACGGCATAGTTCCAGTTCTCTGCCTCGACGACTTCCAGATCTGCGAAAGGCGTCATGACGAGCGCCTTGTTGCCCTTCATGCCGGGGCAGACGTCTGCGCAGACGCCGCAGCCCATGCAGTCGAGCGAGGAGACCTGCATGCGGAACTCATATCCCTTGATGCCGGTTGCGGGCTTGGTGTCGAAGGAAGCGGGCTTCTCTGCATCAGCCGCTACGAGTGCGGGACGGATGCAGGCGTGCGGGCAGACGAAGGAGCACTGGTTGCACTGTACGCAGTTTTCCTTGATCCACTTGGGCACCTTGACGGCAACGCCGCGCTTTTCGAACTTCGTCGTACCCGTGGGCACGGAACCGTCTGCATTGAACGCGGAGGAAGGAAGCTTGTCGCCTTCGAGCGCAAGGATGGGCGCGATGACGCTCTTGAAGTAGTCGTTGTCCGCGAGCTTGATCATCTCCGCGCCTTCGGTCGTCGTCTCCCACGAAGCGGGGATGTCGATCTTGACGAGGTTTTCCTTTGCAGAGTCGATCGCGGCATAGTTCATCTGCACGACCGCGTCGCCCTTTCTTGCAAAGGACTTGTACGCCATCTTCTTCATCAGGTCGACTGCCTCGGTATAGGGCATGATCTGCTCGTTGATGAGGAAGAATGCCGACTGCAAAATGGTGTTGGTCCTGCCGCCCAGACCCAGCTTGCCGGCAACGGAGATCGCGTCGATGACGTACAGCTTCGCGTGCTTCTTGGCGAGCATGTTCTTGACCTTTGCGGGCAGGTTGACCTCGAGTTCCTCGACGGTCGTCCAGGGAGCATTCAGAAGGAAGGAGCCGCCGTCTTTCAGGTCGCTGACCATGTCATAGCGGATGACGTAGGAGGGGTTGTGGCAGGCGATGAAGTCCGCCGCGTCGATGAGGTATTCGCTCTGAATGGGCGTCTTGCCGAAGCGAAGGTGGGAGACGGTGATGCCGCCCGACTTCTTGGAATCATAGAAGAAGTATGCCTGCGCATACATATCGGTGTGATCGCCGATAATCTTGATGGAGTTCTTGTTCGCGCCGACCGTACCGTCCGAACCGAGGCCGTAGAACTTGCAGCTCGTCGAGCCTGCGGGCGCCGCGTCGAACTTCTCGGAGAAGTCGAGCGAGGTGTTCGTGACATCCTCGTAGATACCGACGGTGAAGTGGTTCTTGGGCTTGTCCTGCTCCAGGTTCTTGTAGACGGAGAGCACCATGGAGGGGTTGAACTCCTTGGAGCCGAGGCCGTATCTGCCGCCGACGACATCGATGTCCTTCATGCCCTTCTCAAGCAGCGCCGTGCAGACGTCCAGGTACAGAGGCTCGCCCAGAGATCCGGGCTCCTTGGTCCTGTCAAGCACCGCGATCTTCTTGCAGGTCGCGGGGATGGCTGCGACGAATGCGTCGGTGACGAAGGGGCGATACAGGCGGACCTTGATGAGGCCGTACTTCTTGCCCTGTGCGTTGAGCTTGTTGATGGACTCCTCCACCGTCTCAGCGCCCGAACCCATGATGACAATGACTTCCTCCGCATCGGGCGCGCCGACGTAGTCGAACAGGTGATAGCTTCTGCCCGTGAGCGCGCTCACTTCGTCCATCATCTCCTGCACGATCGCGGGCGTTGCGTTGTAGTAGCTGTTCGCCGTCTCGCGGTTCTGGAAGTAGGTATCGCCGTTCTGCGCGGTACCGCGCTGAAGGGGATGTTCGGGAGTGAGTGCGCGTGCGCGGAAGTCCGCAACGTCCTTGTCAAGTCCCTTCTTGTCGAAGATCGCCTTCATTTCCTCATAGGAGATGACGTCGATCTTGGAGACCTCGTGCGAGGTACGGAAGCCGTCGAAGAAGTTGATGAAGGGGACGCGCGCGCGAAGCGTGGAAAGATGTGCGACGAGCGCAAGGTCCATGACCTCCTGCACCGAGCAGCCCGCGATCATCGCGAAGCCCGTCTGGCGGCATGCCATGACGTCCTGATGGTCGCCGAAGATGTTGAGCGAGTGCGCAGCGAGCGCGCGCGCCGAAACGTGCATGACCATGGGAAGCAATTCGCCTGAGATCTTGTACATATTGGGGATCATTAAAAGAAGTCCCTGCGACGCGGTATAGGTCGTGGTGAGCGCGCCTGCGGAGAGCGAGCCGTGCACAGCGCCGGCAGCACCGCCTTCGGACTGCATCTCTGCAATGCGGAGCTTCTGTCCCCACATGTTGACTCTGCCTTGAGTTGCCCATTCATCCGCGGATTCCGCCATAGGGGAGGAAGGCGTGATGGGGTAGATCGCCGCTACTTCCGAAAAGGCGTATGCGACGTGCGACGCGGCGGTATTGCCGTCAATCGTCATCTTGGTCATCGAAAAACCTCCATAAAAAATAACATTATAATTCACAGATTTCTTT
>JAGHIT010000115.1 GCA_017887095.1 Clostridia bacterium | reverse complement strand
TGATAGGAGCTGCGCAGTCCGGCGTACACATTGGTTGTGCCGTCCCAGCCGGTGACTGTAAGTACCAGCGGGCTGATCGTGAAGGCGCCGTCCGTCGTATAAGCGACCGCAAGCGTATAGTTGCCGTTGGGATTTGCACCCGTTGCGAACTGAGCCGTGACGGAATAGCTGCCCGCATTTTGAGGGATCCCGTTGACCAGTTCAACGCCCGAGGTCAGGCTCTCGTAGATCAGCGAGAGGTCGCTATTTTCGATCTGCTCATAGCCGCTGCCCGCATTGTTTGCGATGTTCCCGATCGTTGCTCCCGACCAGCTGCCGTACATGTCGTCCGAGACGCTGATCGTCACCGTGACCGTTCTCGGCGTGATCGTGAAGTAAACTTCTTCATTAAACACGCCCGAATAGTTGTTGCCGTTTTCAACCGAGGCGCTAACACGATACGAGCCGACATCTTTGGGCAGAGTGTTCCCAACCGACACGTATTCCCCGCTTTCATTCTGTTTATAATAGGTGAATACGACCTCGTTGCCCGTAGGATTTTCGCTCGTAACAATCGGCTTTTTGCCGTCATTGTTACCGTAGACCCAGGTCTCCGCAATCTCGATCTTCAGCTCAAACTGCGAATAGGTGATCCGATAGCCGATCGTGATCAGCGAAGCGTCATCAGGATCTATGCTATCAAGGTCGTTCGTGCTATACCACTCAAAGTTTTCGGGATGAGTCAGCCTGAGGACGACTTCATAGTCGCCGACGTCGTTACCTGACGTGCGGCTTTCGATGCCATACAGACTGCTGGGCTCAATCACCAGGTGGCTACCGTTGTTGTCCGTGAAGGGGATGCCGCGGTCGTAAAGATCAAGGTTTCCAGCGATGCCCTCCGGCTCGCTGACGATCTCGGAGACGTTGACCTGCGCTTTGTTGATGACGAAATCCGTCTCATTTCCCGACAGATAGTAATTCAGGGAACCGCTCTCGCCTGCACTGATCAAAAGAACGGCATGATAGGAACCTGCATCGACGGCGCTGTTATCGGTGACCTTCTCGCCCGTGATCGTCCACGACCATGTATAGTCACTCGCATTGTCCTGTTCCTTCCAGCCGCTCAGGAAATAGGAAGGCGTAAAGGCGATGCCATCGTACGTTGTTTCTGTACCCGTCCATGTGACGGTAAGTTCTGCCTTCGCGATGACAAATTTATCCGTAAAAACAACGGCTGAGCGGTCATCCGTATCGCTCCACTTGTAATTCCCAGAAGCAAGGCTGACCGTTACGGTATAGGTACCCGCGTTGGTCTGCACGTTGCCGGAAATTGTCATCGTGTCTTCGCCGAACGGCGTAGGATTAAAGCCCTCGGGCAAATATGTCTGCGGCGCTGCGGTATAGATAAAGTCATCATTCGCCATCTCACCGGGCTTATCGACTTCATAGGGCGTGATCGTGAACGTCGTGGAGATGTTCGTGCCGCCCGACACCGTGTAGTTGGAATTGGAAACTGCCGTGACCGTGACGGTGTAGTTTGTGCCCGCGTCGGTCTGCGCGCCCTCATACCTCAGCGTCCCGACCGAATCGGTTCCGATGACGTTCGTAAAGCCTGTCGCCACGGGATGCCACGACTCGCCGTCGTACACGTGCGTCGTCGTGCCCCAGACAATGCCGATGGAACGGGGCGCGATCGTGAAGGTATACGTCCTGTCGCCCGTTGCGCCTTCAAGCGTATAGTTGCCCGCCTGATCGCCCGTAAGGCTTTCGATCGTCGCGGTGTAACTTGTGCCGTCCGTATTGGCGTTGGTCTGCTCGCCGCTGATCACAAAGGACACATCGTCCGGTACTCCGTTCTGCGACCGGATGTTGCCGACGCTCGCCGAAGCAACATGACTATTTCCGTCATAGATGAAGCTAAAAGTTTTTTCGTCCCAGTCGATCGTAACGGCGCGCGGATCGATCGTAAAGGTGACCGTGATGCGCTCGTCCTCTCTGCCGTCGCTCCACTTATAGTTGGTCGCATCCGTGAGCGTGAGCTTCACGTCGTAGTCGCCCGCGTTGACCCAGTCAGTTCCCTGCGAGACGGTGTAGAAACCTGTATCCGCAAGGACGGAAGTCAGAGCACCGCCGGTATAGGTCTTGCTGCCTGCATCGGGGATCGTGACGGTAGCCTTGTTGATGACATATTCGAACTCCAGATCGGCAGTCGTCACATTCTCCCACTGCAGGTTGTTCGTATCCCCCAGCGAGACTGTAACGTCATATCTGCCCGCATTGGTCGCCGTGACCGTGCCGATTTTGCTGTCCGCAGAAACGGCGCCGCTGCCACCCTGAATGGAAACGGTGACGGGGCTGGTCACGCCCTCTGCAAACCCTGCCGAAGGCGCCCAGTTGCCAAGCTGCTGCGTCTGCGCGGTGCCGTTGTTGGGCGAACCCTGATAGGGCGTCGTGATCGTGCCGTTCGTTCCGAAGGTGGGAATCGCAATCGAGAGCTTGGTGATCTGATAGGTGAGCGTCAGCGTGTTGCCGTCTATGGTCACGCCGTCGCCGTTTACAATCGAGCTGTCCCATTCGGCTTCGTCCGCATACTGATCTTTGATGGTGAAAGTGACGGTGCAAGTACCTACGTTTTCTCCGCCTGTATCGACGACATCGAGATAGTCCGCATCACCTTCCCCGCCGGCGTAAGTGATCGAAGCCTCCTGCTCCGCGCCATTGTAGACGAGGTTGCCGTCGTTGACTTCCGGATCGTTGAGCGTCGGCAAGCCGATCACGCGTTGCCCGACGGTAAATGTTGCAAGTTCGCCTTCAAACGCCGCGAAGTTGCCGTTTGCTTCAACCTTGACCGTCAGCGTATACGTTCCCGTCTCGTTCGGAAGGTTTGGATCCTCTGCCGTTCCGGTCGTTGTCGAATCGTCGGTGCGTCTGTAGGTGTAGGTAACTTCACCGTTGCCGTAATTTTTAAGAAGCTCAAAGCTTACAATATCGTCGCGGTTCCATTTGAGATCTTCTCCGTCATAAGCATTTTCGCTCCACTTGATCTCGATGGGCGGCTCGACGGGATCGACCACATATTCGATCTCCATGTATGTATCGTCGGGCGCCTGACGGTTTTCAAAATAATATGCCGCATTCGTCAGTTCCACTCTCACCGTATAAGTGCCTGCATCGCATACAGTGATCGTACCGGCTTGCGTATCAAACGGAACACTCGCCTGTGAGCCGGAAAGGCTGACGCTTGCAATTTTCATGATGTCGGAATTGTAGTTGACAATAGAGGCAGTCTGATCGGTTCCTTCCACCTCATTGTTTTCCGTGACCGAATATTTATATTCACCGACGCCAAGGAAATAGACTTGAGAGATCGACACGCGGGAGACAGCGATCTGTCTTCTTACAGTAACGGTCTCGCCGTTCTCCGAATAAGAAAAGATAACCTGACCGCGCCCGCCGTCATACACAAAGCCCTTATAAGGGTTGCCTTCCTCGTCCGTCGTTTCCCCGGAAGCATCGGCATACTGCACCGTCACCATGGAGAGCGGTATCTCAAAGGTATTGCCCCAAGGATCATCCTCGTACTCAACCTGTAAAACCCATGCAGCAGGATCGATCTCGGAAAAAGCGACAACCGTTCCCGGCGCCGTAGTAATACGGATCGCCGAAGGAGCTGCGGGCTGAATATCGGGAATCTCCAGCGTACAAGAGATGTTTGATATCTCGTCACCGATAAAGCGGCGGACTGTGATCTCCTTGCTATAAGGCTGTGTCTGCCCAGCCCAAGATGGCGTGAGCTGCCCTTCGAGGACAAATTCTTCCGACCCCGCAGTCGTACCTTCCCCGGCCCAAGTCCAACGCGTGACCTGAACCATATCCTTGACATCAAATTCAAGGGAGGAATAGGAATAGAGCAACGTTGAGCCATCGTTCACATATTCCGCCGTGATCGACCGAACAGCATCATTGCGAACAGGTTCTCCGGACATCACAAATGTCGCTTCAGAGGTAACAGTTCCGCAAACGATTCGGAATGTGTTCGTCTCGATTGCTCCGTCCTCAAATACGCCCACGACTTCGAACTCATCCGGGTCAAGCTTGTACGTCTCCCCGTCTGACCCCGTGGCCGTAACGGCGAGCGCAGCTTTAATGTCCGCATACGACGAAGCTGTCGTAACGGTACCTGTCAGATCAACGCCTGTAATTTCCGTGACTGTGACATTCTCAGGAAGCGCAAGAACACTGACACCGCCGTCCTCGGACGACGCCGCCTTGTCCGTGTTCTCCGCATAAGCGGAAGTCATTCCGAAAGAAAGCCCCGCAATCAGCGCCGCAATGCACAACGCCATCATTGTGAGAAGCCTTGTCCAGAATAATCTGCCCTTTGTTTTCATATATTTCCCCTCCCCTGCTCGCGCCGAAACCCTGATAAGTTTCCGCACATACGGATCCCCCGCATTTGACTGCGGGAACCCTGCGCCTTCCGCATTCGATATCATGAATAAGATATGCCGCAGATGTTTCCGTTATCCTGCCTCAATCAGCAAAAATCTGCCGATTTATTCGGAAACTTATGCCTTCTTCAGAAGACATATTCTTCCTGTTTCGCTGGCATCGACACCTATAGGTATACTAACCAAGCTAATTGTACTAAGAACTCAAAGTTTTGTCAATAGATTGAAAGAAAAAAATTGTGAAAAATTTATAATTCTGAAGTAAAAATTATTGAAATTCTGACCAGCAAATGAAAAATATGGTGGATTTTGTCGATAAAATGTGTAAAATTGACAGATTGTGTCAGATCGAAAAGAAAGAATGATTTTATCAAAAAACAGGGCGCGCCGTGTAAGGCATGCCCTGTTTTACATTCATTTGTTCCATAACGCATATGCCGGAGCCTTCAATTTATTGGCAGAACGCGATGATTGCAACATATGCACAAGCGATCCCTCAGCCTCCGCAATGCGGCAGGGCTCGATCAGAGTACAGATATCTTCCCGTTTTCAATCCTGATCTTTGCCGTCAGCCGGATATCCGTACAGGAAGCGCCGATGCGGAGCTCATACACCCCATCCGTGACGACCCATTCATCCCGCGAGGCAGACCAGTGCGCAAAGGCGCGCATGGGCAAGATCAACGCAACGGTTGTCCGCTCTCCCCCCTTGATAAAAGGTTTTACAAAATCTCTCAGCTCTTCCTCCGGGCGATAGACAAGCGGCGCACACTCATGCACATACACCTGCGCGACCTCCGCGCCGTCCCGTTCGGAAGTATTTTCTATGGAAAAACTCGCACGCACGCCCGTCTCCGTCGGAACAAGCGTCAGATCGGAATAGACGAACTCCGAATAGCTCAAACCATGCCCGAAGGGAAAGAGGACAGGCATGTCATAGCTGGTAAAATAGCGATAGCCGATGTCCAGCCCCTCCTGATAACGTGTTACACCTGCGCTCAGAAAACTCTCGGCGGCGGGGACGTCCGCAAGCTCGTACGGGAACGTTTCGCTCGTCTTGCCGCAGAAGTTGCGTGCACCAGTCAGAAGATCTGCAAGCACCGCGTCCGCTCCCATACCCGGAAAGCCTGCATACACGACGCCCGCAACAGAATCCAGCCAGGCGCTCATGTCCACCGCCGCACCCGCAAACAGGATGACGACGGTATTCTGATTTTCCTTCGCAGTTTCGAGGATGAGTTTTTCCTGCACGTCAGGCAAGCGCATGCTGCGGCGGTCTCCCTCTTCAAATTCGATGAGATTTCCCGTACCGACACAGACCAGGTTGACGTCACTCGCAGAAGCATTCAGACGCGCACGACGCATATCCATACGAACCGACCAGACGGTATCGATCGCACAGCCCTGTTCATAAACATTTTCCACCCCGCGCGCCGTAAGCTGTGCGGGAAGATCAAAGGAAGCGTCCTTCCAGACGACCTGCGAGGAGCCGCCGCCCGCAAGCGTTTTTACGTCATCCGGCTTTGCATAATAGCCGCACACCGCCGCTTTTGCCCCCTTGGCAAGAGGCAGGACGCCGTCGTTCTTGAGAAGGACGGCTCCCTCTGCCGCAACCGTCTTGGCAGCCTCGGCTCGCTCCGCTTCCGTGCGTTTGGGTACGCGCTGCCCCCGCATGCTCAGGACGCGCTCGCCCAGCGCCAGCACGCGCGACGCACAGGCATCGATCTCCGCTTCCGTGATCCTGCCCGCCTTGAAATCGGCAACGAGCCGCTCATAGTTGCGCTCGTTAAAGGGCATTTCCACGTCCAGCCCCGCCTTTGCCGCGGCAGTCCGATCGCGCACCGCGTCCCAGTCGGAGATGATCGCGCCGTCAAACCCGAATTCGCCCCTCAGAACATCGTATCCCTTCTTATATTCCGAGCCGTATGTCCCGTTGATGCGGTTGTAACTGCACATGACGGCAACGGGATGCGCCTCGCAGGCGATCTCGAAGGGACGATAGTAGACCTCACGCAAAGTACGCTCATCCACATCGCTCGACTGATGCAGACGGTCAAACTCCAGATTATTGCAGCAAAAGTGTTTCACGCACGCGCCCACGCCGCGCGACTGCACGCCCTCAACATATGCCTTTGCAAGCGTTCCGGTAAGACAGGGATCCTCCGAGAAATACTCAAAATTGCGCCCGTTCAGGGGATTGCGCTTGATATTCACGCCGGGCCCGAGCAAAAGATCGACCCCTCTCTCTGCGGCATCCTCACCCAGACATTCACCCATCAGACGAGCGCAGTCTTCGCTCCAAGTGTTGGCAAGGACCTGTACGGAAGGGTATGCAACGGCGGGATAGGTATCCCACACGCCGTCCTCTCTTTCGTACATTGTGCGCAGTCCCACAGGACCGTCCGACATGAAGACTGCAGGCAGCTTCCCTCCGAAGTCCTCCGTGTGCCACGCACCCTTGCCGCAGATCAGGCGTAACTTTTCTTCAATTGTAAGATCGCTGAGTTTCATATTCATCCTCCGGATTTTCTTCGTCTTTCATTATACAAAAAGTCAAATCAAAAGTCCATCTTTCGACGCAAAAAAGCGGCAGTAAAAATCAATTCAGGCGTGACGCGCCACACATCTGTTCTCCCCGTCCATTCAAACCGCACCGCGAGCAACCACCTCCGCATACAGCATCGTCCGTATAGAAAAGCGCGCCGCGGCAGTTTGCCGCGGCGCGCTTTCGGAATGATGATCGACTTACTCCGCCGAGCGCTCTTTGATCTCGACGTTGTATTTTTTGGAATCCTTGGGCGTCGCGGCGCGCACGAGCGTGCGGAGCGCTTTGGCGATCTTCCCCTGCTTGCCGATGACCTTACCCATGTCCGAATCGGACAGAAGCACGGTGATCGTGACGGCTTCCTCCGTCTCTTCGACTTCGTAAGAAATATTTTCTTTGTCCTCTGCGAAACGGTTGACGATATATTTGACGAGTTCCAGCATTATTTGCCTCCTTTATAGTTACGGTGTGTTTGGGGAAAGGAGCAAGTTGCGCATTGCCTGCACCAACAAAGAGACAGACGGTCGGCATGCTTTTGAGCCGAAAGAAGAGAAAGCGATGCCGTATGGCTTACTTCTTTTTCTTCGTCTTGGTCTTGGAAGGCGAGAGCTTCGCGGGCTTTTCCATCGCGCCGGCACGAATGAGCAGGCTTCTGACTGTCTCCGTGGGCTGAACACCCTTCGCGAGCCATTCCTTCGCCTTCTCCACATCCACTGTGAGCGTGACAGGCTCGGACTTGGGATCATAGAAGCCGATCTTCTCGATATACTCGCCCGTTGCCGCCTTGCGCGCATCCACTACGACGATACGATACACGGGAGACTTCTTGTCGCCCATGCGTACCAATCTCATTTTGACCATTGTACTTACCTCCGGAATATTCTCTGAAATTATCTGCAACCCGCGCGGGGTGTGCTTACTGTTTTCATGGGCCGCCGCCCCTTAGAAAGGAAGACGCATCTTTCCTTTGCCGCCCTTTAACTGCTTCATCAGAAGCTTGGTCTGTTCAAACTGCTTTAAGAGCTGATTGATCTCCTGCACGGTTGTTCCCGAACCCAGCGCGATCCTGCGTTTGCGGGAGGAGTTTATGATGGCGGGATTGTCGCGCTCCTTGGGCGTCATGGAGAGGATGATCGCGCGGATGCGCTCGATGCGCTTCTCGTCCACGTCCCCTTCTTTAAGCCTGAGCTTGCTCCCCGGGAGCATGCTCATGAGAGCGCTCGCGCCGCCCATCTTTTTGAGCGCCTCGAACTGGTCGAGGTAGTCGGCGAGCGTGAAGGAATTTTCACGCATCTTGCGTTCCAGGTCCTTCGCCTGCTGCTCCGTGACCGCCTCCTGCGCCTTTTCGATGAGCGAGAGAACGTCGCCCATGCCCAAAATGCGGGACGCCATGCGGTCGGGATAGAATGGCTCGAGATCGGTAAACTTCTCGCCCACGCCGATAAACTTAATGGGCTTGCCCGTGACCGCCTTGATGGAAAGGCACGCACCGCCTCTCGTATCGCCGTCCAGCTTGGTGAGGATGACGCCCGTAATATCCAGACGCGCGTTGAAGGTCTCGGCAACCGTGACGGCGTCCTGACCGGTCATCGCGTCAACGGTGAGCAGCGTTTCGGTGACGGAGACTGTCTTTTTGATCTCCTCCAGTTCCTGCATGAGCGCGTCGTCGATATGAAGGCGCCCCGCCGTATCGATGATGACGGTATCATAGCCCATCTTCAGCGCATACTCCACCGCCTGTTTCGCCGTCTTTGCGGGCGCCTGCGTGCCCTTTTCAAAGACCTCCGTCTCGACGCGCTTGCCGCCCACTTTGAGCTGCTCAATCGCGGCGGGGCGGTAGATGTCACAGGCGACCAGCAACGGCTTCTTGCCCTGTTTTTTGAGTAGGAACGCAAGTTTTCCGCACATGGTCGTCTTGCCGGCACCCTGCAATCCGCACATCATGATGACGGTCGGCGGCTTGGAGGCGACTTCCAGCTTGGCGTTTGCGGGTCCCATCAGGTTGATGAGCTCCTCGTTGACGATCTTGATGACCTGCTGGGCGGGGTTGAGGGACTGCAAGACCTGCTGCCCGACCGCCTTTTCGGATACTTCGGCGATGAACTGCTTGGCAACCTTTAAGTTGACGTCCGCTTCCAGCAAGGCGATGCGCACCTCGCGCATGGCGGATCGGATCTCCAGCTCCGTCAGCTTTCCACGCTTGGTGAGCTTGGAAAAAATATGATTGAGTCGCTCGGAGAGCGATGCAAAAACTGCCATGACACTTCCCTCCTTACGAAAACTTTTCGCGGTTTTTCTCAAAGAGTGCTTTCGCCTCTTCGGAATAATCACGGTCGATGAACTGTTTCAGCTGCGCACACTGATCGGGGGCAAGGTGATCTTGCGCCCAATTGACGAGTTGCGTCATCATCAGAGACTGTGCCAGTGAGCTTTCCGTCAGCAGGCGGGAAAAATGCAGCTTTCCCTCGTACTCCTCCATGAGGCGGCGTGACTTTTGCAGCGTATCGGAGACGCTCTGCCGCGAACACCCCTTCTGTTCGGCGATCTCTGCAAGGGACAGATCGCAGTTGAAGTAGAGGTCGGTAACCTCGCGCTGTGTTTCGGTGAGAAGCGGATTGTAAATATCCCACAACCGCAAAAAATGCAGATCCATCTTCCCCTCCCCTGTTGCATGCGATATTATAGCGCATGCGAAATACTCTGTCAAGCAAATTTGCTTGACAATTTAAAAATACAGTTGCTTTTTTGAAGCGAACCCCAAAGATTGGACAAAAATTTAATTAAATTGTTTGGTGATGAGTTCGGTATTGTACCGGACTCATTCCTTTTAGTTTGAGAGAAATTCTCTCGTTGTTCCAGTAATATATGTAT
>JAGHIT010000018.1 GCA_017887095.1 Clostridia bacterium | reverse complement strand
TTCCTTGGCTTTTGCGGAAAAGTTCCGAGCAAGACGAGGAGCGTGCGGCTTTCCCGACGGGAGTTTACTTTGTGTAAATGACCGAGGGAAAACGCAAGCGCGACATAGTATTGCGAAGGAAATCTTCCGCAAAAAAAGGCGCACAAAAAAATGAGCCCCTTTCCACAGGCAACGAGTATTGTAGCAAAGTTAAGCCGCTTTGTCAAATGTTTACAGCAAATTTTTGCAAAAAAATCCCCTTTGTGGCGTTCTAAGCACGGGTCAGGCAATATTTTACAAGATGATTACAAGTTTGTGACAAATTTGTGAAAAGAAATTTACAACTGTTTGTTAGAATGTAATCATCAATCGTTAGGAGGAGAAATATGAAAAAAGCAGCACTTATCGCTGCGGCGCTCTCTGCCGCATTGCTGCTTTGCGGCTGTGCGGAAGCGGAAATTTCCTATCCGCTCTCGGCATACACCCACCACCCTGTTGGCGATGCGATCGCGCAATACCTTTCCGAGCATGACGCCCTCATCTTCCCCGACGAGGGCATGGAGGACGCACTTTCGCAATTCGGCGTTGAAGTCGTCTCTGAAGAGACATTGCGCGAACGGCTGGGCGACGAAGCGGAAGCCGTGCTCGGCGAACATTGCACCTATTTGTATGCGGAACGGGAATTTACAGACGAGGACGGGCTTCCCCTGCTCTCCCCCGCCGTCTACGTCATCAGCGCAGACGAGGATCGACGCTTGCCTGCAAGCTTCTCGCCCGAACACCAGGACGGCACACGCTGGGACGAATATCACGTTATCGTCTACGACATTCTCTCCTGGCAGTATCTGCCTGCGGACAACGGCGGGTACGACTGCGTCGCCCTGTCTGACTTTGCCTTTGCCCGCATTTCCTGTACAGAATTTTTTATTTCATCTCCGGGACATATCGATTCCACGCTGACGGAATACACCTATACACAGTTTGCGCCATATTTTGACGACGCAATCTCGCCTCGTTTGCAAGGCGTCAACGTCCGACAAGACCTACGGCTGGAAGATGTGACGATCATCATTAGCGGCGTAGAGATCGGTACCGTTTCCCTCTCGCGCGGAAATTGACCGCCGTATGCCCTTACATCGACCAATCAACGCAATTCAGGAGGACGATATGAAAAAAACGGCACTTTGCGCTGCGGCGCTCTCTGCCGCAATGCTGCTTTGCGGCTGCGCGACGGAGTATCCCGCCGAAGCGTACGAAAATCACCCTGTGAGCGACACGCTTGCGCAGTATGTGGCGGACAACGCCGGCGACACGGGCTCCATCCAATTTGACGACGCGATCTTGCAGCAGACCAACTTGCAGTTTTTTGACGAAGAGACGCTGCGCAGCGCACTCGGCGACGAAGCGGAACGCTGCATCGGCACGGCGCGCCGCTACCTCTACGGCGAGCGCACCTTCCCGCAGGACGGCGGGACGGTCAGCGCGCCCATCGTGTACGTGTTCGGCATTCGCGACGACCTGCAATTTGACGAGGATCTCACCACCGACGAAGATTATATTGATGAGCCGCCCGCACTGTTTGCGATCGAATATGAAGTGAGCGTCTTTGACGTGCTCTCCTTCCAGTTCCTGGAACAGGAGAACGGGACGCTAAAGCTGATCGCCTGTTCCGACTTTGCCGTCGCGCGCGTCGGAAGAACCTATCACGATATCATGGGCGATGCAGAGAGGCCGAGCGAAAACTACACCCTGACGCAGTTCGGACCCTATGTGGACGATGCGATCACGCCATACCTTGCGGGTGAGCGCATCGACGAGGACATGCGCCTTACAGAGCTGACCATAACGTACGGCGAAACAGAGATCGGCGCCGTTCCCCTCTCGCGCGGCAGGAAATGAGTGCAAAAAAATTGCTTCCTCCGCAAAAAATTCACAACTTTTTTACAACTTTGTGCGGAGGAATTTACACGCGTCTGCTATACTGTGATCAGGTGGGCGGGAAAACGTCTGCCGAAGGGTGCAACCACCCCTTGCACTGCCTCATCGTCGCCGCGGGACTTGCATGAAACCTGCCGCGACAGCCGCAAACGCCACCCCCGTTTTGCGGACCATTTCTTCCCGGGCGCTCTGCTTTCAGCAGGGCGTTTCTCATTATTCGGCAATCGGCGAGAAAAACCTGCGGATAGCGTAAGCGTGCCCGCGGGTTTTTCTCAACCTCACGGAAATTCTTTTCGTCAGTTCGAAAAGAATTTCGTGAACTTGCTATAATTACGCCGCAAGCAAAACCACACTTTTGCGCCAGCGGCACTCAATTTGTCGCTTGCGACCTCAGCAGGTGAATTGACGCGAAACTATATTGTATGCCCCTAACATTCGCGTTAAGAGGGCGAATGTGTGCGTCATGCAGACAGCCGCGGTGCTGCTTCTGCGCATACATTCGCTTGGCGATTTTGCATTTGCAGCGCAAAATCGCTGACCGAAGCACAAGAATCGACTTGTGCGAGAAGAAGTCCTCCGATTCGGAAGATTTCCCCCGTCAGTTCGGGGGAAATTTTCTGAGTTTTTATTGACAAATTCTCCCAAAAGCATTACAATAGAATATGGTAAAAAATATCGATAAGGAGATCGGTTTACTATGAACAAAATGACCATCAAAGACATCAAGGATTGGAAGGGCAAGCGCGTCCTCGTCCGCTGCGACTTCAACGTCCCCATGAAGGACGGCGTCATCACCGACGAAAACCGCATCATCGGCGCACTTCCCACCATCAAATATCTGATGGAGCACGGTGCGAAGGTCATCCTCTGCTCGCACATGGGCAAGCCTCACTCCATCCTCTCCGATGAAGTCAAGCTCACGAAGAAAGATCAGAAGAAGATCGACGCCCTGCCCGAAGAGGAGCGCGCAGCCGCAAAGCAGGCGATCATCGAAAAGGCAAAGAAGGAAGAACCCAAGAAGCTCACCCTCGAGCCCGTCGCAAAGCGCCTCAACGAACTGCTCGGAGGCAAGGTCACGTTCGCGCACGACGTCGTCGGTCCCGACGCACAGGCAAAGGTCGCCGCATGCAAGGAGGGCGAATGCGTGCTCCTTGAAAATCTCCGCTTCCACTGGGAGGAGGAGAAGAAGGACCTCGAGTTCTGCAAGAAGCTCGCTTCCTACTGCGATATTTACGTCAACGACGCGTTCGGCACCGCACACCGCTCGCACGCATCCACCGCGGCGATCGTCGAGTACGGCCTTGTCAAGACCGCCGTCTGCGGCTTCCTCATCGAAAAGGAACTGACCGTCATGGCAGACGCGCTCGAACATCCCGTTCATCCCTTCGTCGCCATCCTCGGCGGTGCGAAGGTCGCGGACAAGCTGGGCGTCATCAACAACCTGCTGGAAAAGTGCGATACTCTCATCATCGGCGGCGGTATGGCATACACCTTCCTCAAGGCGAAGGGCGGCTCGGTCGGCACCTCTCTCGTGGACGACGAGAAGATCGACTACTGCAAGGAAATGATGCAGAAGGCGAAGGACATGGGCAAGGAGCTGCTTCTACCCATCGATACCGTCATCACAAAAGATTTTCCCGATCCCATCGACGCGCCCATCGAAACGAACGTGGTCCCCTCCATGGAGATCCCGGCAGACATGATGGGTCTGGACATCGGTCCCAAGACGCGCGCGCTGTATGCGGACAAAATCAAATCTGCTAAGACGGTCATCTGGAACGGCCCCATGGGCGTATTCGAAAATCCCATCCTTGCGGCAGGCACGATCGCGGTCGCGCAGGCGCTGGCAGACGCGCAGGGTGCAACGACCATCGTCGGCGGCGGCGACTCTGCGGCTGCTTGCGCACAGCTCGGTTTTGCCGACAAGGTCACACATATCTCGACGGGCGGCGGCGCTTCCCTTGAACTGTTCGAGGGCAAGGTGCTTCCCGGTATTGCATGTTTGAACGAAAAGAACTAAATGCTCAGTCCCGGCGGGACGGCAGAACGCCGTCCCGCTTTCGCGGACAGACGGTGAGATCCGGGGGGAGGCGCCGTTTTCGTCCTGTTCCATGCACTCAATTGTTTTTTTCCTGCTTCTGAGTCATACTGCATATACTGCCGTAACATGTATCCCGATCCAGAAAAAAACACGACAGACATGGAATTCTACTAAAATTATTATCGATTAACATCAAGGAGTGAAAATTATGGTCTACAGAACCCCCATCATTGCCGGAAACTGGAAAATGAACAACACTGCCAAAGAGGGCGTGGCTCTCATAAACGCGCTCAAGCCCCTCGTTACGGATGCCAAATGCGAAGTCGTCGTGTGCGTTCCCGCCATCGATATTCCCGCTATTGCGGAGGCGATCTCGGGCAGCAACATAAAGCTGGGCGCACAGAACGTCCACTATGCGCCCAAAGGTGCATACACGGGCGAGATCTCCGCATCCATGCTGCTCGAGTACGGCGTGGAATACGTCATCATCGGACACAGCGAACGCCGCCAATACTTCGGGGAAACGGATGAGACGGTCAACAAACGCACGATCGCCGCGCTCCGCGCGGGGCTCAAGCCCATCGTCTGCGTCGGCGAAACGCTGGAAGAACGCGAGGCAGGCAAGACGGAGGAAGTTCTCTCCCGTCAGGTACGCGAAGGACTTGCAGGAATCGAAGATCTGACAAACATCGTCATCGCATACGAACCTGTCTGGGCGATCGGTACGGGCAGAACTGCGAGCTGCGAGCAGGCAAATTCCACGATCCGCTTCATTCGCAGAACATGCGCAGGCATTTTCGGCAAGGATCAGGCGAATGCGGTGCGTATTCAGTACGGCGGATCGATGAATGCGGATAATTATCGGCTTCTCATGTCCATGCCCGATATCGACGGCGGCCTGATCGGCGGCGCGTCCCTGAAGGCGGTGGACTTTTCCGCCATCGTCAAGTACGACAAGGGCGGCATGGGCGGCATGAAGCTCAGCAAAGAGCTGTTATAAGGAGTATATCATTATGAAACCTACTTGCGCGATCATCATCATGGACGGCTACGGACTTGCACCAGCCGGCGAGGGTAACGCCATTTCCATTGACGGCAGCAAGAATGTCAGCGCTTACCGCGCAAACTATCCCTCCGCGACGCTGGGCGCGAGCGGGCTGTCAGTCGGGCTTCCCGACGGACAGATGGGCAATTCCGAAGTCGGACACCTCAACATGGGCGCGGGGCGCATCGTCTATCAGGATCTGACCAAGATCACCAAATCCATTCAGGACGGAGACTTCTTTGAAAATCCCGCCCTGTTGAAGGCAATGGAGAACGCCAAGCGCCCCGGCAAAAAGCTGCACCTGTGGGGGCTCTTGTCGGACGGCGGCGTCCACAGCCATATCACACATCTATATGCTCTGCTGGAAATGGCGAAAAAGCACGGCGTTCCCGAGACGTACGTCCACTGCTTTATGGACGGCAGAGACGTCTCCCCCACCTCGGGCGTACACTTCGTCGAAGCTTTGCAGGCAGAGATGGACAAGCTCGGCTATGGCAAGATCGCGTCTGTCTGCGGCAGATACTACGCGATGGACCGCGACAACAACTGGGACCGTGTCGAAAAGGCATATGACATGCTGACCATCGGCAACGGCGTTCATGCGGAGAATGCGGCGGACGCGCTGCACGCTTCCTACGAAGCGGGCGTCACCGATGAGTTCGTCCTGCCCACGAACGTCGTGGAGAACGGCAAGCCCGTCGCGCTCGTCGGCGAGGGCGACTCCGTCATCTTTTTCAACTTCCGCCCCGACCGTGCGCGCGAGATCACGCGTGCGTTCTCGCAGGATCCCTTCGTCGTTCCCAAGGGCACGGCGTTCGAGAGAAAGACGGGATTCTTGCACCCCGTGTACGTCTGCTACACTGTGTACGACGCGGAGTTCAAGAATGTGGAGATCGCCTTCCCCAAACAGACGCTTGAAAACACGCTGGGCGAATACCTTGCAAAGCTTGGAAAGAAGCAGCTGCGCATTGCCGAGACGGAGAAATATGCGCACGTCACCTTCTTCTTCAACGGCGGCGTCGAACAGCCCAACGAGAACGAGGTGCGCGTGCTCATCAACTCGCCCAAGGTCGCGACCTACGACTTAAAGCCCGAGATGAGCGCCTACGAAGTGGCGGATCGCGCAGTCGAAGAGCTCAAGACGGGCGAATACGACGCGATGATCCTGAACTTTGCAAACTGCGACATGGTCGGGCACACGGGCGTCATTCCCGCGGCAGTCAAGGCGGTACACGCGGTGGACGAGTGCGTGAAGAAGGTCGTCGATCAAATCCTTGCGATGGGCGGCAGCGTGCTTCTCACCGCTGACCACGGCAACGCGGACAAGATGCTGGACGAAGATGGCTCGCCCTTTACGGCGCACACGACCAATCCCGTGCCCGTCGTACTCATCTCCGAGATGTACAAGAACGCAACGCTTCGAAAGGACGGTATCCTCGCCGACCTTGCGCCTACCCTTCTCGAAGTCATGGGACTTCCCGTGCCCGCGGAGATGACGGGCAAGAGCCTCATCGAAAAGTAATTTACAGTCCGCTGTAAAATGATGAAAAATACAGCGCGCGGCGCCCGAATGGGCGCCGCGCATTTTTTCGCGAAAATCTTTTCTTCAAAAATATTATTACGAGTTTATAAGTGCTTCTGATTTTCAGGGGAGGCAAGAAAAGCGCACCGCCTTTTGCTATCATAGTGCCGCAAGGAAAGTCGCGCCTTTCCGCCTTTTGTTATAATCACGCGAAAAAAGGCTTCACTTGTTATGCCTTTTTTTCCCTCAATTTGCGCGGAAGCGCTTGGGGGTGGGTGTGAATTTGTGCGAGGCTATTTTGCAAGCCCTTTCTCGCACAAAGAGAGGGAGGTGCGGTCAGCCCGTATGGCGTGCCCGTAACCTCCCTCTCAGATCACGGAATTTTGTCACGCCTTTGCGTGAGAAAATTCGTAAATACCCTCTTTCACATATTCTCCGTCCCTCTCTTGCCCTTGGAGAGCTTTTTGACCGAGGTACGGTGTTCCTCGCCCGCAAACAGGCGCACGAGGTTTTTCCGATGCGCAAACCACGTCAGGAAATTGAGCGCAAGCAGCAGCATGAAGCAGGCGATCACCCAGCCGTTTGCAAGCATCCCGTTTGCCGAATAGCGGAAAAAGAAGATGAGCCCCTGCCAGATGGAAAGCCCCGTCACGCCAAGGAGCGACCCCATTGACCCCCACTCGGTAAAGGCGATATAGCCGACGATGCCGAACAGCAGAAAGATAAGCACCCAGAGAATATTCCACGGGTCTTCGCAGCCGAGGCAGAACCAGAACAGTCCCATACTCGATGCGATGCCCTTGCCGCCCTGAAACTTCATCGTCACGGGCCAGATATGCCCGATAATGACGAACACGCCGCACAGATAACGCGTGAAGTCGGAGACGAGAACGCTTGTCCCCTCAAAGTAATAGCCGCGGAAAATAAAATAGCTGATCATCGCCGCAACGCCGCCCTTACAGGCATCCAGCAAGAAGTTGAGAAGCCCGATCTTTAAGCCGAACTCGCGGCTCATGTTCATCGTGCCGGGGTTGCCGCTGCCGATCTTATGCACGTCCTTGTGCTTTGCCTTGGCAATGACGACCGCAAAATTGAAACAGCCGATAAAGTAGCAGACGACCGCCATCAATACAAACCAGTACCAAGACTGAGCAAGGGAAAGCTGCATCATACCATTTCTCTCCAAAAATCCTGAATGTAATTTGACAGGTCGGCTCACTCGCCGTCCTTTTTATTGCGCAGCTGAATGCGAATGGGCGTGCCCGAGAAGTCATAAGCGCTGCGGATGGTGTTCTCCAAATAGCGCGCGTAGGAGAAGTGCAGCAGTTTTTCGTCGTTGACCATGAGCACGAAGAGGGGCGGACGGACGGCGACCTGCGAGGCATAGTAAAGCTTTAAGCGACGCCCCAGATAGGAAGGCGGCTCCGAGACGCGCATCGCGTCAGCCAGCAGGTCGTTGAGCGCGCCCGTCGGCACACGGAAGCCCGCGTGATCGTACACTTCCTGTGCGAGCGTGAGCAGCTTTTCCGTGCGCTGCCCCGTCTTTGCCGAGACGTACGCCGAACGGAAATAGTCCATGAACTTGAGCTCCTCCTTGAGCTCCGCCTCAAATTTCTGTACGGTATGGGTGTCCTTTTCAATGGCGTCCCACTTGTTCATAACGATGACGGAGGGCTTGCCCTGCTCGTGCACATAGCCGATGATCTTGAGATCCTGTTCGGTGATCCCCTCCTGCGCGTCCACGACCAGAAGGCAGACGTCGGCGCGGCGCACCGCGTCAAAGGCGCGCAGTACGGAGTAGTACTCCACGTCGTCCTCCACCGAGCGCTTGCGGCGGATACCAGCCGTATCGATGATCGTGTACTTCTTGCCGTCCCGCTCGAAGCGGGTATCCACGGCGTCGCGCGTCGTCCCCGCGATGGGCGTGACGATGGTGCGCTCCTGCCCTAAAAGGCGGTTGACGAGCGAGGATTTTCCCGCATTGGGCTTGCCGACGACGGCGATCTTCAGGGAGTCGTCCTCGACCTCTTCCCCCTGCGGGAAGGAGGCGACCGCCGCGTCAAGCGCGTCGCCCACGCCGCGGGAATGTTCACTTGAGACGGAGATCGGCTCGCCAAGGCCGAGCGAATAAAATTCAAAAAGCTTATCGGGCGAATAGTCGTCCACCTTGTTGACGACGAGCACGACGGGCTTTTTGGAGCGGCGCAGATAGTCGGCGACGTCATAGTCCGAACTTGTCAAGCCCTCTCTGCCGTCCGTGAAAAACAGAATGACGTCTGCCATCTCCACGGCGGCCTGCGCCTGAAGGGCGATCTGCTTCCACATCGTGTCCTCGCTCTTGAGCTCGATACCGCCCGTATCAATGAGCGTAAAGGGACGCCCGCGCCACTCACAATCCGCGGTGATCCGATCGCGCGTGACGCCCGGCCTGTTCTCTGTAATGGAAATTTTCCGCCCTGCGACCTTGTTGAAAAAGGTGCTCTTTCCGACGTTGGGGCGGCCAACGATTGCAATGACCGGTAACATAATTTTTCTCCGTTGATAATAGCAGGGGTCAGATGCCGACCGTGACGCCCAGGATCGTGCCGACGATATAGACGGCGAGGAAAATGAAATAGGCAATCTTCCAACCCTTTCCCCTTCCGCGCACAAAACGCCAGCCGGGAATCGCAATGGCAGCGAGCAGACAGTACTGTGCGACAAGGCTGAGCGCCTGCATAATGACCATGCCTCCCGTTTGCTCCAGAAGCCAGCCAAGCAACGGTCCGATGAGGAGCAGAATGGCAGCTGCCGCAAGTGCGAGAAATGCGAGAAGATTGATCAATGTATCCGTGAAAACGGGCTTGGATGATTTTTTCTCCTGTTTCTGTTCCTTCTTTGCCATTGACCTTACTCTCCTGTTTTATACAATTCCACGCTGTCCGCTCCGTCCGTCTCCGTAAAGCGCACGACAACGCGCTCCTTGCGTGAAGTAGGAACGCTTTTCCCCACGCCGTCGGCGCGAAAAGGAAGTTCGCGGTGACCGCGGTCAATGAGTGTGAACAGTCTGACCGCACGCGCTCTGCCCATCGAGGCGAGCGCCGCAAGCGCCGCGCGCACCGTCCTGCCCGTGTAGAGCACGTCGTCGCACAGCACGACCGTCCTGCCGTCGAGGTCGAAGCCGATCTCGCTGCCCTTGAACACGGCGTCACAGCCGTCGAGCAGGTCGTCGCGGTAGAGGGAAATATCGAGGATGCCCAGGGGAACTTGCACGCCCTCCAGCCGCGCGATCTCGCGCTGCATGCGGCGGGCAAGAATGACGCCCCGCGTGCGGATGCCGATGAGGACGAAGTCCGTCCCCTTGCAGCACTCCACCGCCTGCATGGCAAGGCGGGTGACGGCGCGGCGCATCTCGTCACCGGTGAGAATTTGCATTGCTTCCTCCTTTCTCCCGCCGCAGGACGGCGAGGACGTGTTGAAAATCTTCGGGCAGCGGCGCGAAAAACTGCATGATCTCACCCGTGCGCGGATGGGTCAGCGTGAGCTTTTGAGCATGCAGGAGCTGCCCCTCCAGCGAAAAGCGCTGCTTTTTGTAGCCGTATACGGGGTCTCCCACGACGGGATGTCCCAAGTACTTTGCATGGACGCGGATCTGATGCGTTCTGCCCGTCTGCAGGACAAAGTGGACGAGCGTATGCGCGGGAAAGCGTTCGGCGACATCAAAGTCCGTGATTGCCTCCCTGCCTCCCGATCGTACGACTGCCATTTTCAGCCTGTCCTTCGGATCGCGTCCGATGAGGGTATGCACCCTGCCGCGATCCTCTTTCAGAACCCCCTCCAGCAGGGCGAGATATTCGCGATGGGCGGACTTTTCCTCGATCTGCCGCGCGAGCGAGAGGTGCGCCGCATCGTTCTTGGCAACGACCAGAAGCCCCGTCGTGTCCTTGTCGATGCGATGCACGATGCCGGGGCGCAGCGCGCCGTTGATGCCGCTTAAGGAATGCAGTCGATAGAGCAGCGCGTTGACGAGCGTACCGCTCGTGACGCCCGCGCCCGCGTGAACCGCCATACCGCGCGGCTTGTTGACGACGGCAATGTCCGCATCCTCGTAGACGATGTCTACGGGAATGTCCTCGGGCTGCGCCTCGATGGGCACGGGCGCGGGAATATCCACCGCGACAAGACTCCCCGCCTTTAAGACATGCCCCGCCTTGACGGGGACGCCGTCCGCAAAGACGTGCCCCTCGTCCGCCAGTTTTTTAACGGCGGAGCGGGTCAGCCCCGTCTTTTCCGATAAAAAGACGTCAACGCGGACGCCTGCCTCCGCAGAAAACTCAGTCATGCCTCTCTTCCTGTCCGGCATGCCCGTTGCGGACGTCGCGCTCCTTGTCCTCCTGCTTTGCCTCCTCCCGCCACTTTTTGGTGAGCGGGAACACGGCGTCCTTGCCGATAAACAGAATACAGACGATGACCGCGACGACGCCGCCCGTGATGAAGAAATCGGCGATATTACAAATGCCGAAGCCAACGGGCTGAACGTCCACAAAATCGCGCACATAACCGAGGCAGAACCGATCGATGATATTGCCGAGCGCGCCCGCTTCCACGACGGCAAGGCAGACGCGGACGGGAAGGTTTTTGCGGAAGATCGTAAAGAACATCACGGCGATGAGCAATGCAAGCACGATCGTGACATAACTCATCACCTCCATTGCGACGGGATTATCCCCGAATATACCGAAGGCGATCCCGGGGTTGGAGGTGTACCACAAACGGATGATGCCCAGAAAATAGCTGCTCTGGCGAATGGTAGAAGCTTCTGCTGCCGCCTTTGTAATGAGATCAACGAACAGCAGCACACAGACGATGACCGCACAGCCAAGCGTGATCATGATCTGTTTGTAATATTTATGAAATCCCTTCATGCTTCTCCCGTCTCCGCGTCCTTATCATCCATCAGCTCCAGCTCCTTGCACAGCTTGGCAAGATCAAGCGGATATTTCGGCGCAAGCACCTCCTCCATATCCAGTCCTTCCTCCTCTTCGGAAGCTTCGCTCTGCAGCGCTTCCACAAAGTCGGAAAATGCCTTGACATCTTCCGCATCGGGATATTTCGCCATGAGATTGCCCGAGAGCAGGCGGCATTTGGCGATGAGCAGGGAGAGCTCCTTTCCGCCGTTTGCCGCAGCTTCCTCGCTCTCCTTGCGGATGCGCTCGCCCGCCTTGACCGCATCGATGAGCGCATCGGCGACCGTCGCGCGCTCCGCTTCCAGCTGCGAGACGCGCGCCGCAAGGTTGCGGTTTTCTTCTTTGAGTTCCTCAGCTGCCTGCCGCTGCGTGCGGAGCGTCTCTTCGTACTCCTCGCGCAACCTGTCAACAAGCTTTTCCACGTCCTTTTTGCTGTAAAGACCCAACACGGCAAAACTCCTTACTGCACGCCGAATTGTTCGACGAGCGATTTTTTGAGCTGATACAATTGATCGGACAAATCGACCTTATAAATATGCGGCATATCCTGCCGCATATATTCTTCCCAGAAATGTGCCTGCTCGGAAGCACGGTATGCTGCGATTTCGGAAAGTTTATACTTGGGCGCAATACGTTTGCCACCCGCAAAGAGCGGTTCGCGCAGTTTGCGAACCGTATAATTTGTGACCGTCATGCGCTTCCAGGTGTCCACCGGGTGGAAAATTGTGAGCGGCTTTGCCTCGTCGATTCTCTCGCCCGCGCGGACAATAAGATCGGCGATCGCCATATGGCTGGGCATATCATAGATACGGTACACCTCTTTGACGCCCGGATTGGTGATCTTCTCCGTTGTGTCAGAGAGTTTGATCTTGGGGACCTCTTTCTCTCCTTCGTACACCGCGGCGAGCTTGTACACGCCGCCAAGCGCGGGCATATCGGCACTCGTGATCAGCTTTGTCCCCACGCCCCAGGTATCGATGCGAGCACCCTGCGCTTTCAGGGAACGGATGAGGCTCTCGTCCAGGTCGCCCGACGCACAGATAATGGCGTTTTCAAAGCCTGCATCGTCCAGCATCGCGCGCGCCGCCTTGGAAAGATAGGCAAGGTCGCCCGAATCCAAACGGATGCCTTTGGGTTCATACCCCTGCTCACGCAGTTCTTTGAACACCTGAATGGCATGCGGAACGCCACTGCGAAGAGTGTCATAGGTATCGACGAGCAACAGACAGTTGTCCGGAAAGCTCCTTGCATACGCACGGAACGCCTCCAGCTCGGAGGGAAAATTCATCACCCAGCTGTGCGCCATCGTCCCCGAGACAGGCACATCGAAGAGTTTGCCCGCATATACATTGGAAGTTCCGACGCAGCCGCCGATCATGGCAGCCCGCGCACCGTAGATGCCCGCATCGGGGCCCTGCGCGCGACGAAGTCCGAATTCCATAACGCCGCCGCCCGCCGCCGCGCAGATCTTCGCCGCCTTGGAGGCGATGAGCGTCTGATGATTGATGAATGTCAGAAGCGCCGTTTCGACGAGCTGCGCCTCCAGCATGGGCGCGGACACCGTCAAAATCGGCTCATAAGGAAAAACGATCTCTCCCTCACGGACAGCGGTCACGTCGCCCGTAAAGCGAAGCGTACGAAGACAGGCAAGATAATCTTCCGTAAATATACCCAAAGACCGAAGATAAGAAATATCATCCTCATCAAAGTGCAGGTTTTCCAGGTACTCCGCCGCCTGCTCCATGCCCGCCGCTACCGAATAGGTGATAAGTTTATTGGGACGGAAAAACACATCAAAGACGGCTCGCTGCGTGTGTTTCCCTTCCGTAAAATACCCCTGCCCCATCGTGAGCTGATATAAATCGGTCAAAAGAGTAAGATTTCTCATCAGTCGCCACCATCCCAGCTTGCAGGCGAACTATCCCCGACCGAGGTATCGGAGGGCGGATCGTGCCGCGGCTTTTTAGGCTTCTTCGGCTCCTTTTGCTCCTTTTCCGGCTTGGGCGGATAGTTTGCGCCCATCATATTGATCTTATCGAAATACGGCGTATCATCCTTGTAGGGCGTCAGATATTTTGTGATGCCGCACGGATCGCCGACGCGGCTACCCAGGAAGGACTTTTCTTTGCGGAAATTAAGGATGAGAAGAACAAGGACCGCCGCCGTGCCGAGCGTCGCCATAAGGATGGAGAACACCAGCGACCACGGCACGCCGCCCGCATCGAGGATAAACTCCGGATCGCGCAACGGCTCCATGATGGAGCGCACAATGCCGTACCAGACGAAATAGAGACAGGCATACAGCCCGTTCGGTTTCTTCTTGGTCTTCCATAGGAGGGTGAAGAGAATTGCCCAGCCGATGAGATTCACAACCGATTCATAGAAGAAAAAGGCATAATGCCACGTCGCATTGGACGCGGAAAAGCCGCCGATGCCGCCGACGTCCCAGTCATAGTG
>JAGHIT010000114.1 GCA_017887095.1 Clostridia bacterium | reverse complement strand
TTCCAAAAATCCCCTATTTTTGCCTCTTAAACAGCAAAAAACCATGAAAAACGCATTGTTTTTCATGGTTTTTTTATTTTGCAGCCTTTTCGTCTGCAATCATGGAGCTTCTGGCCGGACTTGAACCGGCGACCTATTGATTACGAATCAATCGCTCTACCGACTGAGCCACAGAAGCATGTTTGTGCGCTTCAAATAAAGCTCATTCATTATATGAAAAAAAATACAAAAAAGCAAGCGATTTTACATGCTTTTTCAGATTTTTTTCTTGCGCGGAACAAAGAGTTTCATATGTCCGGACAGGACATCCACATGAAGATCGCCGCGCATTCCCTTTTCGCCGTCCAGATCCCATACGACGTCCCCGTCCGTCTCGATGAGAAAGTGCGAACCTTTCAGACGCAAAATATGCCTGCTTCTTCCCTTCCCCCCAAACAACATAAGGGAAACAAGCGATGCATACGCCCCCATACGGCGCACGAAATTCGGCTCCCTGACCTGGCGGATAAGGGCAAGTTCGACCTTGCCATCCCGCATGCTGGAGCGCTTGTTCGCCTTGAGTCCCGCGATCGAGCGCCCGTTCATGTTGAGGATGAGCACGGTCGTCTCCTCGATGCGCCTGCCGTCGCAGGTGATCGTCACGGGAAAGACGCGGAACTTCATCTCATGCCGCAGCGCCTCCACGGCATAGGCGAGAATGCCCAGCTTCTTTTTTAAGGAGCGCCCCGTGGAATAGGTCGCGCGCGTAAACGCGCCCGCCGCCGCAACATAGACGGCATAATGCGTCCCGTTGAGCCGCATGACGTCGATCGCCGCGCAATTCCCTGCAAGAATGACGTTCAAAGCGCCCTTGACCGAGCGCGGGATGCCGAGCGAACGCGCGGTATCGTTGGTCGTCCCGCCCGGGATATACCCGAGGCGGACGTCCCGCTCGCCCACGCCCTGCAAAATGCGGTTGAAGGTGCCGTCTCCGCCCGCAAATAAGATGACGTCAAAGCGCGCAGCGCCCTCGCGGGCGTGCGCTTCCATGTCCTCGGCGCTCTTCGTTTCGACGATCTCCACAATGTCATATGCCTCTTCCAAGCGTCTGCGGATATACGCCGTCTGTCCGGCGATGCGCCCTTTACCGCTGGCAGGATTATAGAGAAACAGACATTTCATGCAAATATTATACCCGAATTTTTAATTTTTTGACATCTCATTTGCGGCGTCTGCGCAAAATGTCCCCTTGGGTGAGCGCAACGGGCGACGCAAAGGAATACACCCCCTGCACCAATTTGGCGTCCGCACAGGGCGCGCCGCTCTGATCGCGCAAATCGGAAAGCGTCAGTTTCTGCGCAAGCGGCGCGGTCGGCGAGAGCGCCTCCAGCACCTCGTTTTCATAGAAACGGTTACGCATTTCCACATACGTACGCCCGTTTTCATGACCGCGCACAACGGCAACGAACTCGCAAGCCCCCGCCGCCTGCGACCCCTCATAATGTACGGTATTGTTATTTTCTCCGAACGCATACGCCGTGGTATACGAACGATGATCGACGCACTCCAGCTCTGCCGCGAGCGCCGCGGTATATCCCCCGTCCAGAATACGGCGATAAGCGTTGACAACGGTCGCAAGATAATATTCGCTTTTCATTCTGCCCTCTATTTTCAAGGATACGACGCCCGCCTGCGCAAGCTCTGAAAGGTGCGCGCTCATGTTGAGGTCCTTACTGTTGAGCAGGTATGTCCCCCTGCCGTCCTCTTCCAGATCGCACCATGCGCCGTTTTCGCCGCTCTGAACGCGGTAACTGCGGCGGCACGCCTGTACGCACGCGCCGCGGTTGGCAGGACGGCCGTCGAGGTAATCGGAGAGATAGCATCTGCCGCTGTAGGAGATGCACATTGCGCCGTGGACGAACGCTTCCAGCTCCAGATCGGGGCAGGCGGCGTGGATCTCGGCGATCTCCGCAAGCGAGAGTTCGCGGGCAAGGACGACGCGGCTCGCGCCGAGCGAGGCAAACATCCGGCATGCGGCAGCGTTGGTGACGTTCGCCTGCGTGGAAATATGGACGGGCAGCCCGGGCGCAGCCTGTTTGCAGACGGCGAGCACGCCAAGATCGGAGATGAGGACGGCGTCTGCGCCCATTTCCGCAAGCGCCGCAAAGTAAGCAGAAAGCTCCTTAAGATCTGCGTTGCGCGCAAAGATATTGACGGCGACATACACTTTTTTGCCCAACGTATGGGCAAAACTGATGCCCTCGGCAAGTTCGTCCTGCGTAAAATTGTTGGAAAAAGCACGCAGCGAAAAAGCTTTCCCGCCCGCGTACACGGCGTCCGCACCGAAGTGCAGCGCGCACTTGAGTTTTGCAAGGCTGCCCGCAGGCGCCAACAGTTCAGGCTTCATGGTCCTCCTCCCATTGCAGGCTTCGGACGATCTCCCGCGCGACCTCCGATGCAGTCAAGCCGTCCGTTGTAATTTTGACGCTTCCCATATCCTGCGCATACAAAGGCAGGTAGGCAACAGAACGCGCGATCACATCCTCGTCCCGCAGTCCCGCCGCGATATCCCCGCGCAGGCGGGCGGCAACCGCCTCGGGTGAAGCGGTCAGCGTAAACCGACCGACCTTCACATCCCCGAGGGGCAGGCGCGCAAGGATGCTCTCCGCGATCCCCCTCCGCTGCATCACCCAACAAAAGACGATACTTTTAACGTCCGCGCAATCAAGATAGCCGCGCAATACCGTCACAATATGATCGATGACGCGCCGTTTGCTCTCCTCCGTGACGGAAAACGGATATACATTCCAGCACCAATCGCCGTCCAACAGCGCACAGGCGGGCAATAAACGCTGTATACAACGGGAAACGGCGCTCTTCCCGACGCCCATTGTGCCATTGATCAGAATGAGACGCTTCATTGCGCGCGCTCCTTTCTCGCAACGGCAAGTCCCTTTCCGACAGGCAGGATAGTCGTTGTGAAAGCTTCATCCGCCTGCAGATCGTGCAAAAACTCCCCGATATGCTGCGCGAGCATTCTGCGCTTTGGAGGGACGCCGTCCGAAAAGAGCAGGACGTCGTCCGCACACAGGACGCCGCCCGCGCGCAGCAACCGCTTACATTCGGGCAGGAATCGGCGGTACTGTACTTTGGCGGCGTCGAGAAAGATGAGATCGAACACATCCTCCAAACACGGCAAAATGTCTGCCGCATCGCCTTCAAGCAGAGCCACCCGATCCGAGACGCCAAAACGGGCAAAATTTTCCCGTGCCGCAGCGATGCGCGCGGGCTCGCGCTCGATGGTCGTGACGCAGGCGTCAGATTGAAGTAGCAGAGCAACAGACGTAAGCCCCCTGCCCGTACCGATCTCCAGAATATGCTTCGCACCGACGCGTTCCGCTTTGTTCAACAGGACGGAGAGCACGCCGTCCGAACATGTCGGGTCGCGCTCCTCCATAGCCGCCGCACGCAGGGCAGCAAGCCGTTCGTTCATCATACCTCACTCCGAAAAGACGGCAGGCCATGCCCGCCGTCCGATCTTTATTTACTCTGGCGTTTTTTGTAGAGAAGGAGCTCGGGATCGCTGCCTCCGCACCCATAAGTACAGACCAGAATTTTCTCCTCATCCGCCACAACGCCATAGCACCTGTCATTCCCGGGGATCTCGATCTGATTCCCCCAGACGATCTGTTCGTCCTGAAGAAATTTTACTACAGAGCCGTTGGCAAGAGGATATCCCAGATTGACATATGCTCCGTGCAAAAGATGAAGATCGTCAAGATGCAGTCCGGGGATCGCGAACGCATTGATCTCATCGATCAGCTGTCGCCTGCATCGTTCCAGCGCCTGTAAGCCTCCCTTCCGCACACATTCCGCCGCCACACAGCAACCGCCGAATGGATGCGCGTCCGACGGGATACAGCCTGCGCAGACATTCTTTTCCTTGCATACAGAACAACAATTGGTCCCGCAATAATTTTGCATCTTCTCCTCAATCTTTGACATTGCTTTTATGTTCCGGAAGTTCTTCCCACATTTCCTCAAACAGCGCCACGAGGCGCGCCTTGTCCTCCGTGTTTTGTACGGCGAGCCGCGCTTTCGCACCGGCATGCGGCGAGCGAAGGGGTGCTTGCGTCAATAGGCGGCGCGCAGACGGCACAGGCGTGACATAGAGTTGCCCGTCCTCGATGACCCCGACCATTTTTTCGCGGTAGTAGACGAGCCACTCCCCCATCATGGAACGGATCCTGACTTCCGGGAGCCCCTCTACAACGGCAAGCGCAACACTCTTTGGCGTTCCCATACTGTCTCCTTTACAAGTTCACGAATTTCTTTTCGTCAGTTCGAAAAGAAATCTGTGAACAGTTTTCTCATATTTCCTGTACAATCGGCAGGATCATGGGCGACTGCTTGGTCTTTTTGAAGAGGTAATTTTTGACGGCGCGGCGGATGGCGGCGGAGATGTCCGCGTTTGTCGCATGCGTCCCGACGCCCTCGATTGCCTTTTCGACGACGTCCTTGAGATCGCGCATGTAGTCGCGCTCGTCCGAAAAGACAAAGCCGCGGCTCTCGATGACCGGCTCGCCGAGCAGCACGCCCTTGGAGAGCGCCACACTGACCACAAACAGACCCTCGCCCGACATGCGGATGCGATCCTTCAATACCTCGCTCGTGCCGTAGTCCTCGAAGCCCGCGCCGTCGATGAGGCGCGCGCCCGCGGGGAAGCTGTCGCCCTGGCGCAGCGTATCGTCTGTGACCTCGGCGCACATGCCGATGTCGGGAATGAAGATCTGCGAGGGGTTCATGCCCATCTCCTGCGCGAGCAGCGCGTGCCGCTTCAAGTGGCGATACTCGCCGTGCACGGGGATAAAGAACTTGGGCTTTAAGAGCGCGTGCATGATTTTGTGTTCTTCCTGGCAGGCGTGACCGGAGACGTGGATCTTCTCCAAGCTCTCATAGACGACGTTGGCGCCCTTTTTATAAAGATTGTTGATGACGCGGTAGATCATGCGCTCGTTGCCCGGGATGGGGCTTGCGGAGATGACCACCGTATCGTTCGCGCCGATCGTGACCTTATTGAACTCGCCCGCCGCCATGCGCGTCAACGCACTCATCGGCTCACCCTGTGAACCCGTGGAAATGATGACGATCTCCCGATCGAAAAAGTTCTTGGTCTTTTCCACGTCTACAAGTACGCCCTCGGGGATAGTGATCTCGCCGATCTTTGCCGCCGCCTCGACGACGTTGAACATGCTGCGTCCCGAAAGCGCAACCTTACGGCGGTACTTGACGGCAATATCAACGATCTGCTGCAATCTGTGCACGTTAGAGGCGAACGTCGCAATGACGATGCGCCTGTCCGCATTCTCTGCGAAGATATGCTCGAGCGTCGTGCCGACCACCTTTTCGCTCATCGTATATCCCGGACGCTCGATGTTGGTGGACTCGCCCAGGTATAAAAGCACGCCCTTCTTGCCGTATTCGGCGATCTTCTCAAGATCGATGGGCTTGCCCGCGACGGGGGTCAAATCGATCTTGAAATCCCCGCTGTGAAAAATGATGCCGTAGGGCGTTTCGATCGCGAGCGCCAAAGAACCCGCGATGGAATGGTTGACGTTGACGAAATGCACGGTAAACGCGCCCGCCTTGATCACGTCCTCCGAGCTGATCGTCTGTTCTACGACGTTGTTCATGCGATGCTCGCGCAGCTTGTTGTCCACAAGCGCGAGCGTGAGTTTGCTGCCGTAGACGGGCGTCGTGGGCAGAAGCTCCTTCATGAGATAGGGCACGCCGCCGATATGGTCCTCATGTCCGTGCGTCAAAAAGACACCGCGGATCTTCTGGCGGTTATTGACGAGATATGTGATGTCGGGGAACACAAGGTCTATACCCGGCATCTCCTCCGTCGGGAAAATGATGCCGGCGTCTATAACAATAATGTCATTGCCATACTCGATGGCGGTCATGTTCTTGCCGATCTCACCCACACCACCGAAAAATAAGATTCTGACGGGCTTTTTCTTTTTACCTTTCGGTTCCTTTTTTTCAGTCCTTTCCGCCTGCTGTCTGGGCTTACGCACGTTCGGCACGCTTGATTCTTTCTTCTCTACGGGCGCGCTCTGCGCAATTTCCGCCGCGGAGAGGAGTTTTGTCCCCTTTCCCTTGGCGCGCGAGCGGCGGCGAGGTTTGTAGCCTGCCTCCTCCATTGCCTCTTTGGAGCGCGACTCGCCTTCGTTTTTTTTGGCACGCTGTTCCCGATTATACGCTTCGATGCCGTTGAGAATGGCAAGTTCGATAGCGGAATCGACATGCTTTGGTGTTTGCTTGTTGTTTTCCTGTTTCAAACGATAACTCCTTCTCTATCCGCAAATTCGCATGACAAGAAAGCCGATCTCTCAGCTCTCTTCCGTTTGCGGCATTCTATTCTGTTTTATATTAAAAGTCAAGATCGGACTTTTCAACGATCGAAGTCTTGATAAGTCCCTCCTGAATGAGTTCCTCCTGACTGCGGAACGCAAAATCTTCCGCATAATCGACCGGTTCGCGCTCGACGGGAACGGTGCCGGCGCGCTCCATCAGCACGGCGACAAGCTGCAATGCGCGCTTCAGGGCAGTCGCGCTCCGTACTTTGACCATCATCGGCGTCTTTTCATACTGTTTGGTATCGCCCACTGCACGCTGATGATAGACGCTCGTCGGAAAAGCCGCAGGATCGAGATCGAGATAGAGGCACAATGTCTTGCCGCGAACGCCGATACGCGCGAGCGTCTCGCCTGCCAAGGCGAAGCGATCGTTGGACCAGCTGATCTGTGAGCTCATGCCCGCGTATGAAAGGAGCGCGTTTTTCAGCGCAAAGTAACTCTCTTTGACCGCATCCGCGCTTTCTATGATCTTGGCGCGGAAACTTCGCTTATAGCGCGTCGTCATTTCCGGTTGCTTGACCGGCACGTCTGCAGCATCGGCAACGGCAAGTTCCGTCGCCGCGGCAGCCTCGACCTGCGGGTCTTCCGCTGCGTCTGCTGTTTCCCGCATGCTTTCAGAGAGCTCGAAATCCAGCGGCTCCGGATCCGTCTCGAACAATTCCTCCTCGCGCTCCGGCTTTTCCTCCGCATCCGAAGCGGTAGCTTCCTGCTCCGCTTCAGCCGTCTCCTCTTCGTTCTGAACGTCAAGTTCCGCCGCAGCCGCCTCAGAACAGTCATCTTCTTCCACAGGCGCTTCCCGCACTTCTTCCGTCTCCGCCGCAGGCGCTTCCTGCGAGACCACGTTCGCCGTACGTCCCGAAAGAAGAGCGGCGATACGAGCAGCGAGAGCATCGTAATCCAGTCTGTTTACCACAGCCTCCGCGATCTTTTCCACTCCCTGCTCGTCAACGGTGACATCAAATTCGTTCATCATGACGGAGGCCACCCTATCCGAAATGAGATCATAATCAACAGACGGCACATTTTGCGCGACCTTCTGCGCAAGAGCCTCTTCATCGCGTTCGGGCAGCGCCGCAACGACCGCCGCTGCAACCGCATCGCCGTCCACCGGCGGTATGGCAGCCGCAATATGATCGATCAATTCATCATACTCAGGCACCGGCAAAACCGTAGCAATTTTTTCGGCAAGCACATCGTAATCGAAAGATTCGTCTCCGGGCATTCCATGCTCTCCCGACGTCTTTGCCGCATCCGGGTCGATTCCCATCGCTTCCAGCAGTTCTTCGCGCAGATCATCGATCCTCGCATTCAGTTTTTCCTCTGTTTCCCGAAGCATATCTCCGAATACCTGCACTTCGGATTCAGTGCTGCCGCGCACCTGCTCGGAAATCGCGTCGCGTAAACCGGAAAGCTCCTTGTTTTCCGATTCATAGATCGCACTGTTTTGCTGTGCTAGATATTTTACTTCGTTGAGGATCGCATCCAACCCCTCTCGCAGCGTATTGGCAAGCGATTCATATACGGATATCTGCTGCGCAGAAGTAAACCTGATCTCTTTACTGACGGACTGACGTACTTCTTCCAGTTTGCCCGTCACGCCGCGATACATTCCCTCCATCACGACGCTTCTTGCATCCCGCTTGTTTTCTTCCATGACAGTCCTCCAAAATTCTTCAGCATACGCGATTTTACCTTTATTTTACACCAAATCAAGAGAAAAGTAAATACTTTGCTTTCTCTTTTTTTCGGAAAGCATGAAATTTCCTTTTTCAAAACGCGGCAATCGGGATTGTCTATCATAAAATTTCCTCAAATACTTGTCATACGACGGGAAACATCGTATAATAAACTTAATACATAAAAATTGATAAGAGGTGTAGCCATGAGAGCATATAACTTTTCCGCAGGACCTTCTACTCTTCCGTTGAGCGTATTGGAAGAGGCGCAGCGCGAGTTTCTGGACTTCGCCGGCACAGGTATGTCCGTCACGGAGATCTCTCACCGCAACAAGGCGTTTGAAACCATCGTCCAGGAAGGTGAATCTCTGTTACGCGAACTCATGCACATTCCCGACGACTATGCCGTCCTCTTTGTGCAGGGCGGCGCGAGCACGCAGTTTGCCGCCGTCCCGCTCAACCTCATGCATAAGGGAAAGGCAGACTACATCGTGACGGGCAACTTCTCCAAAAAGGCATGGCAGGAGGGCAAGATCTACGGCGACGCGGCGTGCGTGGCGTCCAGCGAGGACAAGACATACACCTACATCCCCGACGTCTCCGCGATCCCCTTCCGCGAGGATACCGACTATGTGCATATCTGCTCCAACAACACCATCTTCGGCACGCGCTACGTCGAGTTCCCCGACGTCAAAGCGCCGCTCGTTGCGGATATGTCCTCGGAGATCCTCTCGCGCGAGATCGACGTTACAAAGTTTGCCGTCATCTATGCGGGCGCACAGAAGAACCTTGCGCCTGCGGGCGTGACTATCGTCATCGCAAAGCGCGACCTCATCCAGAATCCCCTGCCCATGTGCCCGACCATGCTCAAGTGGAAGGTACAGGACGAGAACAAGAGCCTGTACAACACGCCCCCTTGCTTTTCGATCTATATGGCGACGCTGGTGCTGCGCCACCTCAAGAAATTGGGCGGCGTCAAGGAGATCAACGCCATCAACGAATACAAAGCAGGGCTTTTATACGACTTCATCGACAATTCGTCCTTCTACACCAACAGGGTGGAAAAGAAGTACCGCTCCATCATGAACGTTCCCTTCGTGACACCCAGTCCCGAGCTGGACGCGCAGTTTGTCAAAGAGGCGGCGGCAAACGGGCTGGTCTCCCTGAAGGGACACCGTCTCGTGGGCGGCATGCGCGCTTCGATCTACAACGCGATGCCCGTGGACGGCGTCAAGGCACTCATCGAATTCATGAAGAAGTTTGAACAGGAGAACGCATGATGAAAATATTAAAACTCAACGCGATCAGCCCCGTCGCAGACAAGGCATTTGCGGGCTATGAATATTCGGACAGCGTCGAAAACCCCGACGGCATCATCCTGCGCTCCTTTGCGATGCACGACTATCCCCTCGGCGAAAACCTGCTCGCCGTGGCGCGGGCGGGCGCGGGCGTCAACAACATACCCATCGATAAGTGTACGGAAAAGGGCATCGTCGTCTTCAATACGCCGGGCGCGAACGCCAACGCCGTCAAGGAACTCGTCCTGTGCGAGCTGTTTCTGGGCGGCAGAAAGATTATCGACGGCGCCAACTGGACGCAGACCCTGAAGGGACAGGAGAACATCTCCAAGCTCGTCGAAAAGGGCAAGTCCAAGTTTGTCGGGCAGGAGATCGCGGGCAAGACGCTGGGCGTCATCGGACTGGGCGCGATCGGCGCCATGGTCGCCAACGACGCGCTGCGCCTCGGCATGGACGTCATCGGGTACGACCCCTTCCTCTCCGTGCGCAACGCCTGGATGATGGACAGAAGGGTGCAGTTCACGCCCGAGCTTTCCGACCTGTTCCGCAAGTCAGACTTCATCACCGTGCACGTCCCTCTCACGCCCGACACCAAGGGCATGTTCAACCGCGAAAGCCTTGCGCAGTGCAAGGACGGCGTGGTCGTCATCAACAATTCGCGCGGCGACCTCGTCGTGAGCACGGACATGGTCGAAGCGGTCAAAGCGGGCAAGGTCTCGCGCTATATCACCGACTTCCCCGACGAGACGCTGCTGGGCGTGGAAAACATTCTCTGCGTGCCCCACCTCGGCGCGAGCACGCCCGAAGCGGAGGACAACTGCGCGTACATGGCGGGCAATCAGCTCGTCGACTACCTGGAAAACGGCAATATCACCAACAGCGTGAACTTCCCCGCCGTATCCATGCCCCGCACGAGCAAGGCGCGGCTGTGTGTGCTGCATAAGAACGTCAAGGAGATCCTCTCCAAGATCCTCTCCATCGTCTCCTCGAAGGGCATCAACGTGGCACACATGCTCGACCAGAGCAAGGGCGACTATGCCTACCTCATTCTTGAGTTGGACGACGTCCCGGGAACTGCGAGCATCGACCTCATTCGCTCGATGCCCGATATTCTCCGCGTACGACTCATCTGATCTCCTTTTCTTTTTTCAAAGCAGCAGACCCGCCGACGGCGGGTCTGCTGTCATTTTTGTATCTGAAACTCTCTAGATAATCCGGGACAGTAAAGACTTATGCCCGATGAGCAAAAAAAGGCTTCCCCTTGGGGGGGCGAATGTGTGCGTCATGCAGACAGCCGCGGTGCGGCTTCTGCGCACACATGAGCTTGGCGATTTTGCACTCGCACCGCAAAATCGCTGGCTGCAGTGCAAGAATCTACTTGCGCAAGACAGCTGTCACCGAAAGTGACTGATGAGGGGTTTGTATAAAAAGTACTCATGTTTGCAATAATTGGGCTGCGCACATGCGTAGCCCAATTACCGTATTTACCGATTCGCGCGCCGTACAAAGACGCGGTGCTTGTTGAAGATGACGCCCGCGACAAAGCAGATCATCAGCCAGTACAGCCATAGCAAAAAGACGATGACCAGCGAGAGCGCGCCGTACAGGCGCTCGGGGTTGCTGAAGCGAAAGTAGACCGTAAACGCCGCGGACGCAACGAGCCATGCAAGCGCTGTGATCGCACTCCCGAGCGCAAGCTGTCCGCCCTGCTTCCGGCAGGGACAGACGTAGAGATTGAGTCCCCACGCCACCAGGAACCCGAGCGCCAGGATCGCCGCGTACTCGAGAAGATACCCGAGCCAGATGGGCAGCGGGCGTGTCAGGAATGCCAGAGCGATGAGCGCGGCGCCCGCGACGGCAAACGTCAGCATAAGCAGGAGCGTCAGCCCGATCGCACCAAGACGCACCTTCCAGCCGCGGCGGGGTCGCGCTTCCGAATAAATGATTTCGCCGCTCCGCCGCAAGTGATAAAAAAATGAAGAACTCGACCAGAGCGTCGTGGCAATGAGGAAGATACTTGCGCCCGCCGTCGCCCCCTGCGCGTTGGTCTGCAAAAAGCCGAGAAAATCCCGCGCCCAACCGAACAGCTCCAGTTCAAGCACCCGATCGAGAATGGTTGCATTTCCGCCGAACAAAAGCGTGAGCCAAAAGACGAAGGGCACGAGCGACATGATGAGAAAAAAGACGAGCGTGCCCGCGACCGTCGTTGCACGGTGCGCCGAAAACGCCCGCCACGCCGCGCGTCCCCGTCGCCACCCGCGCACAAAAATATTTTCCTTCCCCTCGCTGTTCATCTTCCTTATTGTGCGTCAAAAATTCCAATTCAAGCAAAAAAGCGGGACGATGTCCCGCTTTCTCCATTTTCTTTGCTTACTTTTTGCCGCCGGTCAGAAGCTGTACAAGCTGAGCAGGCAAGTCGCCGCCGCTCACATTGATGCTGCCCACCTTCTCGCAGATGCGCTCGACATATTCCCACTCTTTGAGTTTATAGAGCGTTTGGTTCTCGTCCATCAGGCGCGCCGTATTGAGCAGCGAGCGCGTGGATGCCACCTCTTCGCGGCGGGCAATGACGTTTGCCTGCGCACGCTTTTCGGCGACAAGCACGGTGTTCATGATGTCACGGATCTCGCCGGGCAGAATGATATCCCTGACCGCCGCGCACCGGACGTCCAGACAGAGCTCTCTGCCCTTCTCCGCAATGATGTTCGTCAGATATTCCGTGAGCGCTTCCTTGTTTTCCAGGATCTCATCGATGCGGTATTTGCCGACATATTCGCGAAGCGCAAGCTGGACGGCCGTATGCAGCTGCTTTTCATAGTCCCCCACTTCCTTGGCAAGGCGTTCATAGTCGGCGATCTGATAATCGCAGACGCAGTTAATGCGCAGCGTGACCTTATCCGCCGTCAAAATTTCCTGACCGACAATCTCCTTCTGAACGAGGCAGGCGGGATAGCGTTCGGCCGTGACTTCCACGCCGTTCTTCCAGAAATAGTACTTGCCCGCTTCCAGAAAGCGCACGAACTTACGATCGAAGTAGAGCGCCGCACGCTCCCGCGCGCCGACCTCCACAACGTCGCAATAGGGCGACAGCTGCTTCAGATAGCTCGGCAGGATGCTCGCGTCCATCTCAGGCGAAGTGACGTCGACCGCACGGAATGTATGCTGAAAGTCCTCCTTCCAAAAGAAGAGGTGTCCCGGCGTCGTAAGAAGTTGACGAAAGACGCCGTCCACGAAGTGCAGCACATATTCGCCGTCATGCACATCGACGCGGACGGTCTGCGCCTGAAAATCCGAATCCTGTTCCAGGACGGACATGGGAACGCTTCGCACGTTCACAACGGCAAGGTCGCCGACGTCGAGCAGTTCGATCGCGCGCCCGCCAAAGGTATGGTACTTCCCCGCGCCCAGCAGGCGCACAAACTTTCCGTTCTTCGTGAGCACGCCCCTCTGATTTTCCTGAATGATGACCTTCATATGACCCCCTTGACGCGAAACACCGCGGTACT
>JAGHIT010000113.1 GCA_017887095.1 Clostridia bacterium | reverse complement strand
GCAAATGTTTTTCAAATATCAAGAAAGTCCTTTCGGTAGTCGATTCCAAACAGCTCGGCAAGTTTGATCATATCTTCGTCTTTGATGGTGTTCTTTCTCGGCAGATGCGCGGTGAGCATATAGATCTGAGCCGCCTTTTCCACCGTTTCGATGAGTCCGAATGTCTCATCCATCGTCTTACCTGCTCCGTAAATTCCGTGCATCGCCCAGATGACCAGGCGGAACTGTTTCATTTTCTCAGCAGTCGCCCTGCCGATCTCCGACGTGCCGCACAGCATCCAGGGCAGCACGCCCACGCCGTCGGGGAATACAACGATGCACTCCGTGCACATCTCCCATAAGGTGTGCGTAAACTTCTTTTCATCCAGCTCATGCACATAATTCATTGCAAGCGTGTTCGTGGGGTGCGAGTGCATGACGACGCGGTTTTCGGGATCGACCGAAAGGCGCGCCATGTGACTCATCATGTGGGCGGGAAACTCGCTCGTCGGCCTTCCGCCGTCCTCATATCCCCACAAAAGCTCGATATTCTTGCCGCCCTTCCCAATGCGCACGATGCCGAGATTGTTTGCGGGATCCTTCTCCACGTTCTTGAAGTACTTGCCCGTGCCAGTGACAATGAAGATCTTCCCTTCCAGCGGGCTTGCGTCGAAGTCCTCCTCGTTCACGCCCATGAACGGGATGGTTCGCACGACCTTGGTCAAATCGAGATACTCGCCCACTTCCTTCTCGTCGAGCAGGTAGCTGATATTGCCGCCGTTGCGCTCGTCCCAGCCGAGACGGTACATATTTGCCGTCGTTTCACACATTTCGCGCACGAAAGGCGCCGTCAGAATATCTTTCATTTGCGGTTCTCCATGACCTTCTTTTCGTATTCCATGATGGGTTCATAGTAATTTTCGTCGAGATTCTGCTGCGCGAGGTACTCCTCCCACACGTCGGAAAACGGCAGCATTTTGACGCGCTCCTGCAAATACATGAGCCGGGTGAAATCCCCCTTTTCCTGTGCCGACTTCATTTCCTCGTTGGGTAGAAGCAGCGCATATAAGAGTGCCTTCTGAACGGAGCGCTGACCCGTCACCCACGCAAACATACGGTTAATGGAGGCGTCGAAGTAGTCGAGCGCGATCTTGACTTTACTGAGCGCGTCATTGCGCACGACCTCCTTCATGATCTCCTTTAGTTCGTCCTCAAAGATGACAACGTGGTCAGAGTCCCAGCGCACGGGACGAGAAACATGTAATGCGACTTTGTCATAGAACGCGAGCATCGCGGGAATTTTATCGGAGACAACTTCCGTCGGGTGATAATGCCCGTTGTCGAGAAGCGAACAGATACCGCGCGTCGCCGCATAATTCTGACAGAACTCGCTGCTGCCTACCGTAAAGCTCTCTACGCCAATACCAAACACCTTGCTCTCAACAGCGGGAATA
This sequence comes from Clostridia bacterium, assembly GCA_017887095.1. GTDB lineage: Bacteria > Bacillota > Clostridia > Christensenellales > Borkfalkiaceae > Gallimonas. The sequence continues at coordinate 3,314 of JAGHIT010000113.1, read as the reverse complement.
ACCCACTCCTTATTATAATCGGCAAGAATTTCGTCCAGCGACTGCGCATACCGCTTGCGCGGCGAAAGACGATCGGCGGGAATATCTTTATATCCGTCTGGAATCCAGATGTTGACAAGGCAGGGGCTGTTCATCTCCTTGCCGAGGTACGCCGCAATCTCCATGCAGCGCTTACCGTGCTCCACCCAGAACTTGCGCGTCCCCTCGTCGGGCGAGGAAAGCGTCAAGCCGTCCTTCATTTTGGGATGCGCGAAGAAGGTCGGGTTGAAGTCGACGCCCTCGACGCCGTGCTCCTTTGCAAACTTTACCCACGGTGCGAAGTGCTCGGGACGATACGCGTCGCGGTCGATCCTGCCCTTGTCCGCGCCGAGGAAGGCGTAGCTCGCGTGAATGTTGATGCGCTTTGTTCCGGGCATCAGGGAAAGCGCGAAGGCGTAGTCCCTCATCAGCTCTTCGGGCGTACGCGCACGACCGGGATAGTTGCCCGTCGTCTGGATGCCGCCCGAAAGGCTCTGCGCGCCCTCAAACCCAAGAACATCATCTCCCTGCCAGCAATGCACGGAGACAGGTACCTCTTTCAGCGATCCAATAGCAGCGTCTGCATCAATCCCAAACGCCGCATAAGCTTTTTTCGCTTCCGAATAACTCATCTGAATTCCTTCCTTTTTTGAATGCAAATATGAAAAGAGAGAGCGTTCCTATTCAAAATTAGGGGGGAGGAGGTTTGATATTTCGGAACGCTCTCTTCTTTCACAAAATTAGATCCGCATCTGCACTTTCAAATTACCAAGCGCAGTTGCCTCAACAGGCAGCGCTGTCACACGCACGCCGCATAATTGCCGGGTCAGCTCATTGAGCCATATGTTTTTTGCTCCGCCACCAACAATACAAAGTGAATCATACTTTTTTCCCGTGCAGTCAGAAAGCTCTTTGAGTACAGTACGATACCCCAAGGCAAGACTTCTGTGCGCACAGCAAAAGTAATCGCCTGCACTGCGCGGACGACATTGAAGCGCACCGTCAAACGCCTCCTTCATGGAAGCGGGCGCCAGAAAGCGGGGGTCGTTGACATCTACAAGCGCATCAAAGGTACTTTCCTTCCCCATGCGCATCACATCGTCAAACGACTTCTCCGGTGCAAGCTCAGCCTTCAGGCGATTAATGATCCACATCCCCATTATGTTTTTTTGAAAACGAAAATAGCCTACGCCGCCTTCGTTAGAGAAATTGTATGAGCGCGCCAAGTCTGAACAGATGGCGTACGGCATTTTAACGCCCAAAAGGGACCATGTCCCGCTCGAAAGATAGGCGCCTTCCTGTACAGGAATCCCCTCTACCGCCGAAGCGGTATCGTGCGAAGCGCACAACACTACCTGTGTATCGCCGCCTACTTCCTCTGCAATTTCGGGTAAAAGCGATCCGACTTTACTTCCCGTTGTCCAAAGGTTCTTAAATATGTGCGCAGGCAAGCCAAGCGCAGCAATCAGATCACGGTCATATGCACCCGATTGCGCATTTACAAGCCCGGTAGTAGTCGCGTTGGTGTATTCGTGTGCTCTGATGCCCGTGAGTTTATAAGAGAGATACTCCGGAATCATCAGAAAATCGGTAACTCCTTCCAGCCTTCCGTGCATGTTGTCGTCAAAAAGCTGATAGATGGTATTAAATGACTGAAACTGGATACCCGTTTTTTCATACAACGTCGCAAACGAGACCCTAGCGTGGACGGCATCGATCGCCTCTGTTGTCCGACCGTCGCGATAGGCGTAGCAGGGTAAAACTTCCCTATTCCCTTGCATAAGCACATAATCCACCGCCCAGGTATCGATGGCAAGACTTTCGATATGCGGATGCCTCTTAAATGCAGCTTTTATGCCGGTCTTTACATGTTTAAAAAGCATGTCAATATCCCAAACGAGATGTCCGGCATGCTCCTTCACGCCGTTGGAAAAACGGTATACTTCCTCCGTGTGTATCGCACCGTTTTCCGTCCAACCAACGATATGCCTGCCGCTTGATGCGCCGATATCAATCGCAAGATATAATTTCATCCTATCTCCTTGTTTTATAAATATTATATCAGGCAATAAAAATAAAACAAGGATGTATTTTTTGAAAAATACTGTCCCTATTTGACATCGTTATTTTTTTGTGTTATAATGTTTATATGGATACAAAGATCATCGAACATCTGACACAACTTACCGACGAGGAGCGAGATATTCTGCACGGGAAGCAAATCAAGCGCGGTGATTATTCCTTTTCTGACCGTTTCATCGTCAACAGCGCAAAGTTCTTAGGAGGACGCGAACTTGATCTAAGACCTCACACTCGCTTTATCGATTTTCCCGATCACGGACACGACTACATGGAGTTCATGTACTTGTACGCGGGACAGATTTCGCATATCATCGGCAAGGACACCGTGACACTCGAACGAGGAGACATTCTCTTCCTCAATCGCCATGCGCGTCACTCCATTAAAAAAGCAGGACAAAATGACATCGGCATCAACTTTATCATCTCTAATCCCTTTTTACAGGCTATCTTCCCTCAAGTGGAGAACAATCCCGTGATAAGCGAATTTTTAACCAATAACTTTGACGACAGCGGCGAGGCGGAATATCTTTATTTTCACACACGAGACTGTTTTCCCATCCGAAACCTGATGGACAATTTAATCTACGCCATTGTCAATCGTTCACAAGAAATATACGCGGGTCTTGTCTCTATGCTATTCACCTATCTTTCATACTATCGCGAAACACTGGTCAACGCTCTTCGTGTGCCATCTCCGGATACAAAATTAAAACACAGCGTAGTTTCCTATCTGGAAAGTCATTTTCCCACCGCAACCCTCACAGAGCTTTCCGATATGCTCGGTTATACACAGGCTTATCTCTCGCGTCGAATTCACACAACGTTTGGCATGACATTCCAGCAACTTCTGCAAAATCAGCGTCTCATCGCGGCAGAAAAGCTGCTGCGTTCAACATCTCTAAGTGTAGGAGAGATTGCCCGTACAGTAGGCTATGAAAATCAAAGTTATTTCTACAGGATCTTTTTGAAACAGCATGGCATTTCGCCACACAAGTTCAGGAAGAACTCAAATACAATGTTCAAATAAAAACCGTATACGAAACATAAAAACACGGCCGGACAACATTCCTGCCGTGTTTTTGGTGCACCAATAAGAGCCTAAATCGAATATTCGATTTAGGCTCTTATTTTCATATGTTACCGAATTTATTTATGTAACAGACAGGCTTTATTTGTAATTTTTTCTTTTACTACAAGAACGGTATCGCTAATCG
>JAGHIT010000017.1 GCA_017887095.1 Clostridia bacterium | reverse complement strand
GAGAGGGGACACTATGCAATACGATCATGCTCACCCTGTCTGCTCCGGGCAGAATGCCTCCCCCCGGCAATCGAAGCTGCTTGCGCGGGCAGACGCTTATATCTCTCAGCGTGCGGGTATGGTGGAACAGACGTTCCGCCATACCTACCACGCGATGCCACCCGTCGGCTGGATGAACGATCCCAACGGACTTTGCTATGCGTTCGGGAAGTACCATGTGTTCTATCAGTTTCATCCGTATGCAGCGGCCTGGGGCCCGATGCACTGGGGGCATTATACTTCAAACGATCTGATCAGATGGGAACTGCAACCGACGGCGCTCGCGCCCGATTGCGCATACGATAAGGACGGCTGCTTCTCCGGATCAGCGATCGTAAAGGACGGCATGCTCTATCTCATGTACACCGCCGTGGCGGACGGCAGGCAGACGCAGGCGCTCGCCCGCTCTTCGGACGGTGTACACTTTGAAAAGATGGGGCAGGTCATTGCGGAAAAGGATATCCCGCGCGACTATTCCGTGGCGGATTTCCGCGATCCCTATGTGTTTGTACGCAACGGCGTGTACTATTGCCTGATCGGTTCCAAGCATGTGGACGGCGATGGTGCAGTCTTGCTGTACCGCTCCGACGATCTGATGCAATGGCGCTATGTCGGCAGAGCGTGGAAGGACGGCCGCACGCATAACGGCACCTATGAATGCCCCGCATTTGCCTCCTTCGGCAATGTCGACGCGCTGTTCGTCAGTCCGCAGTTCATGGACTGCGACGGCGACCGCTATGAGAACATTCATTCCAACCTGTACATGCTCGGAAAGCTCGATCTGCAGACGGGAGAATTTCGGCGCACCGCGGAGTGCGAGACGGACGGCGGGTTTGACTTTTATGCCGCGCAGACGCTGACTCTTCCTGACGGAAGGACGGTTATGACAGCGTGGATGCAGATGTGGGACCGCTCCTTCCCGACTGCGCCGCACGGCTGGGTGGGTGCGCTCACGCTGCCGCGGGAGCTCACTTACAGGGACGGAAAACTCTTTCAGGCTCCCGTCCGCGAGATCGAGGCGTACCGCACGGATCGCGTAAGTTATCCGCAGGCGGAAGTGGATGGCACGCTTCGCCTGGACGGGGTCGAAGGGAACACGATCGAACTCAGCTTCGATCTTGACCTGGGTGCAAGCGCGCGGGCAGGCGTGAAGGTGTTCTGCGGCGACGGCTGCGAAGTCTCGATCTACTATGACCGCACCAAGGAACTCGTCTGTTTTGACCGCTTGCACATGGGCACGCTTATCAAGGCTGCACCAGGCGAGCACGACAGCGTGCTGCGCCGCGCCCATATTCGCGCAGAGGGCGGAAGGTTGCATTTTCGCATCTTTCTGGACGTCTCATCCTGCGAAGTATTCCTCGGTGGAGGCGAACAGGTGCTCACAGGCAATGTCTATTCCGCAGGAAAGGGGATCGAATTCTTTTCCGAAGGCGGAAAGGCGTTTGTACGCAATGTGGAAAAATACACGATCAACGTTCCGCGAACATAACAGCTCGCATAAGACGCTGATCAAAAAGAAAATATGATTCGGAGGAAGCCATGAAAAAGAAACTTTTTGTTTTGGGATTGAGCGCTGCACTTGCCGCCGCGATGACGGTCGGCTTTGCAGCGTGCGGTCCGGAGGAGCAGTCCGTCGTCCACGACGACATTGTCAACGGCGGATTTGAGGACGCCGTGGGTAGCCTCACGGGCTGGACAAAGGACGGAAACGCGTTCGGCGCTTCGGGCGTTGTCAACGGCACGACTTCCTACTACGGCGATATCGAAGTCGGGAAGGTCGGCGAGAACTTCTATGACGGACTGGAGGGCGGGAATGCCTCCTTCACGGGCACGCTCACAAGCGATGTGTTCACGCTGGGCGGCACGGGCAAGATCGGCTTCTTGCTCGGCGCGGCGAAGGACGGCGAAAAGTGCTACGTCGAGTTTTTGGAGGCGGGCAGCGATACGGTGCTTGCCCGCGTGACGAACACGGCGTTTGCCGAGCCATTCGTCACCAATCAGATGGTGCGCAACGTCGTCGATCTCTCCGAGCATCTCGGTAAGAATATCTGTATCCGCATCACCGATAACGACGACGGCAGGGATCGCGACTATGCCTATATGATCTTCGATGACTTCGTCATGTACCAGACGGAGGAGGAAGTCACGGCGGCGGAGACGGAGCGTGCGGACAAACTTGCCGCGATCGGCATGCCCGCTTTCAACGACGATACGCCCGATTCGATCACGATCAAGAACGGCAACTTTGAAGAAGGACTGCTCAACTGGCAGGTGCTTTCCGGCACGGCGTTCCTCAACCCCAATATTAGCTCGTCCGACGAGACCTTCTGGGGGACGCGCTCCTTTAACGCTGAGGGCGAAAAATTCCTCAACGGCTATAAGACGGGGGAGAACCTGCGTGGCGAGCTTCGCTCCACGACCTTTACGCTGGGCGGAGACGGCATCGTCAGCCTGCTCCTGGGCGGCTCCTCGCAGCGTCAGATCTATGTCGCCGTCTGCCTGGCGGAGGACGTGGGCGAGGAACAGGCGGGCGACGAGATCGCGACCGTCTCCCCGAGCGAGCATTTTAAGGACCCCGAACTCTCCGAGAACATGGTCAGGAAGTATATTAAGCTCGACGATGCCTACATGGGCAAAAAGCTGTATATCAAGATCGTAGATGACGCTGCGGGCAGCCCCTTCGGCGCAATCACGGTGGACGACGTGCGCACGAGCATGACCGAGGAGGAGACGCTTTCTCTCATGATCAGCGATTATGAGTGGGCGTTCAGTCTCGGAAACGATACGATCGCGCAGGCGACGCAGCAATACTATATCAATTATGAATATCCCTATGCGCTTCCCGTGCTGCGCTTCTCCACGGAGGCGGCAAACGCCTATGTCGCGGTAAGCGAAACGCCGGTCGATCTGAACGGCTATATCGAGGGCGTGGAGGCCGCCTACGGCGACGCGGACATGAGTACGGCGGAGTACTCCGTCACCAAGGCAGTCCTCGCCGACGGTACGGAAGTGACGACGGGGCTCGATGCGTACGATATCACCGGGCCCGGCATGATCACGATCACATATCAGGTCAGATACGGCGATCTCATCGCAGAGGATACCTTCTTCTTGGAGGTGGTCGCGGAAAATGATCTTCCCAATAAGGGCTTTGAAATGGGCGATCTCACCGGCTGGACGGTCGTCGACGGGCAGGGCGCTTCCGTCACCAACAACAAAGTGTTCTGGGAAGCGGATGCCAACTTCTTTGACATGAACGGGCAGACGGTGCAGTACTACTTGCAGGAAGGGGAATACTTCCTCATCACGGATGAGGGGCAGACGATCACACTCAGAAGCGAGACCTTCACGGTGGCGGGCGACGGCATCATCTCCTTCAAATTCGGCATTGCAAAGAACGCGGTCAGCTATGTGGCGCTGTGCGATGCGCAGACGGATGAGGAGCTGCTCAAAGTGGACAACACCGCCTACTTCAACGACCCGCTCACAGCTCAGGTGATGCTGCGCCGCTTCATGTATGCGCATCCATATATGGGGCGCGAAGTCTATCTGAAGATTGTGGACGGCGCGACGAGCGACTTCGGCTTCCTCAACTTTGACGATTTGTCGATCAATCTCACGCTGGACGGGGCGCAGGCGATCGTCGATGCGGACAAGACCTGGGCGGCAGACTATCGGCAGGACGTCATCGACTCCACCGCCGAGATGGGTGCGCGCACCAAGGAGATCATCAACGCCATCCGCAGCTATTATGCAAATCTTGCGTTGGATGACATCAGCGCTGTCACCATCGTGACCCCTGTCGGAGCGCAGATCGAGACGGTCGGAACTGTCGATCTGACCGCGTATCTTTCGGAGGCGTCCGCATCCATGCAGGGCGTCGGGGCGGATGCGCTCACGGCATCCATCGTCGCGGTTTCCAAGGACGGCGCGGCGGTGATGGGAGACTATGCGGCATTCGCGCTGACGTCGGGAACGTATACCATCACCTATCGCTTTACGCACGCCGAAAGCGGAAAATTTGCCGAGGCATCCTTTGTCATCGTCGTTTCAAGCGAATACGACATCGTCAACGGCGGGTTTGAAACGGGAGATCTTCGCGGCTGGACGTACGAACAGGGTACGGGCGACGGGCAGGTGGACGGAGCCAATGCAATCAGTTCCGATGAGAGCTTTTGGGCGGAGGAGATCCCCTTCAATCAGGGCGGGAACTATCACTTCCACGGCTGGACGGCAAACCCGACCGAGGCAAATGCGTATAAGATCACGTCTTCCACGTTCACATTGGGCGGAAGCGGGTATATCAGCTTCAAGATGGGCGGTGCAAACGCCGTCGTCAAGGTATTCACGGCGGACGGAACGCAGATCGCGGAGTATCGCAATACCGAATATGCCGACATCAATTTTCCCTACGTCGAATACGGCAGCAGAAACGGAACGATGACGACGTTCGTGGCAGATCTGTCCGCTTATTTGGGCGAGGAACTCTACCTCGAACTGCATGATTCGGGCGCAGGCGGCTGGGGCGTTGCGTTCTTCGATGACATCGTCACCTATTACGAAACGGCGCCCGTCGTCTCCGAGTGCTTCGATACCGTCATGATCCGCGCGCGGGTACAGACGGGCACAGATGAAAACGGCAACCCGATCTATGCTCAGGCGGCGGAAAAGACGGAATATCAGCTTGCATGGAAGACGGCGGTGAATGTCTATCAGTCATAAAAATCTGTTGCCTGCTTGACAAATTTGATGGGAGGGCTTATAATGGAAACGATTTCCAGATGCAGGCAGGTAATGAGCATGGTAACCATCAAAGATGTTGCCAAAGAGGCCGGCGTGGGCGTGGGAACGGCTTCCCGCGCCCTGACCGGGAACGGTTCGGTACGTGCGGACACCAAGGCAAAGGTGGATGCGGCGGCGGCAAAACTGGGGTTTGTCCCAAACCAGCTGGCGCGCAACTTCAAAATGCGCTCCACCATGTGCGTTGCGATCATTATTCCTACGGTATTCCACCCGTTCTTTGCCAAGGTCGTCAACTGTTGCGAGGTGGAGCTGTATAAGCTCGGTTATCGGCTGATCGTTGTCAATTCACAGGATGACGTGGAGAAAGAGACGCAGATGCTGAACATGATCCGTCAGCAGAGGGTGGACGGGATCATCTTCATCACGCACTATGAACACGATGATATCGATCCCAACCTGCCCATCGTCTCCATTGACCGCCACGTCGGTTCGGGCTTTCCGTATGTGACGAGCAATAACTATGCCGCAAGCTATCAGGCGATCAAGAGCCTGATCGACAGCGGCGCGCAAAAAATAGGCTGCGTCTGCGGTGCAACGGCGGTCATCTCTGAAACGCGTCATCGCTATGAAGCGTATTTCGATATCATGCATGAATATTCCCGCCTGGTCCGGCTTCTGAAGCCGCTCTTCAAGCACGGGCAGGAGATGGAAGTCATGCGGGAATACTTTGCGCAGTATCCCGAGACGGACGCCCTCTTTACGGGCAGCGATATGCTCGCTTCGGCGGGGTACCACGTCGCCCGCGAGCGGGGGATGCGCGTGCCGGAAGATCTGCAGATCATCGGCTATGACGGCATTCTCGACGCATGGGAGGCGCATCCCAAACTGACAACCGTGCGCCAGAATATCCCGGAAATGGCAAAGGCGGTCGTTGACCTGCTCATGAAGCGTATCCGCGGGGAGGAAGCCCCGCCGCGCGTGGAGATCCCTGCGACGCTCGTCAAAGGGGAGACGACGCGCTGAAGAAGAGGAAAGGACATGATACTTTGTGTTGGTGAAATTTTGGCAGATATGATCGGCAGCGTCAAAGACGGTCAGACTGTCTATGCGCGCAAGGCAGGCGGCGCGCCCTTCAATGTGGCATGTGCCGCCAAGCAATTCGGCGCACACAGCGCCTTTGTCGGCAGCGTCGGCGATGATCTGATCGGCACGTTTTTGGAGGATTTTGCACGTGAACGCGGACTGGACGAGCTTCTCATTCGCCGCGATCCGCAGTGCAATACGACGCTCGCGTTTGTCCAGCTCGATGAACACGGCGACCGCTCCTTTTGTTTTTACCGCAAGAATACGGCGGACTATCATCTGCCCGAGGTGTCGGATGAGCTGTTGGATCGGGCGCATATCGTCCATGTCGGCTCGCTCATGCTGAGCGAGGAGAAGGGGCGAACGTACGCTGCCTCTCTCATGCGGCGCGCCCATGCTGCGGGCAAGCTCGTCAGCTTTGATATTAACTTCCGCACCGATATCTTCCGCAATGCGGAGGAGACGGTCGCGATCTACCGCGAGATCATCGCTCTTGCCGACATTGTGAAGTTCTCCGAGGACGAAGTGGAGACCTTCGGCAATGAATATGTGAGCGGGCTGCGCGAGAAACTCGTCTGCATCACGCTCGGCAAAGAGGGATGTATGTGGCGGTACCGCGGGGAGGAACGCATGCTTGCGACCATTGACATTAGACCCGTCGATACCACGGGCGCGGGCGATGCCTTCTATGCAGGCGTCCTGTCCCGTCTGGATGAGACGCAGCCGCAGGAGTGGACGCCGGAAGTGCTCTCACATGCGCTCAACTACGGGAATGTGTGCGGCGCGCTCAATACGCTCGGACACGGCGCGATCGATCATCTCCCCACGCGTGAGGAGATCGCCCGCTGGCTCTGAACGCATCGTCTTTGAAAAGACAATCATGGAATGTGCTACCCCCGATATTGCACAATATCGGGGGTAGCTTATATCTAAATCTATACTGCAAAGAGGAGTGAAGTCGATCTGCTCATTTCCATGCCGCTCAATGGGGTGCGCTTTTATGAACTGGACGAAATGCTGCGCGAGTCGCTCAAGAAGAAAGTCGACCACTTGGATGAGAGCCAGTTGGAGAACAATACGGCGCTCGTGAGGAAAATTTTACAGAACGGGATAAAGATTTATGGATAACGTGAAAGGTGATTGGTTTTATCTGGCAAAGATCGCGGCAGATCTGAAATAAGAGAATGTCTATCTGCAAAGTCAGCGCAGGTCTCTTTCCGAAGCGCTAATGACACTCTCGAACGTGATGAAGGCGATCGAATATGGCATCATCACGGAGACGACCAAAGCGCGATTGGAGGAACTGGAAGGGGAGATCGATGCAGAGCAACTGCGTCATTCACAAATGAGCTGCGACGAGATCGTATTCGGCATTGAATGGTTTGCTTCGCTCGATCGTATGAGGGAAGGCAGAAGCTGATCGACGGGTTTGTCAATTGCGTATTCCTCTACGACGACAGGATCGTATTCAATTTCAATGGGACACGGGAGGAGCGCACCCTGACGTTGGAAGAAGTGAAACGTTCGGGTTCGGCTGACAAGCTGCAGCCCAAAAAGGGAAACGGCCAATTGACTGTTTCCCTTTTTGGTGCATTTCGCAGCGCATGTTTGTGGTCGAACGATATGCGTGTCGACTGTAACGCTCGTCGTAGAAAGGAACTGTTAGTAGGCGTTGGATTTCCAACAGTCGCGTTTGGTATGTCTATCGTCTTCTCCATGACTAAGGCTAACATTTTTTCAGAAATGATGAGGTGATGCAATTTATTTATACTTTTGTTTTCTGTCTCGCCTTTTATAATTTATTCCTATAATTAAACTTCTTTAGTACCTGTTTCTTGCGGTTTGTGGTCACTTCTGTGTAAATTTGAGTAGTAGCTACGCT
>JAGHIT010000112.1 GCA_017887095.1 Clostridia bacterium | reverse complement strand
CGGTGTAGCCGTTTACCCTTTCGTATCCGTATTCGTCGAGCGCGTAGAGCGTGTGCGTTGCGCCGTCGTTTATTACAAGTATGGTAAGATTGCCCTCTTTCAGCGCTTCAAGCTGCCAGGCGCTCAGTTCGTAAGCCGTAGAGATGAGCCTTGTGCCTATGCCTGCGCCTATGTTGAGGCACCACTTGCCGCCGTTCGTTCCCAGAATGACGTCTGGCCAGCCCTGATTGTTGTTGGAGTGGTCGGTGGCGTATATTCTGAATCCGATATTTACGTTGTCGGCCGTTATGCTGTCTGCCTGAGGCAGCCAGAAGCTGGTCTTTATTACCGAATTATCGAGGTATATGCCCTCGTGGTCGTTGCGGTCGTAAATGGGGCCAGACGTTGCGCCCGCTATCGAGGAGAAATCTTTCACGGTAACGTCGTCGCCCTTGCCGTCGTAGACGGTTGCGTGCCGCGTTGTGGCAACCGCAATGGTCAACACCCTGTCGCTGTCCTTGATTACATAGGAATATGTTCCGTCCTGTTCGGTGACGGGGTCGCCGTTTACCGTTACTGAATCAACCGTTACATATTCTTCGGTCGATATGGTAAAGGTTACGGTATCGCCGATATTGTAACTTTCTTCAAGCCCGTTCACAGCTGCGCCGTCCCCTTCGTCAAGCTCGGGAGTGAGCGCTATGAGCTGCGTGGTTACCGTGATGCTTATCTGCGTATCTTCGGGAAGAACGGTATAGCTGTATGTGCCTTCGACGGCTTCGATCACGTTGTCGTTTACCTTTACATCGGTTATTTCGTAACCCGTTTCGGGAGTTACGGTAAATTGCACGGTTTCGCCGAAGGTATAACTTTCTTTAAGCCCGCCGAGCGTGGCGTTTGTGACAGTCTTGCTGACTGTAAGCTGTTTTTTTGACGTCTCCACAACGATTTCTACGGCTGAATCGGTATCCTTGACGGTGTATGAATACACATTGTCGGAAGCGGTAACCTCGTAGCCGTTTACCGTCACTCTCGTCATTTCGTAACCTGCATTTGCCGTTACTGTGAAAGTTACCACGTCGTCTATGCCGTAGGCAAGCTCATATCCTTCAACAACGGCGCTGCCTTCGGGAGTGACGATGACCGCCGTTTCAAGGCTTATAAGTTCGGTCTGAACGACTATAACTATTGCCGTATCGGAATCCTGCACGGTATAGGAATAGCCGCTTCCGCTTGCGACGATTTCTTCGCCGTTGAGCGTAACTTTTACCACCCTGTAACCGCGGGAAGGGCTTACGGTGAATTCAACCGTTTCGCCGCTTGCGTACGCCCTGCCGCTTTCGATTCCTTCAACCGAGGCGTTTTCTGCCGATACCTGGGGCACTATGCCCGCGGAGGCAACCGTCTGGGTAGTGACTACGATATTTATGGCAGATACGTCAGCCGTAATTTCGTAGCTGTAATGACCCTCGCCGTCGGCAGAGACCGTCGAGCCGTTGACCATTACGCCGACAAGTTTATACCCGTCGTCTACGCTAACGGTGAAAGCGAGCGTTTCGCCGATTTTGTAGTTTTCTTTAAGCCCGTTCACCGTTGCATTCTGCACCTGAACCTGCGGAACGATTAAAATTTCGGCCGTTTCAACGACGATGGCAATCTGCGAAGTATTTTCGCTTACGAGGAAGCTGTATTTGCCCGCCGTTGCCGTAACCTCTTCGCCGTTTACAGTGACTTTTACCACGCTGTAACCGCTTTCGGCTGTTACTGTGAATTCAACCATTTCGCCAATCTTGTAGCCCTGCTGCGAAATGCCGCCTACCGTCGCGTTTTCGACCAGGATCACAGGCACGATGATTATTTCTTCGGTAACGATTGCTATGTCAAGCGTTTCGGCGCCTTCGGCGAGCGCATAGCTGTACCTGCCGCCTTCGGCAGTGAGCAGCTCTCCGTTTGCCGTAACCGATACGACCCTGTAACCGACTGCGGCAGTTACCGTAAACTGCACGATTTCACCGGGTTTATAGCTTGCGGCAAGACCGTTTACGGTCGCATTTTCGGTCTTGGTTTCGGGTACTATAACTATCTCTTCGGTTTCAACCGTTATATTCGCCGAAGTTGCGTCGGTCTTGAGCTGATATGAATATCTGCCCTCGGTCAGAGTGACTTCTTCGCCGTTTACAGTAACTTTCGTCACCCTGTAACCGCTTTCGGGGGTTACGGTAAATTCAACCGTTTCGCCCGCCTTGTAAGCCCCTTCCAGTCCGTTTACCTGGGCATTGGCTGCGGTTACATTTACGGGCAGAACAATTTCCGAACCCGTGAAAAAATCTACAAGTTCGCCGTCGGTCATCTCCGCGTCGTAGCCGCCGAATACGGTGAGTCCCGTAAAACCGCACTTACCCGTGCCGTTCTGCCAACCCGCCGCGAGAAAGTCTATCGACTTGAACGTAATCATCGCTGCGTTGGAATCGGTATAGCCGTTTACTCTTTCGTATCCATACTCGTCGAGGGCGTAGAGCGTGTGCGTTGCGCCGTCATTTATTACAAGTATGGTGAGTTTTCCCTCTTTCAACGCCGAAAGCTGCCAGTCGCTCAGCTCGTAAGCCGTGGAGATGAGTCCCGTCCCTATCCCTGCGCCTATGTTGAGGCACCACTTGCCGCCATTCGTTCCAAGAATTACGTCGGGCCAGCCCTGGTTGTTGTTTGCATGGTCAGTGGCGTAAATTCTGAATCCGATATTTACGTTGTTGGCAGTTATGCTGTCTGCCTGCGGCAGCCAGAAGCTGGTCTTTATTACCGAGTTATCGAGGTATATGCCCTCGTGGTCGTTACGGTCGTAAATGGGACCGAACGTAGCCCCCGTTATCGAAGAGAAATCTTTCACAGTCACGTCGTCGCCCTTGCCCTCGTAGACGTTTGCGAGAGCGGTAGTATTTACGACTATCACAAGAGATGTATCGGCGGCCGTCGTCTGATATGTATATACGCCGTTTGCGCCTTCAACCGCGGTTCCGTTGACCGTTACGGAATTTATCGTGAGATAATCTCCCGCCGAAACGGTGAACGTTACAGTATCGCCGATATCGTACTTATCGGCAAGCCCCGATACATGCGCCCCGCCCGAAGTCACTTCGGGTATGAGCGTGCCCTGAACGGGAGCCACCGTGATTTCTATAACTATTCCGCTCGCCGTCTGCGGAACGACGTATACATACACGCCGTCTACCGCCTTGACCAGTTCGCCGTTTACGAGCACTTCATCGATAACATACAAAGGGTCGTCCGACGTTACAGTAAATTCCACCGTATCGCCGACGGAGTAGCTTTCGTCAAGCCCGTCAACGGTTACGCCGTCGGCGACGAGTGTTACGGAAAAGCTTATCTCTGCCCCGCCAATCATAGATACGAGTTCTTCGTCGGTAAGGCTTTCGTCATAGCCGGAATAAACCTTTACGCCGTGCATGCCGAATTCGCCGACGCCGTTTTGCGCAGTGGCGTTGTTTACAAGCAGCACTATGCTGTCGAACGATACCATGGTGGCGTCGTCGTCGAGATAGCTTGTTGCAAGTTCGAACCTGTCGCCGTCAAGCGCATACACCCTGTGGTCTGCGCCGTCTTTTACGATAAGTATTTTAAACGTGCCCCCCGCGATGGCGTTGAGCTGGCTGTTGCTCAGGGCATATACCATATCTATGGCTATGTTGCTGTTGCGGAGGTCGTAACCCGCGTCGAGCCACCACTGTCCGTTTATGCGTGCTATAACCACATCGGCAACGGTGAAGTCGCCGCCGCCCTCGGCATTTTTAAGATACATTCTGAGGCCGAACCTGACATTGTTGGCCGTTATGCGCGTGATGTCGGGCGCATAGAAGTTTGCCTCGATTACCGTGGGCGCGAGGAAATCGTCGCTCTCTCCAAGCCTGAACAAATCGCCCATCGTATCGGAAGTGACTTCGGAGAACGATACGTTGAAGTCCTCCGCCCCGCCGTGCACTTCTGCAAGCGCAGTAGTTGCAACAACTATCCTGACCTCCTGCGCGTCGGCGGGAATGACGTAGGTATATACGCCGCCGGAAGGCTCTACCGCGGTGCCGTTGACAGTTACGGAGTTTACCGTTATTATGCCGCTGCCCTTAACGGTGAAAGTCATCGTGTCGCCTGCGTTATATGTGCGGTCCACGCCCTCAACCACGGCTCCGCCGTCGTCTATCTCGGGAACTATTACTCCCCCCTTCACCTCGGTGGTAACGGCTATATCTATGCCGTTTGCATCGGCGGGAACGATGTAGCTGTAAACGCCGTTTTCTGCCGTAATGACGGTGCCGTTGACGGTGACTTCGCCTACCGTGAGCGCGGCGTCGGTGATGTGCACTTTGAACGTAACCGTATCGCCTATGGCATAATAATTTTCAAGTCCCTCTACCGTCGCATCGGGAGAATCGACGTGGGGTTTCAACTGAATGGGAGCGTCTGCAATGCCCGCGATAAGTTCGCTTTCGGTGACGTCCTCATCGTAATTCGCATATACTCTGGTGCCCTTCATACCGAACTCGCCTGAGCCGCCGCCCGCGTTGTTGTGAACGAGCAGGTCGATCGAGTTGAAAGAAACCATCGTGTCGTCGTCATCGACGTAAATTGCCGCGAGCTCGAAGTTTTCGCCATTCTGCGCATACAGTCTGTGAGTGGCGCCGTCTTTTACGACGAGCACCTTAAGCGTGCCTTCTTTTACGGCCACAAGCTGGCTTTCGTTGAGCATATATTCGTTGCGCTGAGCGCTCCTCAAATCGTAGCCTATGTCGAGATACCAGTTGCCGTTTGTTTTGCCTATCACAACGTCGGCCACCGTGAAAGCGCCGCCGCCGTTCGAGTTTTTGAGGTATATTCTGAACCCGAAGCGAGTGCCGTCGGCACAAGTGTCCGCATCAGCCGCATAGAAATTGCTCTCAATTACGGAAGGAGCAACATATATTTCGTCGTAGTCCTTATTGTCGTAGAGCTGACCTGCCGTGTTGGAGATTTTGTTATCGGCAAAATTTAACGCAAAGTCGTCTTTGCCCACAAAGATATCGGCGATAAGTGAGTCGGTTATGTTGAAGTCTGCAACCGTGTCTGCCGTGATTTTGCCGTCGGTCTGCGCAAGAACAAAGCCGTCGGTCTTTGAAAGGACGACAGTATATTCGCCTTCGGGGATCTCCACGGCGTAGCTGCCGTTCTCAGATATGTCGGCTGTGTATACGGTGCCGCCGCAGTTGACGACAAGCGACAGGTCTTTTGCCTGTTGCGAAGTGAGGGCATCGCCGAACAGCGTTATGTTGCCCGAAAGCACGAACATGTCGGCGGCGACTTCTTCGAATTCCGCCCTGACGGTCACATCGGAAGTGACGTTTTCGAGAATGATTTTGCTGAGCCCGTCTTCGACAAAGACTTTATCGGTATAATCCACACCGCCGACGGTAACAGATTTAAGGCGATAACCTTCGTTCGGCGTTATCGTTATTTCAAGCTGTTCGCCCTCAAGCACGTTGAACGTCTGCGCGGAAAGCGAACCGTTCCCGTCCGTTTCGGGCGTAACGGTATAGCATATAAAACCGTCGGAATTGAATTTCCACCATGTTTCGGGGTTACCCCAGTTGTAGCCCTCCTTCGTTTCCTGCCCGAAGTTGTACCACAGGCGATTTTTAGGGTCTTCGTAGTTGAACGTACGGATGAGCGTCGGATTCATGTTTATATATTCAAGCGCATCCTTTTCCACTCCGAGGAAGGAATACGGGAAAAACGCCTCTATCGTGTAACCGGTCGCTTCTTCCGCACCGACTTTACCGCCCTTACCCTGCGATTGCATATAGGGAGTTTCATCCTGCGCCGTGTACATATTCTGGAACACGCCACCGAGCTGCAATCTGGTGGACACTACGTTTAATCCCGGCGTGAGATCTATTTCCCACGCCTCACCTTCAAGTTTGTCCACCCCGGGTTTTGCAAGATACAATTCAATGCCGCTGTTCCAGGAACCGCTTCTTTCGGGGTTGACAAACACGTCAGGGTCATCAACATCGAACATCATAAAGATACCCTTTTCGCCAAGAAAAGCGGTTGCTTTTACAGAGATCGTTACATTTGCGTCGGAATACTCCCTTTCCAACCACTTTAAGGAAGAATATATCTCATCATTAAGATTCCCGTCAATCTTTACGGTGGAATCGTACTCCGGGATATATTCGGCAGGATTTTCAAAGGTGTACGGAGGGTCGTCCTCAAGATAATTATCGCTTGCACAGGCAGCGACGGAAAGAACCGTACCCGTAAGCGTTGCCGCGGTGAAAGCTAATATCAGCATGCGGAGCAATTTTTTGTTTTTCATGATGTTTCCCCCTTATTTACCCAATACCCGTATTTCGGATACCGCAAGTACGGCCAAATCATTAAACCCGTGAACAGGGATCTGTTCCTCCGTGGCGGGTTTTATGGTTATGCGAATTTCATTGCACTCGATCTCGTCAAATTCTGCAACGGCAGAAGAAGCCGGCCTCAACACGTCTATATCGTCGGTCGAGGTATAAGCCATAATATCAAACGCCAATTTGTCTATATATTTTGTGGCAAAAGTGCCGTCTTCCAGCCTGCAATCGAACTCTACCCTCTCTATATCGTAAAAAGCACTTTCCATGTTTTTGGAATTGTAAATCATGAGCGCTCTTATTGTCTTGTAATCATCAAACTTAAGCGTGATGGTCGTTTCGGCAGAGAACTCTGTTTCCTTTACATACTTTTCAACCATGTCATAATTTGCATAACGATTTATTGTAAGCAAATCGTCAGTAAGAGCGGAAACCGAACTGCCGTCTGCAAGAGATGTTGCCGAAACTTCTGCCTGATCTGCAATATTTTTATACTCGGACGCAAACTCCGGAATAGGTTGCACAGAAGTTGTAGGCCCGTTGGCATACATTGCATCAAGCTCATTGCCATTTGCATCTTCTATCGCAACCCACTCAATCTCGTCTACAGCCACATGACGGGAAGAACCGCCTTCGGCAATAGAGTTGTGCGCATGATATATAATATAATCCTGCCCGCCGGCATTTATTATGGCGCTGTGCCCCGTGCCGGAAACATCGTCCCTTAAAGCCGAATCCGCAGAAAGAAGTATTCCACCCTCTGCCTCGGTCAGTTTTCTGAATTCGCCGAGAGGATTGTCCGCAACGGCCTGGCATACCTGGTAGGTCTTGTCCTTATAACTGTTTGTGGAATATGTCAGGTAATACCTTCCGCCATGTTCGGTTATCCACGCAGCCTCGTTTACACTTGTATTCATCTCGTTAGGAACATCCTTTTCGGCAGCGGAAGGAGTTGAATAGCCCGGCTTTGCGATTATGGTAAGCGTGTCATAATCCGGCTCAGTCCAACTGTTCATCTTTATTCCCATAATATAGGAATTGACGGACGTGTTGAAATAGAGATATTTGTCGCCCGTGACGGAATCGACATAGGGATGGAAATCTATCGCCCTTAAAACGTCGCTCGTCGCATCCATATCTGCAAGACCCAGCTTTTCAAGTGCCTGCGACATCTTTAAGGGGTCGAAGGTCATATAACGCTGATAATAATACGAATTATTTGTTTCTATATTCTCTATATCCTTTAAGAGAGTGCCGTCCGCAGCCGTATATGAATCGATATGATCGATAAGATCAAACGGTCCGCTCGGACTGTCGCTTTGAGCGATGTAAGGGATATAACTGTTTGATGAGTCTTTGGGGGTGGAGCTGAAGAACATATACCACTTGTCCGTCTCGCCGTCATATATAACTTCAGGCGCCCACGAATCTACGCTTACAGCCTTGCCCTGCGGAGTAGACAAATCACGGTATAACAGGGCATAGCCTACGCCTTCCCAGTTAACCAGGTCATCGCTCTTCCAACAAAAGAAACCCGTGTTGCCCGTTGTGCCGTACAGATAGTATGAGCCGTAGTCGGTGTCGTTTTCGTCGTCTATATACACAACGCAAGGGTCGGCAACGTCGACCTTCCTGTCATTTCTGTAAAAAAGATTTTCGTTTATGGTGCTGTAATCCGCGCCCTCTTCATAAGATGTTTCATCGTAATAAGACATCTCAATGTAATTTTTACCTTCTCCACAACCTGCGATAGGTAAAGTTATCGCTGTCGTTATAGCCAAACCTATCGCCACAAGCCTCTTTTTCATCTTTTTCCTCCTGAGAATAAACCTTGACCTGTACTTTAATTATAGCACTATATTTAGAGAAAATATAGAATATCCGTCCGTAAAAATTGTATATACGTACGAAGATGGTAGAAACGATAGACTTTTTTGTGAAAAAGAATTATAATTAAATCCAAGGAGTGATAAATATGCTCGATTATCCCGAATTTTTACCAAAACACGTTAAGACAGAATCGTTTAATCTCAATGATGCTCGCTTTACTTTACGCGAGCGACTTGCATACTATCATAACGATGAATTTCCGCTACTCATGCACAAGCATGATTTTTACGAATTGAATATAATCGTTGAAGGCAGCGGTCGGCACTATATAAAAGATAAAAACTTTCCCGTAACACCGGGAGCAGTATTCGTTATCCCGCCGAAAGTTTCCCACGGCTATTGGATGGAAAATGACACCGGAAGCATATTTCACCTTCTGATCGAACAAAAACTCCTGCAAAAGTATTCTTCCGAACTAAACAGTTTCAACGGTTACTCCATTCTGTTCGAAACAGAGCCTGAATTAAGAAAGCATATTGCATCAACGGCATTCTTCCTTAAACTGAACCCGCTGCAACTTAAAAAACTGACATCTCAAATGGACATGCTTATAGAGTTTGCCAAATATGCCGAACATAAGATCATTTTTGAAACTTATGAAATCGCTCTTATTTATTATCTTTCCGCACTAATGGAAAAGCAATACAATACAACAGACATTGCCACTGCCAAAAAAAATTATATATTCATAATCAACTCCACGAATTATATGAAGCAACACCTTTCAGAAGCTTTTTCGTTGAGCGAACTTGCACATAACGCCATGGAATCGCGCACCTGCTACGTTGAAAAATTCAAACAACTCTTTAAGATGACGCCGTTTGAGTATTTGAGAAAATTGCGGGTCAATCAAGCAATAAAACTCCTGACAACCACATCAAAATCGGTAGCTGAAATTGCTCAATCTTGTGGATTTTCCGACTCCGCACACTTAATAAAGATATTTAAGGAAGATACAGGGCTGACGCCTTCCAAATACCGTAAAGCGGCTACCATAAATAAAGATTTAGCTACCTTCCCCCGATTTTTCCAACAGAATAGTAAACCTGATCCAATGAGGCAATACAATGATTAAAAACGAAATGACACATCCCGATAGAAAACAAGCAAGAAGTATCGATATGCCCGGCAGATGCAAAACTTTTACAGACATAGTTTACAGCGGCGAAGGCGATCCCGGTCAACTTTACGCCGCACTTGAAAAAACACAGCATATGTTTGATCCGCCCGCCCCCGAATATAAGAACTTTATCGGAGAGATGCACGGACACACAAATCTTTCAGACGGTAATCCCTCGATAGACGAATATTTTATCAACCTGCGCGACAATGTAAAAGTTGATTTTGCAGCAGTTTCTGATCATGACCACGGAGGCGTGGGAAAGCCCGAATTGTGGATTGGCTCCCCTTCTAAATGGGACATAATAAAATCAAAAGTAAAGCAGTACTACCGGCCGGGGAAATTCACTACCATTCTTGCATACGAACGTGACTCCTACCCCTTTTACAACAATATGATTATATATTACGGAACGCACGACGGGAAGATGATACGCGGCAAAAGGGACGGCGAAATAACCGCCGACGAACTGCGCGCGGCACTTGAACGGAAAGATATGCTTATCGTACCGCACGACACGTATCATCTGTCTGCGGGGGCAGACCTAAGCACCATTCCAACTAATCTATTAACGCCGCTGATAGAAATATACTCGCGCGGCGACGCGGCGGAATATATGGGCAACCCCGCGAATGAAAACGATTCGATGTGCCGCGGCGGATTCTGGCAGGACGCGCTTGCAAGGGGCGCCCATATGGGGTGCATTGCAGGCTCCGACGACCACTTCTGCAAAAACGGGATCATCCTTAACGATACTGCATACCCTTTCAACTACCCCGGTCTTACAGGCGTATGGGCTGAAGAAAACACGCTTGAAAGTATATTTGCCGCCTTGAAAGCAAAGCGGTGCTACGGTTTCATGGGCGGCCGGATTACAATCGATTTCAGAATAAATGGTCACTGGATGGGTGAAGAATTTGAAACGGAAAAGGACGACGAACTTACGATATGGTACAACGTAATTGCAGACGCACCGATAAAGAAAGTTACCATAGTAAAAAACTTACAAGATTACTGCATCATTAAACATCCGTCTGCGCTGTTCTTTGACTATAAACACGAAAAACAGGAAGATTGTTACTATCTGCGATTGGAACTTGACGACGGACGATTTGCCTGGACAAGTCCCATTTGGATAAAACAAAAGGCTACTAAAACAAATCGATAAATCTATCTTAATTCCTTATCTTCTTAGCCGTCTTTCCGCCGTTTGTTTGCATCGGGAAAATTCACTGCCGTCAAAGGGGAAAATTATCGCTTAAAACTTTCCGCCGAGAGATTTTTCTCTCGGCTTTTCTATGCCACGAACGCAATCATTTTTCGGGCGTCTCCCCTTTTCGCCTTTGACGGCCCCTCTTTTCCCGTTTTTTGTTGTGTCCGTCGAAAAAACGACAGCCTTCCGAGATTTTATATTTCGGTTCTTTTTCGAGATTTTTTGAACCTTTACAAGCTCGACCGCTTTTCCCGCAACAAGTACGAGATGGCGATCCACCGCAAGCGCTTACAAAAAGCGATTACAAGAGTTCGAAGAAAGAACTTGAAGAAAAAATACTTCTCGAAAAGAGCAAAATCAAAGCCTCCGTCTCGCGCAAAGAGCTAGAAACCTATCTGAAATATGCTATACTACCATCTCCGAAGCCATTGCTTGATCTGCTACCGCAAAAGGTTATCGTATACAAAGACAGAATCAAAATTTATATGAAATGTACAGGCGATGCGACAAGTGATGGCTTGCCCGACAAAAATAACACCCCCGACGAGACCGATTCCATTCGGGGGTTTCTTATTTTATTATAGATTGTGTTGTTTCCGTTTAAAAAATTTATAAACCTGCAACACAATAAGTAGCAACGCAATTATAAAAAATGAGACAGACAAGCTTATCAATACAACTTTAATATTATTTGCTTGTAAAACCGTATTTTCGTTATAACTG
Source organism: Clostridia bacterium (assembly GCA_017887095.1). GTDB lineage: Bacteria > Bacillota > Clostridia > Christensenellales > Borkfalkiaceae > Gallimonas. The sequence continues at coordinate 2,405 of JAGHIT010000112.1, read as the reverse complement.
TCTAAAGTAATTATTTGGTCGTAATCAGTCCTAAGGGATATTGCCGAAAGTTGAGCAGACTCTATATAAGGCTCAAGCATATCTAATTCTCCTTGAAACAAACGAAAATACAATTTATCACCCATTGATAATGCTTGCATTGCCTCTTGATCATGTAAACATGAATGGTCGACAAAAAGGGTAAATTGATATTCTTGTAATGTTACATAGTAATTTTCTCCTTCTTTTACGACATTATGAACCGTTGCTTCATATTCTTGTGTATTATCTTCAGTCATTTCTATTAAATCAAAAGGAGCAAAACAATAAATGCAAATAAATACGATAGCCATGATACCACATAACACAATAAAAATCCATAAACTATGATGTAATTTCTGCATATTCACTCCTTTCTCCCAATAATTTAAGCAAATTACTTTTGAAAAAATTGAAGAACCGGAGAGAACAATTGTCCGACGGAAAGCCAACCTCTATTCCAAACCATCCCCAGAAGTTTATACCTGCTCCACCTTCTATTACATTGTCCGTCCTTCGCAGAGCTGAAAATGAATAAAATATCCCCGCTTCTTCCGTCTGTTTAACTGGTACAGAAACGCTATAATTAATTCTTCCCCACCACTAAATTAAAGTGGATTGATATATTTTATAGAATGCGTTGGCAATGGGAATATGTCCAAAAATATCAGTATAACCAACCCCTTGCTGCTTGCGCTCCGTCAGTCGTAGCTGCTCGTATCGGGACGATTCAGGGAATCGTATGTGCTGCTCATCTGCACCCGCGTCGTTGTTCCCTTCTTCTCCGAATACGACGTGATATCGCGCAGCTCGTTGTATTCGTAATTATACTCCGTCCCCGAAACATTGTCAATATGACAAGAAAAACAGATAGACAAATAAAAATCGGAGAGAATCTCCGATTTTTATATTTTTCGGGCACCTGTAATTGGAACTTCCTTAATAAAGGATAGTCTGTAAACAGAAGTAAATTTACTTATTATTACAATGACAAAAAAGTAGCTTAATGATTTTGGGAAGTATTATTATAAGGAAGCTGATCGCTTTTGAGGTTGTAGTGACGCTTATTTAAGGTCCCGACATAATTCAGTGATAGGCAAGGCGTCAAATCCCCATCAAGGATGTTTGTTCCCACAAAACTAAAAAACTCAAGCTTTGGCAATAATTCTATAAACTTGATCGACGGCAACTCACCCACCGATGATAATATCAGTTTTTCCAAATTAATTAACCTTGATAAATCCTCCGTCGTTACACCTTTCACATGATCCAACTCTAATGCTCGTAAGGATTGACAATTCTGTAACTCGCTAAAATCTTTTAATTTGCGGCAATATGCAATTACACATTCCGTTAAGTGCGTTATTTTCGCAAGTCCTTTAAGATTTTGTATAGGCAATCGTATTAACTCCAAATAGCTTAAGCTGCAAAAATTGTCAATTTGTTCCCAATTCACGCCTACATGTCGTAAATATAACGATTGCAAGCCAGAGTTGATTTCATGAAAAGGAAATGTCTGCGTATCTGCAACAGCTAACGAAGTTAAAGACAATTCATGCAAGTTGTGAAAAACAAAATCACCTGTAATAGACAAGCTATGCAGTTGCCGTAATACAGCAAAATCAAGCTCCTGTTTTGACTTGCTCCCAATTGCTAGTGACTGCAATGACGAAAACAACGAAAGAGGTTGCAGTGAATCAACATTTGCATCAATCATGATTTCTGTAATTTGTTCTGTGTTGGAAAAATTCGCAAGAAAATCAAGTGAATATTTTGTTTTATCCCAAGCGTCAGTTTGCAACACCAATCTATGTCCACAAAATGATGAAATAGGCATAGATATCGTTGGAATCCGCTGGGACAAATTCAAAAATAACACTTCTTGTTTCATATTCCCCTCCTTGTCTTTCATCGTATCCATTTAATACCCAACATTTTAAATCCTGGACTCGCAATTTTATTATATAAGCTTATTCCCCTAGAAGAAGCGTCCTGCATCCATTGTGCCTCCTGCATAAATGCTTTTCGAGAATTCTCTGCCATCTTCCAATGCTTTGATACCACTTCGTCGCCATATTGCTTTGCTATTCTCCGCGCTGATTGATTCATCCGTCTTATAGAACCCTTGCCTATATAATGCTTGCCGGATTTAAATTCAATATCATAAGATCCCGTGCTTCCACAGCCCGCATTATGTACCAATACACAGGCGTCGGATACATAATAAGTATGGAAATCAGCGACTTCGAGGTTGTAGGTAGTCTCAGGTACAGAAAGCTTTTTGCAGGAGACGCCCTCTACTTCGCAGAGCGTGCCGTCGGAGAGAAGGACCTTGTCGCCGCGCTTTAAGTCACAGGCAGAAACCCACTTTTCGCTCAGACCAGCAT
>JAGHIT010000016.1 GCA_017887095.1 Clostridia bacterium | reverse complement strand
GTTTGAGTATGGTGTTATCCTGAACGGTAGTCAAACTCCGCAAGCGCCTCTTGCCCTTCTTTTGTGGTTTGAGTATGGTGTTATCCTGAACGGTAGTCAAACAGTCAAGATGACATCTTTTCAAGGTTGAACGTTTGAGTATGGTGTTATCCTGAACGGTAGTCAAACTTGGATTGAGCTGTTCGGGTCGGAATTATGGGTTTGAGTATGGTGTTATCCTGAACGGTAGTCAAACCCTCGCTACAATTGCAGTTTGGCAAATCACGTTTGAGTATGGTGTTATTCTGGATTATAATGAGTTCTTGTATAAAATAATACGAACCTCGGCATTTCGCCGAGGTTCGTATTATTTATTTGTGGCGCAGGGCTTGCGAGTTTGTTCGAACTTTGGGGGAAGGGGAAAGCAGCCGTTTCCGACTGATTTTCGATGGTTTTTGTATTTGTGACCGATATTGTATGTTTATCAGGGTGTTCAGTAAACTTGTATGTGATAACAATTTTGTTGTTATAGATGATCACTTCACGAATGAATACCTTGACGATGGCTTTTCGGATCTCCATGCTCTTAATGTCGCCGCAGATTACGGAATTGAGGAAGTCTTCGATCATTTGCGGCGTGAGGTAGGTATAGGAGCGCAGCTTTTCCTGTTCAATGTCAAAATCTAGTTGGGAGATTTGTGATTCCAACTCTTTGAGACGTATTTTTGTCTGTTCTGTCAGAAATCCCTGCTCGATTGCTGATATCAAGTTTTGCGTTGCTTTTAAGGCAGCAGACCGTTGGTTTTCAAGACTTTTGAGAATGGAACTTTCTCGACTAGTCTGTTCGTGCATCCGATAGAGTGTCTCGGTGATTTTCTTTACCGTTTCTTTGTCGGAAAGAAATCTCCATGTTGTATTGATTACAAACAGATCCTGCACGACAGACTTTCCATCAATGAGGGGATGTTGTTCGAGAACGCGATCGCACAGTGTCTTGTGGCGAGCGGACACAAATTGTTTTTTTATACGCATTATGACGAAACAAAGCATCGCAACGATATGGAGATAGACTTTATCTTGTCGAACAACAGCAAGATGAAGCCAAAACTTTATCCCATTGAGGTAAAATCCGGGAAACGCTACACGACGGATTCGCTGGATCGGTTTTTGAGGAAATATCATCAGCGTATCGGAAGGGCGTATATCGTCCACGCGACGAATCTTGCGGTAAACGGCGAGATTGTCTGTATTCCCGCTTATATGGCGATCCTTCTCTGATTATTAAGCTGTGGCAATACGAGTACAAAAAATGAGAAGCGGATCACCTGTTTTCCAGCGTACGCTTATAGGCGCGGTAAAAGCTGGAGACGCTCTTAAAGCCGCAGCGAGAGGCAAGCTCCATCGTGGAGATGCTTTTATTCTCAGGAAGGGCTTGCAGCGAAACGACCTTCTGTACGCGGATATCGTTGACGAAGTTCCTCAGATCGATGCGGATATACTTGCTGATGAGATGGCTCACGGACATGCGGTTGTAGCCGAAGTGCTCGGCAAGGGAGGTGAGCGTGATGTCCTCGTCGGCGTGGTCGTAAATGTATTGAATGATATTGGTGATGATGAAGTCGGAAGATTTTCTGTCCTCCCGTGCGGGGACGACGCCATAGGCGGAGACGATGAAGTGGAGCAGCATGGAGGTATGGGCATACGCCTCCAAAGCGTCGAAATCCGACTTTCTGCCGCCGATCGTGCTCAGATAGTCGAAGAGGGGGCGGTTGGCTTCCTTGTCGTTCAGAAGGACGGGCGGCGTCATGTTCGGGTAGGTCTTGTGGAAGGGCCGCATGAACGTTTCGCCGAAGAGAACAAATCCGATCTCCGCCTTTTCGTCGCAGAGATAGCTGTGTACCTGCAGACTGTCGATGAATACGCCCTCTCCTGCGGTGAGGGCGTATTCGTTTTTCCCGATGGTGACGGTCACGGCGCCCTCGTAGACGCAGTAAAGCTCCGCATTGCGGTGAAAATGCGCATAATAGCCGTCGGAGAGGTATTTTTCGGCGTGAAAGTAGTCGGCATGGTCGCGCTGCGATTCGAGTTGGAACTGCAGATATTTTTTATTATTCATGGCACCATTGTACCACGGCGGGCGAAGGAATACAAGGGGGAGACGAGGAAAAAATTCATAATTTGCACTTTTTTTCTGCAAAACATGTATACTTGTGGGAGTTATCTGTTGATATGTGCGTTGAAAGGGGGAGGAGATTATGATATAATGAAGATACTCGGAAATGTGATTTCCGATATAAATTTGAAAATTTTTTAGGGGCGCGCCCCTATCTGTTCCCGCGGGAGCGGGAACAGATAAAAAACTTTAACAGAAAGAACGAGACGGATGCACCCATCACCGAAAGGAAGTCAGGTGCATCCGGTTCGGAATAGAAGGAGGAAAAAGGATGAAAAAGCTCAAGCAGATCGCAGTTGTGCTGGTCGCCGCCGTCATGTCGTTGGCGGGGCTTACGGCGTGCGGCGGGAACAAAGAGGACGATGCGCGCAAAGAACAGGCTCGCGTGAGGCTCACGTTCCTGACGCCGCTCAACCTCATCAACGAGGAGACGATGCAGCAGACGGTATACGATTTCAATGAAGCATACGAAGGAAAGATCCACGTTACGCTTGTGGATGATGCGGGCGGCACGGCGCTCACACAGCTCGGTACGCAGGACTCCGCGCCCGATATCGTCAATCTTGGCGAAAAACAGTTCAAGACGGCGGTCGATTCCGAATATCTTGCTCCGCTCGATGATTTCCTTGCAGGCTCCGAGGCGGTCTCGGAGGACGATCTGTGGGAGAATGCCGTCGAGCGGTTCCGCTATGACAGCGGCAGCGCGACGACGCCCGGAAAGGCGGGCGGAGACGCCACGCTCTATGCGCTTCCCGCCGAGAATAATCCCGTCGTCGTCTATTATAACGTCGATTGGTTCAAGGAGGAGGGGATCAATATCATTTCCATCGCGGAGAGTGAACTGCCCGACGGCTACCTGCCGCATGGATATTATGAGTATACCGACGCGAACAAACCTGTAGGGACGGATTGGGTCAAAACGGGCGACGTGTACCGCGTTTTCAATAATCAGATCCCGATGAACTGGGAAGAAGTCATGCAGCTCGGCGCCATCTTCACCGATATCGTGGGTGACAACAATTCCTCCAACCGCTATGGCTTCATGTCGGAGTGGTGGTTCTCGTGGGGCTGGTCGGTCGGCGGCGACTGCATCCAGCTCGGCTTTGCCGACGGCGTGAACAGCGCGGACGGCAGCGTCCTTCCCAACCGGTACGGATTCTCTCTCAACGATCAGGGAAAGAATATCCTCGTCACCAAGGACGGCGTCTCCGTCAACGGAACGTCGTACAACGCGGGTGATATCCTCTCTTATAAGGACAGAACGTATGTGGAAGATCATGCAGCGGATGCGGAGATCAAGGCGCTGCTCGACGACAACTCTCTCTATGATGAACTTCCCTCCATGCGCGAGGCGTTCGAGAATTTCCTCAATATCTCCATGACGACGGGTACGCGCGTCGCACCCAAGCCGAGCGAGCTTTCCGGCACCGACTACAACTCCATGTTCGGAAACGGGCAGATCGCCATGCTCGCGCAGGAGACCTTCGCCTCCTATACGCTCGGCGATTATGCCGACGGATATTTTGAATGGGACGTCGCGCCCATGCCGCAGTACCGCGTTTACAACGACGACGGCACTTTGAAAGAAGTGAATGAAACGCCTGTCATGGGCAAAAAGGCGACGCACAGCACGCTTTCCTGCTATGCCATCTCCGCCTACTCCACGCATAAGGAGGAGGCATGGACGTTCATTGAGTACCTGTTGAGCGATGATGTACAGAATGAGATCGCCGATCTCGGCTCTCCTGCAGGTGTGCCCGTCGTCAAGAGCGTTGCAAACAGCGACCGCTATCTCAATTCGACGGCACAGTATACGGCAAAAAACAAAGCGGTGCTTCTGGAGGCCTCCGAATATGCATTATACGGCGACTGGGGCTATCTGGAAACGGATATGTGGATCAATCAGTGGCAGGGGCGCCTCAACGAGGCGGGCGGCGTCCGCGACGGCAAAACGACGCTCGACGATTTCTTTGCGGAAGTGACGGGCAGGACGAACAACGCGCTCGCGTCGCTCTACGCAAGAAAAATCGGCGATTAAAGGGGGGAAGTTATGGAAAATTCTCCCGCTGTAACGCGTGACGATGTTATACGGGAAGGAGGGGAACGCATCCGCTCTTCGCCGCGGCCGTCACGCAAAAATCGCGGATTCCGCTGGAAGGAGGAGGTGTGCGGAACGGCGTTTGCCGCCATTCCGCTCCTTGGATTCCTGCTTTTCTCGGCGGTCCCCGTATGCATTGCCGTCGTGACCATGTTCTGCGACATGAACGGCATGAACATCGCAACGATCGGCTGGAATTCTTTTGCGAACTTCGGGAAAGCCTTCACCGACCTTTCGTTCTGGAAGTCCTTTCTTGTGAGTCTGGAAATGACGCTCTCGCATATCGTGGGGCTTGTCATCTCCATCGTTATCGCCGCGGTGCTCTCGCAGAAGATCAAGGGAGGAAAGCTGTTCACCATCTTCTTCTTTATCCCTTATGTCTGTTCTTCCGCTGCGATCTCCATTATGTGGGTGCAGATCTTCAAGCCCACGGGCGGCCTCATCAATTCCATATTGTCTTTGCTGGGCGTTGCAAATCCCCCCGATTGGTTCCGCGACAGCACGTGGTTCCCGTGGATGCTCGTCATCACCATCGCGTGGAAGGCGCCCGGCTACGGCATCCTCATGGTGCAGGCGGCGCTCGCCAACGTCAATCCCGCCCTCTACGAGGCGGCGAAGTTGGACGGCGCAAGCCGCTTCAGGCAGTTCATGTCCATCACCTTTCCCGCCATCAGCCCGACGCTCTACTTCTTGCTGTCGATGGGGCTTTTGAACGGCTTGCAGACCTTCGACATCGCACAGATCTTCGCACAGAAGACGTCCGGCTACGTGACGGGCGCCGCGGGACCGGGCGACGCAGGGCTTACAACCGTGTTCCATATCTACAACACGATGAACAACCCGGGCGCGGGCGGGATGCCCGTTGCATCCATTCTGAGCCTTATCCTCTTTCTGGTGATCTCGCTCGTGCTGGCGCTTAACAAAAGAATTTCTAAATTGTGGGTGAGCTATGACTATTGAAGAAAGAAAAATAGCGCAGCCTGCAGACGCTGCGCCGCAGAAAGTGCACAACCGCGTCAAAGAGGACAAAGGCTCCGTTGCGTTCAAAATCGTTGCATACGTTCTGCTGATTTTGGGGCTTTTTCTTGTCCTTATTCCTTTTTGGGTCATCATCTCGACATCCTTTCAGGAGCGGAACGTCCTTGAGTTTACTTGGTGGTCCGAACGTACGGCGGCAGACGCGTACGAGCTGGTGCTTACGTCCGAACGCTCGAACATTCTCATGGGGTTTGTCAATACCATGTGGATCGTCGTGCCGTCCATGCTCGTTGGGCTGTTTGTTTCGGGACTTGCGTCTTTCGCCTATGCCAAGATGCGTTTTCGTGCCAAAAAGTGGATGTTTGCCGTCACCATTGCCACTATGAGTATTCCGGGTACGGTGCTCATGATGCCCAGCTATCTGTGGTATAACATCCTCGGCTGGGCGCAGGGGCCTCTTCCGCTCATCATTCCGGGGTGCTTCGGCGGCGCTGCCACTGTGTTCTTTTTCACGCAGTACTTTTCGGGCATTCCGCAGTCCCTCCTCGAGGCGGGGCAGATCGACGGCATGGGATTTTTCAAGTGTTACGTTACCATTATGATCCCGCTTGCCGTTCCCGCCTTTGTGGGGCAGGGGATCCTCGCTTTCGTGGGAGGATATAACGACTACATGGGCCCGCTCCTCTACCTCAACAGCACGGATATCAAGACGCTTGCCTTCATGCTGGCGGAGCTGCAAAGCTACTACGGCGCCATGAAAAATTCCGATGCCGTGAGCTGTGCGGGCGCGGTCATCGCGCTCATTCCCATCATCGCCATCTATTTTGTGGGGCATAAGTTCTTTGTGGACGGCATCTCCACGGGGGGGCTGAAAGATTAACGGACGATATGTAAGGAGGAAATTATGAAAAAGAAATTGTTTGGCGTCATTGCAGGGGTCGCGGCGCTCACGTTTGCCTTGAGCGGCTGCGCCTCGGGAAATGGTGCCATCGCCATGAAGTACGATGATATGATCCATGCGGACGGATCTTACGACGAGAGCCTGTTCTACCGGAACGACCTCAAAACGGAGTGCGCCGACCCCGGCGCGTTCTATGTGAGTGAGGAGGAGAGTCCGACGTACGGCGGTTGGTATTATATGTTTGCCACTTCCGATGCGACGGGCGGCGCGCGCTTTTTCGACTGCTGGCGCAGCCGCGACCTCACGAATTGGGAGAACATGACGCAGACGACGGGACAGCGCGCCTTCGCTCCCTCGGAAGATCACTACGGCTACGAGGATATGTGGGCTCCCGAGGTCATCTTCGACAAAGAGGATCAGACCTTCTACATGTTCTATTCCTGCAACGTTCCCTCGGCGGAGACGGGGAGCTATCTTGCCGCCCGCGAAGTGGAGACACAGGGGGAATGGGTAGACGGATACAACGATATGTCCCTTTTGGGACTTGCCACGTCCTCCTGTCCGTGGGGGCCGTATGAACCCTACGACTACGATGCGGATGACAGCGAAACCCGTTCCAACGCCATCGGACGCGTTTCTGGCGAGCCTTCTCCCGACGCCACGCCGCTGTTTGATAATGACAAGCTGATGGCGCAGTCCCGCATCATCTTCGAGGAGGAAGATGCAGCGCGCCGAGAGACAGGATACGAGTATTGGTACGAACAATACCTTGCAAGCGGCGCAAGCGAGGCGGACGCGAAGGCAAACGCGGAGAAGCTCATTGCTTCCGAGCCCTATACCTATTCCGATCCCGATCACGGCTTTGCCTACTTCACCGAGATCGACCCTTCGCCCTATGTTGCGCCCGACGGCACCAAGTACCTGCTCTTTAACCGCAACCACAACGCGAGCTTCTCGGTGACCAACGTGTGGGGCATCAAGATGAACGAGTGGTGGGATCCCGACTATTCCACGCTCGCGCACCTCACCGAAACGGGCTACATGACGGTCACGGACGTCACGCCCGGCAATACCAACGATTATGAACAGTCCATCATCAACGAGGGGCCTTTCATGGTGGATTACGAGGTGGACGGCAAGACGTACTATTCCCTGATGTTCTCCGTCAACGGCTATGCCGAAAAGAATTACGGCGTGTGGCAGGCGATCGGCGAAAGCCCGCTCGGCACGTTCACCAAACTCCCCGAGGAGGAGGGCGGGCTGTTCCTTACGGCGATGGACTTCAACTACATCTCCGGTACGGGGCACCACAGCATCGTACAGAACGGAGAGGATCTGTACGTCATCTACCATCAGCACATCAACCCCAACGGCAGCGGTCAGCGCGCCGTGGCGGCGGACAGGGTGAAGATCGTCAAGAACAATGAGGGCACGCCCGTTTTGTACGTCAACGGTCCGACAGTCACCCTTCAGCCCAAGATCGACGGCGAATACGCCAACATCGCCGCGGATGCGCAGGTGAGCGTCTCTGCGGGGGAGAACGCCGCCGCGCTCACGGACGGGCTGTTCTCGGTGTACAGCCGCTTCACCTATATCAAAGAGTATACAACTGCGGAGAGAACGACCATCACGCTGAAGTTTGCCGAGCCGCGCGAAGTGACGGGGCTCATGATCTGCAACAGCCGCTATTTTGAGAACGCGTTCTTCAACATCGCGCGCGTCGAGTTTGACTTCACGGACGGCGATTTTACGGGAACGGGCTATATCGATAACCTTGCCTTTGATTGGGATACCTATTGTCCCGTCGGAACGCAGGCGATGCGTCCGGGCGGCAGCGCCGTTGCGATATTCAATCCCATCAAGGTGAGCGAGATCCGCATTACCGTCGATCCCGCGACGTCGCGTATGTTCGAAGAGGGGCAGACGGCGGGCGAACTTGACAGGCTCGTCCTTGCGGACGACGAAGGCTACGTCATCGAAGGCGTGGAGACGCTCGCCATCGGCGAGATCGTCGTGCTCGGCAAATGAGAGAAGGAGGGAAAAAGATGAAACGCAAAATCGCCATCATCAGCTGCGGCGTTCTGGCAGCGGCGGCGCTTGGCACGGCAGTCGCCTGCGCGTCGGATCCCGGCTATGAGTTCAAGGATTACACTTATGAGAACCCTTCGCCGGAGGTCAGCATTCCAGGCGTCACGCTGGACGGAAAGTTCGAGGAATCGTTCTGGCAGGAAGTCACCTGGCATGAAACGAGCGACGTCTGGAACACCAACACCTGGGCGCCAGTCTCGGGCGTCAGGATGCGCATGAGCGCCTACCTCGGCGAAGAGGGGATCACGTTCGGCGTGCAGGTGTTTGACGACAGCTTTACCTATTACCGCGTTGGCAGAACGTTTTACGGGAATTCGGGCATCGAGGTATTCCTCTCCACCGAACCCGATCTTGCCAACGAGAACGGCGGCGGATGGGAGATCATGGTGGACTGCGTCGGAAACCACCTTGCCAACCGCTGGGAAGTCAACCAATTTTTGGGCAGCAATTACGTCGCCTTCCCGCTCGAGGTGTATTCCGCCGCCTTTGTCGACGGGGAGGTGAACGGCGAGGCGACCTCCATGGGCGCCGAGGTGTACATCCCGTACGCTTCTCTCGGCATCGAAAAACCGGACATGGTGTACGCCAATTATGCCTATAACCGCAACCGCGACTCCAACAACTCACGCGACGATTTCTGCTGCGTGGGCATGTCGGAGATGGGCGCGAGCTGGAGCGACGCCTACAAGTGGTATCAGGTGGACGAAAGCGGCGTGAAGATCGCCAAGCGCGAGGGCGTTGTTCTGGAGGGCGAGGGGGACATCGGCTTCTCCGTGTACAGCGGCGAAGTGTCCACGTCCGTCACGCCCGCTGAAGGGTACTATCTCACGGCGCTCTCTGTCAACGGCGTGCCCGCTAACGAGAACTATCTCACCATCCGGAACGACGGATCCGTCTCTTACACGATCACGAATGCAACGCAGGACGTGAAGGTGGAGGCGAAGTTTGCACAGTATCCCGCGGAGAAGATGGCGGGCACCGTTACGCTCACGGGCGTGGAGGGAGCGGCGAGCCTGTATGCGGAGAACGGCATGAGCCGCACGCTCGTTGCCACGTTCGATGCCTCTGAGCCGTACAGCTATTCGTTGCCCGCGCTCAAAACGCGCCTCGTTGCGGAGGCGGACGGGTGCTACGACGCTGCGGCTTCCGTCACGGAGGCGGGCGGCGACGTTTCGCTCTCCACCGAGCGCATTGCCTTCGGCAAGAACGAAAATATCCCCGAGGGCTATCGCGGCGATCTTTCGCAGTGGGATTTCGGCGCTTACAAGACGGACGGCGTCATCCGTTCGCTCACGACGGGCAACTATGTCCGCGCGTCCTACAACAACGCGTATGGTACGAACGTGTTCCTCTCTTCGAACATCGTTATGGCGCAGGGCGTCACCGACCGCCGTGTCGGTTATTCCTTCACGGACGCGGAGGGCGACAGCTATTTTATCACCATTCTCTATCAGCAGTCAGACGGCAAATACTATGTACAGGGCGTCAGCCGCGACGGTTCAGCGGGCGGCTACGAGATCTGGGAATATAAGAAGGAACTTTCCGCAGAATATGCAGCCCATCTGACGAGCGACGAAGGACTTTCCTTCGCGGTGCGCTACAAGGACGGCATGTTCACCATTTGGCTCAACGATATGCTCTTTGACGAGAGCATAGTCTCCCACAAGAGCGACTGGTCGACGAACGCCTTCGGCACGGGCGTTGCGGTCGCGCCCGGTCTGGAGACGTGGGGCTACCGCGGACTGTATAAGAACATGGTGTTCGAGATGCAGAAAGTGGAGGCAAACGTTCCCGCTTTGACCGAACACGGCTTCGTCACCGCGCAGGATACGACGTACGGCGGCATCCTCGAGATCCGTCTCACGCCCGATGAAGGGTTCGGGACGAGCTGGCTCACCATCAACGGCATCGACCTCTATTCCTACGACGGATATTCCATCGAAGTGGACGGGGATACGGTCGTCGTCAGCTTCCCCGAGTGGCGGAACCTGCGCGCCGACATTGACGCGGCGTTCGGCGAACTTGTGGAGGAGGATGTTTCCTTCCGAGTGGAGATCTACGACTATTTCGCCGAAAACAGCATGCCCCTGGCGGCGGGCACCGTCGTCACGCTCACGGGGTTGCGCGGACAGAAGGAATATATTATTGAGGGCACGACGGACAACAAGGGCAACGTTGACTTCGGCTCTGTTCCCTGCGGCACTTATGTGCTTTCCGTCGGCGGCGACTTCGAGACGTTTGAAGTGGAAGTGGGCGGCGATATGCTTGATACGTATGTATTCACGGCGCCCCTCATCGCAACGAACAATCAGAGCGTCGATCTTTCCAAGGAGATGGAAGGAACTATCTCTTACAACGCGAACTGGTGCGACGAAGTCATCCTCCGCGATATCGGCGGCGGCGAAGACTTTATGATCAGTACCATCGTCTCGCCCTTCACGCTCATTGCGAACGCGCCCGGCGAGCCGCAGGTCGGCTTCTATGCTGTCATCGGCGCGGGCGACAAGACGGGCGACAACGGTAACGAAGTCAACCAGGTGCGCGGCGGCGTTCAGATCAAAGACGGCAAAATCGTTCTGCAATATAAGGACGGCTGGTGGGAGAGCTACACCCTTCCCGAGGAGTATCAGGCGGCGTTTGCCGCGGGCACGCTGCGCATCGGCTACGGCAGGAGCCAGGGCGTGTTCTTCCTCGCGGCGGGCATCGACAACGGAACGGACCCCTGCACGATGACGCGCTTTGTCAACCTTGTCGGTCTCACGAGCGACATTACGAGAAACGCCATCGACGCGCTGCATATGTACAACAACGGCACCGAGCAGGTGACGCTCAAAAACATCCTCTTCACTCGCATCGATCTTCCCGAGCTTGGCAGGATCACCTTCAACGGGGAAAATAATTCCGAAATGCCCATCGGGCGCACGGACACCGAAAACTATTCGGTCGCCGCGAACGAAGACTTCTTCATCAGCGGCAGGATCGAGGGCAAGCTCCTCAACACGAGTCAGAAGGATGAGGGTGAGCGCTGGCTGGGCTTCTCTGTTTGGCAGGCGGGCATCTGGGAAGACTGGTGGGGTACCAAGTACGATACCTCGGGCGCGCACGGCGGCTTCAAGGACGACGGCAAGGGCAATGTCGGCTTGCAGTGGGCAGGCCAGGGCGACGGAACGTGGCCGTGGGTGGACGTCGACGTTACCCGCGAGGATCTTGAAAACGGCGAAGTCTGGTTCGGCTTCGGCAGGATCGACAACCGTCTCTTCCTCTGCGCGTGGAAGGAGGGCGGCGCCAAGGTGTTCAACGTCATCCCCGGGTACGATTCGCAGATGACCAAGCTCGCGGGCGCGCTGACCATCGGCAAATATGCGCCCGGTACGCGCGGCACGCTGCTCGACGTCTCCTTTGTGACGGGTTCGGACGTTCCCGAAGATATGATGAACGTGACGACGTCCGTCGCCTCCTCCGAACACGGAAAGGCAGAAATCGTCACGCAGAATGTGGCGCTCGGCGGTGAACTTCAGATCGTCGTCACGCCCGACGAAGGCTACCGTCTGGATTCGCTCACCGTCAACGGCAAGGACTATGCGGCATACGGCGGCGTTCAGACGCAGTATGAGGGCGAAAAGGTCACCGTCACCTTCCCTTCCTGGATCGCCAACAAGGCGGAGATTGCCGCCGTCTTCGATGAGGTCGACTATATCGAGCCTTCGGGCACAACTGCGAAAAACGGCACCGTTACGGTCTCAGACCGCATCCCCGTGGGCGACGACCTCGTCATCAGTCTCGCTCCGGACGATGGATATATATTCTCCTCGCTCACGATCAACGATAAAGATTACAGCGAGTATGAAGGCGCCGAGCTCGTCTACGACGGCGAAAACGTGACCGTAACCATCCCCGCCTGGGCGGAGAAAAATGCGATGATCTCGGCAGAGTTCGCGCAGATCCAAAAGACGGACGTCACTTTCAAGGTGACGGTCAGCGATCCGTTTGCCCTGCAGCAGCCCAACGTCGCGGACGTCAATGTCTATCTCGTGTTCGAGCGTACGGGCGCGGAGATCAAGGCAAATCCCGCGGCAGACGGCACCGTCAACTTCGGACAGCTCGTCAACGGGACGTACACGCTGCGCATCGACGGCAGCGGCTATCTTACCTATTCGGTGGAAGTGGGCGGCACGCTTCAAGCGTCGTATGAATTTGTGCGGCAGCTTGTCGCGACGGGAGACGGCGTTGCGCTCGACGGGACGGAAGTCACCATCTCTCAGGACAACCGCGACGCGCAGATCGCCTATGAGGTCGCTGCAGATTCTGACTTCATGCTCACGGCGGGCGTCTCCGAGTTTGCCGCGAACAGCGAAAACGACGCCATCGTCGGGCTGTACGCCATGACGGGTGCAGGGGATGAGGTCGGCAACACGGGCGGTACCGTCAACAAAGTGATGGGCGGTATCTATCTCAAAGCGGACGGCGTATATCTTCAATTCGTCGGCATCGAGCAGAGCGGCGTCAGACTGCCCGATGAGTATCAGGCGGCATTCAAGGCGGGTACGCTGCGCATTGCCCTCGGCAGAGCGCAGAGCGTCTGGTTCCTTGCAGCTGCCGTCGGCGAAGGGAAATTCACCCGCTTTGTCGATGCGGCGCGCGTCACGAGCAGCCTCATCTCTATGGGCGGCTTCACGCTCGGGTTGTACAACTCCGGCACGTCGCAGGTCTTGCTTACCCTCGAGCTGGAGAAAGAGGATGTTCCTGTAAAGGGCATACTTGTTTACGAAGAGACCGGGCACGATGAGATCGCTTACGGCAGAACGCAGGCGGGAAATTATAACGTTCCCGCAGGAGAAGATTTCTATATTTCCGCAAGGCTCGCAGGCGAACTTACCAATGCGGACGGTTCCGGCACAGAGCGCAAGATCGGCTTTGCCGTCTGGGAAAAGGACAAGTGGGAAAACTGGTGGGCGACCGATCCGGATACTTCGGGCGTGCGCGGCGGTATCAAGGTCGGCAATGATGGGATCGCAGGTCTCGAGTGGTCGGGCGACAACAACTGGTCGTGGCCTTGGGTCGATCTTCCCGAGGGCGGACAGGATGCCTACAAGAACGGAACGCTCCTCTTCGGATTCGGCAGGATCGACGGCAACTTCTTCATCTGCGCGGGCACTTCCGCGGAGAATATGGCTTTCAATATTCTTCAGACCGCATGGAATGAATCGAAGGGAGAGGCGGGCAAACTTTTCACAAGGAACCTCGTCATCGGCAAGTGGTGCAACACCACCAACGTGCGCGGCGCGCTTGCAGATGTCATGTTCTATGTGGGCGACGAAGTTGCATCCGTTGTGACTCTTCCGCAGAAATAACGCAACAGAATTGAACAGGTCGGGCGTGACGGCGCATAACCGCTCAAACGGGGTTCGTCATGCCCGATTTTTCAAAAGAGAAAGAATATGGATATCAAAAAACTCACCGCAAAAGAAAAACTGCGGCTCGTTTGCGGTAAAGATTTCTGGCACACCGAGGACTTCGGCGGGAAGATCCCGCAGATCACCGTGGCGGACGGGCCCGTTGGGTTGCGCGTCGTAAAAGCGCGCGTCGCGGACGGCACGGAGACTGCCTATCCCGCTATCCCGTACCCCTCCGTACAGCTGCTTGCCAACACCTGGAACAGGAACTGCGCCCGTGAGATGGGCGCCGCGCTCGCGGACGACTGCCTTGAAAAGGGCGTGGACATTTTGCTTGCGCCGGGCGTCAACATCAAGCGCACGCCTCTGTGCGGGCGGAACTTCGAGTATTTCTCGGAGGATCCGCTTCTCGCGGGGGAGATGGCTAAGGCGTACATCTGCGGGTTGCAGGAGAACGGCGCGGGCGCCTGCCTCAAGCATTTCTGCTGCAACAATCTGGAGTATGACAGACTGCATCAGTCGAGCGACGTCGACGAGCGCACCCTGCGCGAAATTTACTACCTTCCTTTCGAGATCGCCTGCGAAGCGAAACCTGTTTCTGTCATGTGCAGTTACAACCGCATCAACGGAACGTACGGCGCGGAGTACAAAAAAGGGTTTACCGTCCTGCGGGAAGAATTCGGTTTCGGCGGCGCTGTCTTCTCCGATTGGAGCGCCGTGCGCGACAGAACGGCGTCCTTAAAAGCGGGGCTCGACATTGAAATGCCGTTCTGCGAAGAAAACTATCAAAAATTGTGCAGGGACTACGAGGACGGCAAGATCGCGGAGGCGGAGCTCGATGCGTGCGCGGAGCGTGTGCTCACGCTCATCTCCCGCTGCAAAACCATGCGGGAGGGGAAAAAGTCCTGCTGTTCGGAGGCGGAGCGCAGGCGCATCGCGCAGGATATCGCAGCTGAGGGGATGGTGCTTTTGAAAAACGACGGCGTGCTGCCTCTTGCGGCGGGCGTGCGGCTCGCCGTTGCGGGCTGTTATGCGCAGCCTTCCGACATGGGGATGCTGCGCGGCGCAGGTGCCGCCGCCGTCAATCGGGAAGGAGAGACATTCGACGTTCCCGACTGCCTTACAAAGCGGGGATACTCTGTTGCGTTCGAGCCTGCTTTCTCCTACGACGGCGTGGATTCCTTCCATCAGGACGCGCGCAGGGCGGTGCAGCTCGCCGCGGGAAGCGATGTCTCCATCCTCTGCGTGGGGTTGGGGGAAAAGTTCGAGCGCGAGAGCGCCGATCGTGAAACGCTCCGCCTTCCTCTCGTGCAGGAGCGTGCCATCCTCGCCTCGGCAGCCGTCGCCCCCACGGTCGTCGTGGTGTTTGCGGGGGCGGCAGTGGATATGAGCGCTTGGGCGGACAAAGTCTCAGCCATCCTCTTTGCAGGGTATCCCGGCGCGGGCGGAGATGAGGCTCTTGCAAGTATTCTCTCGGGCGAGAACAATCCCTGCGGCAGGCTCTCGGAGAGCTTTCCCTTCTCGCTTGCAGATTGCCCCGCCTCGCAGGAGGAGGGCGTCTCGGTGGGCGTCACGCGTTACAGGGAAGGGCTGGACGTCGGCTATCGGCATTATTTTACGCATCATATCCCCGTTCTTTTTGCGTTCGGGCACGGGCTGAGTTATGCTTCCTTTGTCTATCGCAATTTCACGGCGGAGGCGGAGGAGGACGGCGTTTCCATTCTTCTCGACGTGTGCAATACGTCCGATCGGGCGGGAAAGGAAGTCGTCGAGGTCTATGTGCGCGAATGTGCGCCCGTCGTCTACCGCCCGGACAGGGAACTCAAAGCTTTCGATAAGGTCTTTGTGGAGGACGGCGGGAGCAGGCAGGTCGCCTTCAGGCTCGGACGGCGCGCCTTTGCGCATTGGTCGGCGGCGGAAGACGGATGGCGCGTTTCGGACGGCGTGTACGAGATCCTGATCGGCGCGTCTTCCGAGGATATCCGCCTGATCCGAAAAGTGCGCGTGGAGGACGGAAATTTTTCGCTGATGCCCTTGTAAGACAGGGCGGAGCGTGACGGGTTACTATGAGAAACGAACGTGTTTTGCAGACGGGCGTCTGCTTTCAGACAAAGGATAAGGCGCATCAGGAGGTCTATGATCTCGCTGTAAAAAGGGCGCAGGAGAACATTTTTGACTTTGGCGGGACAAAGGTCATGATCGAGGGCTCGGATATGTACCGCGGGGTGTGGATCGAAACGCAGCCCATGGGCGGAGAGATCTATGCCGCTTACGATGCGGGCGTTGCGCTCGGCAATCAGCTCATCTTCATGCGCAATGCCCGTGCGGACGGAAGGCTCCCGGGCGCGATCTTCTTTGAGAACGGGGCTCTGCGCTGCCGTTACGATATGCTGCAGGGGTATTGTTTTCCGCAGCATGCCCTCAATCTGTATTATTGGACAAACGGGGACGAGCAGTATCTCAAGGAGCTCTATGTCGTCCTTCGCGCGCACGACGAGTATCTTTGGAAGTGGCGCGACCCTGCGGGGCGCGGCTGCTTGCAATCGTGGTGCGTATGGGATACAGGCGAGGACAACAGCGTCCGCTTCGGCAGAGCGCAGGACAGTTGGGAGGGGGAAACGCCGCCCGACTTCGAGCGGATGCCCTTTTACTCGATGGACGTGATGGGGTATTCCTTTGACGGAAGAAATACTCTTGCTGAAATTTCCCGCCTTCTTCAAAATGGAGAAGAGAAGTTGTGGCGGGAGCGCGCGGAATACGTCGCGCGCCGCCTGCGGGAATTCTTATGGCGGGAGGAGAGGGGCGCGTGCTTTGACCGCGACAAGACGGGCGCGTTCACGGATACACTCATTCACAACAATCTGCGGTGTATGTATCACGGCGCGTTTTCCGCCGATATGGCTGCGCGGTTCGTGCGGGAGCATCTTTTGAATCCCAAGGAATTTTATACGCCCTTTCCGCTTCCCTCCATTGCCGCAAACGATCCTTCCTTCCGCAATCTGGGCGAAAACAACTGGAGCGGACAGCCGCAGAGCCTCACCTATCAGCGCGCCCTGTTCGCGCTTGAAAAATACGGGTATCTTTCGCTCGCGGCGGAATTTGCCGGGAAATATCTGCGCGTCATGAAGGAGTACAAGCTCTTTGTGCAGCAGTTCGATCCCTTCCTCGCAAAGCCGACGATGGCTTCTCATGACGGCTACGGTCCCGCCGTTCTCAACGTACTCGCTTTCACCTCGCATTTTTACGGCGTATTCAAGCGGCGAAACAGCATGGTGTGGACGGGTTCCGAAGGAGAGTATTCCTTTGAACAGCGCGTCGGCGGGCGGCGCTATCTTCTTGTGGCGAAGAAGGGACAGACGGCGGGTTTTTTGGACGGAGAGGAGATCTTCCGCACGCGGACGGGCGTGCGCGTCATCACGGACGAGGCGGGGCGAGTCCTTTCCCTTGTCGGGCTGGATGGCGGCGATGTCCGCCTGACGAAAAACGGGCATACCGTGTTCGCGGGAGAGCTTACAAAAGACGGCGCGGTGCAGATCATGTCCGCGCAATAAGGAGAAAAGAAAATGCAGTTTTCCTATCATTTGCAGCTGAAAACGCAGGTGAACGCCTGCAAGCCGCGCAGCTACTATATTCCCTTCCCGAACGAAACGTTTTCCTTCGAGAAAGGTGCCTCCGCGTTTGTAACGGAGCTTAAAGACTGGTCTTTCGGATTCTTTGAGGAGCTGCCCGAAGACGTGCTCGAGGCGGCGCTTCCCGCCCGCGTCCGCGTTCCGCACTGCTGGCAGCGCGACGGGTTCGATAAGGATATGTATTCCAATATTGCCTATCCTTTTCCGTTCGATCCGCCCTATATCGACAAGCCGATCCCCTGCGGCATATACGAAACGAAGGTACGCATCGCAGATACGCAGGACGAATACTATCTCAATTTCGAGGGCGCGGACAGCTGCCTCTATCTCTTTGTCAACGGCGCCTTTGCGGGCTATTCCACCGTGTCGCATTCCTCTGCGGAGTTTGACGTCACAGCTCTTCTGAAAGCAGGGGAGAACATTGTCCGCGTCGTCGTCATGAAGTGGTGCACGGGTTCGTATCTGGAAGATCAGGATAAGCTCCGCATGAGCGGGCTCTTCCGCGATGTATACCTGCTGCGCCGCGAAAAAGGGCATCTTCACGACTACAAGATCACCTCCGACGTGCGCGGGGATACAGGCGTCATCCGTTTTTCCTGCGATAAGCCATGCCGCCTCACCCTTCTGGACGGCGAAAAAGAAATTGCCTGCCGGGAGGGAAAGGATGCAGAATTCCTCATCCCCGGCGCGCGTCTCTGGACGGCGGAAACGCCCGAGGTGTACACGCTGCATATCGCGTGCGGAAGGGAGCATTTCCGTGAATACGTCGGCATCCGCACGATCACAGCGGACGGCGCGGTGTTCAAGATCAATTCCGCCCCCGTAAAATTTAAGGGCGTCAACCGTCATTCCATGACTGTCAACGGCTATGTGGAGAGCATCGGCGATTTGGAGCGCGATCTTAAAATGTTCAAGCGCTATAACATCAACGCGGTTCGCACGGCGCATTACCCGCCGCATCCGCTCCTGCCCGTTCTGTGCGACATCTATGGGATTTATCTTTTAGAGGAAGCAGATTTGGAAACGCACGGAACCGTTTTGCAGCACAACGACGCCTCCGAGCTTACGCGTTTTTCCGATCTGTCCGCAGACGAGGCATGGAAGGAGCTGTACGTTCACCGCGCCGAGCGAATGGTCGCGCGCGACAAGAACAGGGCGTCCGTCGTCATCTGGTCGGTAGGCAACGAATCGGGCTGGGGCTGCAATACCGAGGCGTCGGCGAATGCGATCCACGCGCTGGACAGCCGTCCCGTGCACTACGAGGGGGTTTATGATCCCGTCACCGACGATTGGCGGGAGGAACACTGCCTCGACGTATGCAGCAGGATGTATCCTTCTTGCAAGGACATCCGAAAGCTCCTCGACCGCGGAGTGAACAAACCGTTCGTTCTGTGCGAATATACGCACGCGATGGGAAATTCCTGCGGAGACGTCTCCGCCTATTGGGAACTCATCTATGCCCGCAGCGAGCTGTGCGGCGCGTTCGTATGGGAATGGTGCGACCACAACGTGGTAAAAGGCGGCAAAAAGCTCTATGCGGGCGATTTCGGGGAGGAGGACGACAACTACCGCCGCGACGGGAATTTCTGTACGGACGGACTGGTCGGCATCGACCGCACCGTACATTCCTCTTTGCTGGAGGTCGCCGAAGTGTACGCGCCTGCCGCCGTCATCCGCGCGGAGGATGGGATCCGGATCGTCAATCGCCGCGATTTTTGTTCGCTCGACGATCTTTCCTGCGTCTGCACGCTGCGGGAAAACGGACGGGAAGTGCGCGCGTTTCATGTGGACATTTCGGGGATCCCGCCCCGCGGCAGCAAAACACTTGCGCTTTCCCTCCCCGAAGCGAAGGGATATGCGACGCTCGATTTTGTATTCACGATGGCGGAGAAATACGTCTCTTCTTCGCAACTCGTCCTCTCCGATAAAACGCCCCTCGCGGCAGGCGTGGAACCCGTCGCCGTCACCCGGATGGAGAAGGGATTTTTGGCGGAAGGGAATTACCGTGCCGTGCTCGATGAAAGCGGAATGCTGTGCTCGCTGCAAAGGGCAGGGGAACTCCTGCGTGCGCCCGTGCGCGTCAGCTTATGGCGCGTTCCCACTGACAACGATATCTACGCCAGGCAGCGTTGGGAAAAGTCCCGGCTGCAACAGGCGAAGTTCTTCCCCAAAGAGCACACGGCAAACGGGAACGAGGTTACCTGTTCGGGCGTGATCGTCGCGGGCATGGTGGAGCCGATCGCTGACATGGCGCTCACGTATTCGTTTTTCCGCAACAAAATCTCCGTCCGCCTGCGCGTTCAAAGACGGGCTTGGGTGGAGGATTTTCCCCGTGTCGGGCTGTTGTTCCCGCTCGAAAAAGAGCTCCGGAACGTTACCTGGTTCGGACGGGGCAGGGGGGAGGCGTATGAGGACAGGACTCTCGCCTGCCCCACGGGGCTGTATAAGAGCGTCGTCCGGGAGATGTACGTGCCCTATGTGCGTCCGCAGGAGAACGGGTCGCACTGCGGCAGCCGATGCGTAGCGCTTTCCGGCGGAGGACGCACCGTCGCTTTCCGCAGCGAAACCGATTTCAGTTTTTGCGCAAGCCCGTATACGGCGGAGGATTTTCGCCCGCATCAATTCGAGATGCGGGAAAGCGACGACGTCAATCTGTATCTCGATTACCGCATGAGCGGGCTCGGTTCGCACTCCTGCGGACCGGAACTCGATCAAAAGTACCGTATCACGGAACAGGATATCGTATTTTCGTTTGAGATTTCTTTTGATAAGGAGAGTGAATTAGGATGAAAAGGACAAAGAGGTTCATATCTGTGCTGTTGGGCGCGGCGTTGGCGATGGCGACCGTCTTTTCGGCGGCTTCCTGCGCGGGCGATGCGCACGAGCATACGCTCCGTCAGATGAAGGCAAAGGAGGCGACCTGCTTTGAGGACGGCAATCTTGCCTATTGGGAGTGTACGGAGTGCAAAAGGCTCTTTGCAGACGCCGAGGGAACGGAGGAGGTGACGGCGGAGGACGTTACCGTCCCCGCGCACCATACGCCGCAGTTTGTTGCCGCCGTCAAGGGGGACGGTACGTTTGAAACGTCCTCCATTGCGCACTACGTCTGCACGGTGTGCGGCAGTATGTTTGCAAACGAGGCGTGCACGCTTCCGCTCACTTCGGAGGAGGTGTACGAAATCAAGACGTACGCCCTGACCGATGCGCGCGTGGCGGTCTCTAACGGGACGGCCGCCGTCAAGGCGTATGTGGACGGAGTGCAGACGACGCTCTCCGTCGCGCAGCTCACCTTTGGGCTCCGCATCTTTTTGGGTTGGGAGACGGACGGGTGTGTCGCGGACGACGCAGAGTATTCCCCCGAACCCTACCGTCTCAACCTCAATTTCGATACGCAGCGCACTGCTGAGTCCGGTTTTTATCCGCGCGTCATGCTCGGCTGTGACGCGGACGGGGCATGGATCGGCACCAACGATTCGCAAAAAACCTTTCTTTCGGGCGTTGCGGGCACGCTCGATGCCGCCTTCCGCGAGGATAACGGAATATATCTCGTCGTCCTGCGCGACGGGGAGAAGATTTCCGTCTATGGCGAGGACAAGGCGGGCAAGCGCCATCTCGTTGGGGAATATTCTCTGCTTGACGCAACGCCGCTCGTCAAGGTGACGCTCGGCGTGCACGACGGGTTCTATCTTGCGGAGGACTGCCCCGCCGTTGCCAAGGACGGCGCCATTGCCATCGGACTGACGGACGCGGAGAGCGGCGTGTTTGACGATGTGACTTCTTCTGCAGATCAGATCATCGTGCAGGATACCAACGCCTGGATCGGCTATCCCGCCACCGAGTTCACGCTCGTTTTGCCCGAAGGGGCGGCGGAGAAAGTCGTTTACAGTTACGACGAGAGCAAACTAATCATCGACGAGGCGGCGCATACGGTCAAGGCGCTCGCTTCCGGCAGGCATCAGGTCAGAGTGACCTGCGGGGATCAGGAGGCGCGTTTCTTCGTGACGTGTTCCGCCGTCGATAAGAGCGGCGCATGGTGGCAGAACCCGCCGCACGCGACGTACGACGAGGAGCTGGCGCAAAAGTACGCCTCGCAGGGAACCAACGGCGGGACGACCGTCTTTATCGGCGATTCTTTCTTTGATGAACGGTACTTCTTCACAAATTTCTCCACGCTTCTCGCGGATGAGGATGCGCTCTGCATGGGTATCAGCTCTACAACTTCGTTCGACTGGGAACAGTATATCCTTGCCGAGAATACCATTCTTTCTCCGTCCATGCAGCCCAAAGCGCTCGTCGTCGATCTGGGAACGAATAATTTTTATGACGACAAGCGATCGACGGCGGATACGGCGAGCGACCTGCAGCGGCTGTTCACGCTCATGCACGACAGGATGCCGGATACGCACATTTACTATTTCTCCATCGCCCAGCGCCTCGATACGGCATTCGCGGGCAATGTGAGCGCCGTCAACGACAGGATGGAAGAGTGGTGCAGCTATAAGGATTGGATCACCTTCATCGACGTGGAGGATATGGTGACGACCGATAAACTCCGCGACGACCACGTCCATCCGCTGCCGGAGACCTACCGTGATATCTATCTTCCTGCACTCCGCTCTGCCGGCTGGGAGGGCTGAGCGCTCCCTGCGATGCCGTTGCTCCCCGGAGAACTTGCAGTTGTGGCGCAGAACATTCCGTTGCCGATGTGATGCTCGGAACGGTATATCTGAAACAATGCGTGTGCAGGTCAGTGCGGAATGAGAAGCGTAAAAAGCAAATAAAAGGAAGCAGTCCTACAGGATCAAAGTCAATCCGATGTATTCTTGCAGGGCTGCTTTTGATGATTCCGGGGGATTGCAAAAGGAAATTATTCATAGGGAACGATTATTCCAAAGAGATCTCGGGCAAAAAACAATATAACATTCTAGGGAGACGAATATGATCGCATACGATCTGCAAAGCAAAACTTTTTTACTGTCGGGCAAAACGTACAGTTACTGTATGTATATAAACCGTGCAGGTTTATTGCAGCACCTGTACTGGGGCAAAAAGATCGGTGCGGCGGATGCGGCGTTTCTCGTTGCGGCGCACGGTCTGCCCGCGGAGCCGGACCCTAACGATTGGAACATGGACATGGCGACGGACAGCATGCCCTCTGAGCTCGGCAGTTTCGGTCGCGGGGATTTCCGTCCCGCGACCGTCATTGTGCGGCGGGAAGACGGCGCGGCGATGAGCCGTTTTATGTACGTTTCGCACAAAATCGTAAAGGGCGCGCTTTCTTTGGTAGGAATGCCCTGCGCGCGGAAGGCGGACGAAACGCTCGTCATCACTTTAAAAGACGAACTTTCGGATATTGAGATCGATCTTCATTATGCAGTATCGGAGGATTCGGATATCCTCGTACGGAACACGGCGGTGCGCAACGCGGGGAAGGACGCCGCGGAGATAGCGAAAGCTTTTTCCTTCTGCATGGAACTGCCCGATACCCGCGGCACCTGGTCGGCGCTGCGGCTTGCCGGCTCGTGGGCGCGCGAAAGAACGCCCGTTGTAACGCCGCTCGCGGAGGGAACGCTGCGCATCGAATCGGCGCGGGGGTATTCTTCGCACCAGATGAACCCGTTTTTGGCGGTGCTGTCGGAAAGCTGCGGGGAAGAGTGTGGGGAGTGCTACGGCTTCAATCTCCTGTACAGCGGCTCGTTTGCGATCACGGCAGACGTATCGCACAACAAGAGCATCCGCATACAGGGCGGTATCAATGATTATCTGTTCGGCTGGCAGCTGAAGGGCGGGGAATCATTCGTCACGCCTCAGGCGGCGCTGTGCTATTCCGCGGCGGGGCTCGGCGGCATGTCGCGCGCGTATCACGACTTTTTCCGTGAGTATATCATCGACCCGAAGCGGGTATATGCGCGCCGCCCGATCGTCATCAACAACTGGGAGGCGACATACTTCGATTTCGATAACGAAAAGCTGTGCTCCATCATCGACGCGGCGGCGCAGCTGGGCGTGGATACCTTCGTGTTGGACGACGGCTGGTTCGGCAAGCGCGACGGCGATACGTCTGGGCTGGGCGACTGGGTCGTCAACGAAAAGAAGCTGAAGGGCGGCTTGAAAGCGGTCATCGGGCATTGCAAGGAAAAGGGGTTAAAGTTCGGGCTGTGGTTCGAGCCTGAGATGGTGAGCGAGGACAGCGACCTGTACC
Source organism: Clostridia bacterium (assembly GCA_017887095.1). GTDB lineage: Bacteria > Bacillota > Clostridia > Christensenellales > Borkfalkiaceae > Gallimonas. The sequence goes on along the minus strand of JAGHIT010000016.1, from coordinate 5,591 downwards.
GCGCACACCCGGATTGGGCGATCGGAAAGGCGGGCGTTGAACCCTGCCGCGGGCGCAATCAGCTTGTTTTGGACTTTTCGCGCAGGGAAGTCGTGGATTATATTTTTGAGACCGTTTCGCAAATCCTGCGTGAAAACGATATCTCCTATGTCAAGTGGGACAAGAACCGCGACATCACGGAGAACTATACGGCGAACCTGTCCGCAGACCGGCAGGGGGAATTCTGGCATCGCTACACGCTGGGATTTTACGACCTCGCAAAGCGCTTGACGGAATCCTTCCCGAACGTGTTTTTCGAAGGCTGCGCGGGCGGAGGCGGCAGGTTCGACGGCGGGGCGCTGTACTACTTCCCGCAGATCTGGACGAGCGACGACACGGACGGACTGGAGAGGACGAAAATACAGTGGGGCACGTCGATGTGCTATCCCGTATCCAGCATGAGCTGCCACGTTTCGGCATGTCCGAACCATCAGACGCAGCGCACGACGCCGTTCGCAACGCGGGGCGCGATCGCTTCGCTCGGCGCAACGGGGTACGAACTCGACCTTACCAAACTCTCCGAAGAGGAAAAGATGCAGGTCGGAGAGCAGATCGAAAACTATAAGCAGATCGACGAGCTTGTGCTAAAGGGCGATCTGTACCGCCTCGCCGACCCGTTCAAAGGAAATTACTTTTGCGAGATGCTCGTCAGCAAGGATAAATCGAAGGCGTACGTTGTGGGCGAGCGGTTCCGCGGCGACCCGTGCGACCACGACAGGGTGCTGAAACTACGCGGGCTGGCCGAAGGCAAGAGATATACGATACGAGAGCTGAACGTAACGGCGAGCGGCGCAGCGCTTATGGGCGCGGGCTTGTTCTGCCCCCGCCTGCCCGACTGCGGCAGCTGGGTCTGGCATATCGAGGAAGCGTAAACCATGCCGCACAGGAATCATATTCAATAATAGAAACAGGTATGAGACAAATGTCGGACATCGCAGAACGGAAAAACTGATCGTTTTTGCTATATGAGATCTTGCTGAAACAAACGGACATTACACCCTATGACTACGAGCGAGATTTTTACCGCCCTACAATAATTTTGATTACGGAGTAAAGGGAGAAAAGATATACCAAAAAAACGGAGAGAGGTATCGGACGAATCCTTTGAGGTATGTATAGCGGGAAATTCAGAAAAAGAAGTAACGACTGTTTTTCGGTTATGTTAAAGATGCAAAAAAGAGGAGATATGTTCTCCTCTTTTTTGGTCTGAAAGGTGAATTATACTATTAAGTGCAACAGTGTGGAAAAAAAGGAGTTCATACAAATCTGCGGTAAAATAGAGAAGCAAAACCAAAATTTACTACAAAGGAGATCTGTATGAATTCCCACCATTTTGCCATAGAAGAGCGCTGTTGACTACGAGAATATTACGTCAAAGGAAAATCCAAAGGGAAGAAACCTTTCGAGAGTGAACCCTGCAACATAAAAAGAACCCGGCGCTTTTAGACGCCAGGTCCAAGAAAGTTTTGCATTACAGCGATATTTTACATCTTGCAATTCGCTGTATATGATAATATAATACACTAAATTTGGGAAAAGAGGTGGAAAATGATCAAAATCGGATTGGTTGAGGATGATTTTGCATGTGCGGAGAGAATCAGAAATTTTGCAGAGCGTTACCAAACGGAGACAGGAGAAGAAGTGACATTGCTTGTCTATCAAAAGCCGACCGAAAAAGTAAATTCGGAGGAGTTATCTCATAATACATATTCCGAAGCAATCGTGCGAGAAAAAGCATACGAACCCCGATGTTTCATCGGGGTTCGTATGCTCAACGTTTGGCGCAGGGCTTGAGAGTTTATTCGAACCAAGGGGATAGGAAAAAGCAGCCGATTCCGACTGCTTTTCGATCGATTTGATATCCGTTTGGGTGATTGTGTGTTTGCTGAAGGTGTCGCAGAAGTTATAAGTGATTACGATCTTATCGTTGTAGAGGATGACTTCGCGGATGAAAACCTTGACGATGGCTTTGCGGATCTCTATGTTTTCAATGTCGCCGCAGATTACTGAATTGAGGAAGCCCTCGATTATTTGCGCCGTGAGGTAGGTATAGGAACGTTGCTTTTCCTGTTCAATGTCGAAGTCGAGCTGCGAGATCTGCGTTTCAAGTTCTTTGAGCCGCACCTTTGTCTGCTCGGTAAGGAATCCCTGTTTAATTGCCGAGATCAAATTTTGCGTGGCTTTCAGGGCTGCGGAGCGTTGATTCTCCAGACTTTTGAGAATGAAGTTTGAACGGCAGTCCCGTTCGTGCATTTGATAGAGCGTTTCCGCGATTTGCTTTACGGTGTTTTTCTCGGAGAGGAAGCGCCATGTCGTTTGAATGACGATATCTTCGAGATATTGTTTTCCAACGGAATGCAATCCGCAGGGGCGGCGTTTCCTTGGTCGGGAAAGACAGGTGTAGTAGTAATGCTTGGCTCCCTTATGGCTCGTGCCGCTGATGCCGACCATCTTCTGTTTGCAGTCGCCGCAGATGAGTTTGCCGGAGAGAATGAATTCATAGATGTCTTTCTTCTGTCCGGGAAGGTGCTTGTTTGCATTGCGGATCGTTTGAACGGCTTGCCATGTGCGTTCATCGATCAGTTGCGGGTAGATGTTGGAATAGATGGTATCGCCGTGCCTGACTTTTCCGGTATATTTTGTGTTGCCCAGCATCCGATAGATCTTCTTGTCGATGAGATATTCTCCTTTTTTGGTGCGGATGCCGCGCGATTTCAGGTTGTCTGCAATTTCGACGACGGTATATCCCTGCGCAAATTTCGCAAATATCTCTTTGACGATAGGGCCTTCCTGTTCGTCGATGACAACTTTCTTATCGATAACGTTGAAACCGTACAGAAGGATCCCGCCCGTATAATTGCCTTTCAGATAGCTTTCCCGCATTCCTCGAAGTACCTTCTGCGAAAGCTCGGCGGAATAATATTGGTTCATGCCTTCCAGGAGGCTTTCCAGGATGATGCCTTCGGGACTGTCGGGGATATTTTCCATTGCCGACACGAGCTTCACGCCGTTTTCTTTGTGAGTGTGTTTATGGATCGTCGATTCATACTTATCACGCGAAAATCTATCAAGTTTGTAAACAAGTACCATGTCCCATTGATGTTTGGAGCTGTCCTTGATCATGCGTTGAAAATCTGGACGCAGGTCGTTGGTGCCCGTCATGGCGCGGTCGATATATGTTCCGACGATCAGGATGTTGTTCGCCTTGGCATATTGCTGGCAAACGCGGAGCTGACCTTCAATGGATTGCTCCGTTTGGGTATCGCTGCTGTACCTCGCATAGATGACTGCTTTGTTCATTTTGACCTCCGACGGAAAATGTTTTTTCGGGAGAACAAATATCCGGAAAGACCGAAGCAGTCAAGGAAAGAGAAAAAATCATTGCATGTGCGGCTGTCAAATGACAGGTTTCAGCGATCATTTTTTCCCTTGACGGCGAAGGGCTTTTCGGATACGCTCCCCGAAAGAAAAACTTTGCGGAGATGATAGCTTCAAAAGGTGCAGAAAACCTTCTCCTTTTCAAAAATTTTTCATCAAAAAAGAAAAAGGTGCAGAAAATCTGCACCTTTTTGCGCTATATTACGGAAAAACGATCGGAAGGAGACATAATGGACAAAAAAGAACGGGAAGTCGTTACAAACGGAAAGCCTGCTTTGGAACGCCTCTCCAAAGAAGACGCCGATTTATTTTACTCTGTGCTTTTGTCACAGGTTCAAAAGTTCTGTCTTGCAAAACAAAATCAAGAGGGCGGAAAGAAATGCGAATAAAAGATTGACCGGAATAATTGAGCGCCATGGTGATAGGGCAAAAAAGCTGTGCGGCCCAGCGTTTATAATGTGATCAGGCGGGGGGGGGTGACTTTTGTTTGTTTCGGTAATAGGTGCAGGGGGATTCATAACCTGCCTGATAGATGAGTTCAGTGATCGGAGCTGTGCCGCGGTTATTTTCGATGAAGTCGCAGCGCAGACGGTTGAGGTAGTGGTTGAATGAGCATTCAAATAACTTCTTGAATAATCGGCTGAAATAGGAAACATTATACCCAAAATGTTCGCTGACATCCGTGATGGAGTCTATTTTTGAGAAATTATCATTCATATACTTTGCGATATCGACCATGAGCAAATGTTCTTTGTCATAGGGGATGGGTGTATAGTTTGTTGCGATGATTGCAAGGATATGGTCAATGAGGGCGGACGTCAGGTACTCATTCTTGCGCTCCGTGGTGCTTTCAAGCACCTTCTGAAAGAGTGCGTGGATCTCCTTGTTGATTTCCACATTATCGAGTTTCGGGAAAGAGACGTTGAGATAGTATTTGCGGAAGTTGTGCAGAAATTTATAGGGGATCATCAGCGTTTCCGTCTCCGTTCCTCCTCGGAATGGAACCGGTGGGAAAAGAAGGCGGGGAGAAAGACGGCCTCTCCGGGGTTTAGAATATCGCTGTCGGAAAGACACGAATAGTGGACACGTCCTTTGTTTACGAACAGGATCTCGGTCGCGTTGTGGAAGTGCATTTCACATTCCGTGTTGTATAGCAAAATATGTGTGACTTTGTTTTTGTTGTCCCGTTCCGATTCATAAAAGGTATTTTTCATGATACCTGCCTCGCTATGGTCTCTTACAGTATATCAGCCGTGCGGTTTGCTGTCAATGTCTTTTTGGGGTTCTTATGCCAAAATTTGCAACAAATCAGTAAAGAAAATTTCATATAAAGTAAAAAAATGCAATGAATGTGTGCGCAATTGCTATTGATTTATACGGGCGGATATCCTTATAATATAATCGGGCTCTGGAAGAAGAGCTGGAAGTTTGGTTTGCACGGGCGGAGAGAGGACCGGCAAATAAAAACAGCACAGGGACTGTCTGCCGTTTTTTTGAAACGAAAAGCGGGGGTGTGTCGGCCGCCCCTCAAACGGCAACGCGGCGCGTGCAAAATATCTCTCAAGGCGGTGTGGCTTCATGCAGAAAATAGTCACTTTCAGTTTTGACGACGGCGTCACGCAGGACAGAAAGCTCATCTCCCTTCTTAAAAAATACGGATTGAAGTGTACCTTCAACCTCAATTCGAAGCTGCTGGGGAGTGAAGGCGCGCTTTCCAAGATCGCTCCCGGCGATGTGAAAGAGGTCTATGCAGGGTTTGAGGTCGCCTCGCATACCTGCACTCATCCGTTGCTCACGCAGTGTTCGCCGGCGCGCATTGCCGAAGAGGTGGTCGGCGACTATCTGCGGCTGAGCGAACTCGTCGGCTACCCCGTGCGCGGCTTTGCCTATCCCGGCGGACGCCCCAACTGCGACCGTCTTGTCACCGAAGTGCTACGCGTCTGTACCTCGCTCGCCTATGCGCGCACCAATATTTCAACTTACGAACTTTCCTTTCCGCGCGACTTATTGCATTGGGATCCGACCCTTCACATCCTCGATCCCCGCATAGACGAACTCATCGACCGGTTTGACGCCGCCAAAGAAGATTGCCTCCTGTATATCTGGGGTCATTCGTTCGAACTGGACCGCTCCGACGGCTGGAACCGCGCGGAAGCTGTTTTCGCCCGTATTGC
>JAGHIT010000111.1 GCA_017887095.1 Clostridia bacterium | reverse complement strand
TGAAAAAAGCCATTTATGCGGACTTACTACGCGGGCAAGCAAGGGAACAGGAGAAACTAAACCGTCTCCTTGAAGAAATGGGCAACGTATTGATCAATGAGTCCAAATTCACATTGGAATCGTTAAATAGTGCGATTACTTTAACCCGAACAAAGCTCGAAGGGTATGAAGGTAAGATAGCGCAAGCCTTTGCCGATCTAAATGAGCAAAAGGGAATGATGGAGCATCTTGATATATACTATGAACAATTCAAAGGATGGTCAGAAACTTTTGATGCCGCCACTAATGAAGAAAAGAAAATGATTGTCTGCAAACTCATCAGCCGCATTGAGGTGGGTAGGGGATACAAAATCAATATCATCCTGAACCTGGACTACGGTCAGTTTGTAGGTGATTAAAATAAGGAAGAAATATTAACTAACCACTTGCTTTTTTGTCCTAAATGTGCTACAATACTTTATATAGTTAGCTTATGCATTTAGTCGTGTCCAAATGAATAGTTCAGATAATAGTCAAATGATGTCGCTAATTACAATAGGATATAGAAAATCATTTAAGTAAAGCAATTTAATAGTGAGGACGTGACCGTATAAATAATTTTGAATATGATATAAGATAATTTTTAGAGAGGAGGTTTTTCTACAGAAATGGAAAAATAATATTTATATTTTATATACTCTATAATGATGACATGTCAATTTTAACCAATGTGTTTTAGTGACAAAAAAGGGGTGAAATGAAAAATGAAAAGTGGAACAAATATTAATGATGCAATTCATGGGTTAATTCGTTTGACGGATTATGAGAAAAGAGTATTATCATCAGTACAATTTAATCGTTTACATGATGTTTATCAAAACTCTACAGTCTATTTGACCTTTCCCTCCAATCGGACAAAAAGGTTTGAGCACTCTATTGGGTGTATGTATTTGGCTTCAGAAATGTTTTATTATTCACTTCTTAATGCAAGTGAGAAAGATTTAGATGTCTTTTTTAGTAAATATTCTAACGCCATAAACCATATATACCGTGGAATTGATAAAAATAAAATGGCTCAAACAATTGATTGGGAGATGTTCCGTGGGGAAGAAATTAAATTGTTATATGATGCTAAAAGCAAAACCCACTTTGAATGGAATAAAATTTATTCTCATATCGCAAAGATAGTTGGAAAAGGCCTTCTTCCTCATAATATAGAGAAACAATATAAGTTGATTTTTTTAATTCTTATGCAAGCAGTAAGGGTGGCGGCATTGTTGCATGATGTTGGGCATCCTCCTTTCAGTCATATAGTGGAAGGGGCCCTTAAGGAGGCCTTGACTGAGGTAAAAACAGACGATCAAACGTATAAAAAAGAAAGTGTTCAAGAATTTTTAGATAATATTTCAAGTATTGAAAAAGAACTTGTTCAATCTAATAATAAATTTCAGTTGCACGAAGCAATGGGAGTGAGAGTATCAGCAAGTATACTTGAGGGGTTGATTACAAAAAGTACATCAGCTAAAATTAATGATGATTCAATAAGTTCGTTTTATGAACAAATGATAAAAGGATGTGTTCTTAAAATATTAAAAGATGAGGATGATTTTAAATATTTGCACAGATTAATCGATTCGTCATTGGATTGCGATCGATTAGATTACGTTATGCGAGATTATAGAAGTTCAGGTATAAATATCGGCGATATGGACTATAAGCGCATCATCAATGAAATGAAAATGGTGGTGGTTTGGGAAGACAATAATGGTAATGGTCGATCTAAAAGTGGTGATCAGGAACAGAGTAGAATAATTTTCAGTATTCCCGAAAAGGCAATTAATACTGTAGAAAATTATTTAAAAAAAAGATTTGATCTGTATAAGGATATAATATTTCATCACCGAGTAGTTAAGACAGATATGCTTCTTCAAGATGTCGTATATAAGCTTATTATTAAATATTTGCGCGGTGAAAAATTATTTGGACCAAGAGGAGATGCCTCCGATTCACATGTTGAACTTCCATATGCTATAAGTGGTTTATGGAAACTTTTTAAAGGCGAAACAGAATACGAAAAGATTTCCTTATTATCGCAATGGAATGACTCGTGGCTGATGGTTGTTTTAAGAGCTACATATTATAATTCTCCGAAAAATTATTACTCTTTAAATGTATCTGATTTAAACATAAGCAAAGAGGAAAAAATTATTGCTCTAGAGCTATCTGAAATACTTCGTAATGAAAAATATTTTTATTCATTTATAAAAAGGCAAGAAGATTTTAAAAAAATAAATGATGAAATAGGAAGAGTTATAATGGCACATAGAGATGATCTCTTGCCTAGAATTAAATTTCTTCAAGAGAAAAAGTCGCCTGAAAAAGAAAAAGTAGTTGAGGGGGCTTCAAAATCATCTTCTGTTGATCCAAGTGCAAGTTTGGACTTTTTTAAATTGTTGTTTTCTACGGAAAATGATTCGGAAAAGCGTGCACAGTTAGCAAATATTTTTTCATTGTGCATGAGACATATTTCTGCCTTTGGGGGCGACAAAGAGAAATTTCAAAATGAAGTCGAAAGTGTGTGTAGGGAAATATGTAGTGAATTATGTGATGATGTCAAAATAAAATTTAAAAAATTAAGTGACGGGTTATTGCCTGGAGATAAACAAATCTACTTGTATTCGAATGATAAATTACGAGTAATCGATGAGGTGTCAAATATCAAAAGGGTTTTGCAAATTGAAGGCGAGTCAATTCCTGGATTTTACTTATATGTTGTTCCCAAGGCAAATCAAGCAATTATATCTTATGAGCAACGGGAAGAAATTCTTCAACAAATTGGATCAAGGATTGGGTCAATAATAATATCAAAGATTGAAAATTGTCTTAAGGAGTGTGTATAATGTGTAAAGTTCTAATTGATTCAAAAAATTGTAATGAGGCAGCAATTGGTTTTGTTATATATAATTTTATTTTTTCCCATATGAGATATGAGTTTACCTTGGATCAGTTAAGAGAGGAACTAATGGCTTTAGGTTTTGAGATGGATAAAAATATTCTTAAACGCAAAGTTGAAGAGTATATTATGGATGGATTAATATTTCAAAGATTAAATAGTTATGTCATATAATTATTTTTTACTAGTTTTTAATTTTATTTATGTAAATTAATTAGATTATTTTTGTTTTGCATTGAAGTGGCTCCTGTAATCTTATATTTAATAGTAGATAGGTGTAGGAACTCCTTTTAGTCAAATTGTTCATTTGAAGGAAATACGTATAAACCTTCACGCATGGGAGAGCATGCGGCTGTTAACCGCAGTGTCGACAGTTCGAGTCTGCCAGGGGCAGCCAAAAAGGGAACACAGCCAGTGCTGTGTTCCCTTTTTGTATTGCCGCGGCGGACAAGAACTGTAAGTTCGGCAATGTGGGCATGCGCGAAGCGTGCGCCCGCGGAGCTTTGCGCCGAAGGCGCAAGCCCTGCCAGGGGCAGCCAAAAAAGTCCCGTGTGCTGTTTTGGCACACGGGACTTTTTGCGTTACTGCCGGCTGAGATGAACTTTACAAGTCGACAGTGATGCGGTCGCGCCGCACGATGTGCGTCGAACGATGCGCTATTCCGTCGCTATGCTCCTTACGAGTCTGCCGGGGGCAGCCAAGTCCGAAAAATCCGATCTTTTCATTTTACGGACAGTTTGGATCTTGTCTTATTTTGAAGGAAAAATTCCATAAATGATTGTAATAACAGAAAGAAGGCGTGACAATTTGTCACGCCTTCCCATCTATGACAAGCTCACGCCTAACTGTCATTTTTAAATTCTGCAATGCTCTGTGGGTTATTCAGTCATAACGCATTTAAGCGGCGTTTTTCTTATGCGGAAAGAGAAAAACACCATTGTAAGTTCATAGACTATAATAAAGGCAACCAATGTAATGAGCAGCACAATCCAATCAAAGTTATATGCGGGCACAATCTCTACATCGGAGAAAACAAACGTAATGATAAGTTTGAGAAGTGCGTATTGATAGAGTGTCCCGATTATAAAACCGACGCACGCAAACGGGCGGTATGCGCCGAGAATAGTGTTTGAGCAAGCCTTATTATCGTAGCCGAGAACGCGCATCATAGCGATTGTTTTTACATTGCCTTTGACTACTTTGGAGAGCGACAACAGCAACGACAGTAAGGCGAGTATAAGCCCTATTGTAAACATTATCCACGCCATTGTTTCGCTCGCCAAGTCTATCATGGATATATGATTTTGTTATTATAAACTTCAAAACAGGATAAATTTATTATTGTGTTTCAATTTTGTGCAGATCTTTGATCAAGCCGATATACAGCTTGTCTGCGATCTTCATATCGAACATCTTTACAGTACGGAGCGCTTGTAGAGCAATCATTTCTCCCATGAGTTTAACGTTCTCGGCGGAGATAACTTACGGTGGAAAAACAGCATCTTTTCTGTCAGTCCGCGGAAATCAACGGGACAAAGCCAAAATCGTTGCGTACAGGTCGGGAAACGTCTCATAGATAGCAAAGGGGCCGAGTAAGGAAACAATCCTCACTCGGCTCTTAATTCGTTTCTGTCTCTGTTGAGCAATCATCCTTTCATGGGCGTAAGTTTGAAGGTATGCGGTTTTGTTTCTTCCCGCCGGATGGCGCTTTGCAGCATTTCGACGGCTTGCTCCGCGACTGAACGCAGGGGAAGGCAAAGATCGCCCGTTCCTTCCGTTTCGGTTATGCAAACTGCCCGCCCGTCGGGAAGAAGGGGGGCACACAGTTCGGCAAGTAACCTGTCGCCAAAAACAAATGCGCCGTCGGGATGCGTGGTCACATATGCGCGGAGCGCGGAAATTTCCTCAGCGAGATAGAGCGTATCCTCCTGCAACGCCGCCCTCAGGTCGTCCAAATAGGGAGCGTTGCGGTACGGGTATGCGACATAAGTAATTTTCTCACTGTGCAATAGCTGTTTCGCCGCCGCAATGACGGCGCCATGGTCGGTGTATACCTTAAAAAAGAGCGGATCTGATACGATCATATCCACGGCGACGATGGGAACGAACCAATTCTCTTTGAGGGCATAAAACTCTTCTTCGGTGAGGTCGACGCACACGATGCCCTCTAAATTTTCCTGCATGTGCATCTCCTGTATCACGGAGGGCGTGAGCAGGACCGCGCCATAATCTTTGCGCTGAAGCGCGTACTGCAATTCCTGCAAGAGCGCATAATACCGTGCATTCTGCGCAGGGTATCCGCTCCGCGGCGCGCAGACGCCGATGAGGTTATTCTTTTTCCCGGCCAACAGCCGTGCGATGGGGGAAGGGGTATATTGGCGCAGGTTGCAGATCTGCAGCACTTTTTTCCGCGTTTCTTCGCTGATCTTGACGTCTTTTCTGTTGTTGACGATATAGGAGACGGTCGCCGTGGAAACGCCCGCTTCCCGTGCGATATCGTCGATCGTGACCTGCTTTTTAGCTGCCGTCTTGCGTTTAGCGCCCTTCTGATACCCGAGTTCGCTGCACAGCGCTAGAATGCGCCCGCGCGTCTCTTCGCCGATCTTAACGTCCTGCCTGTCGCTCAATACATACGAAACCGTCGCGGTGGAGACGCCCGCGCGCTTTGCGATCTCGGCAATGGTGATATTTTGTTTTCCGCTCTCGTGTTCCATGCCTCTATCTTACTTCAAATGTGAAAAAAAGTCAATCGCCTGCAACTGATTTAAGCGTTTCAATAAATTTTTGAAAAATTTTCTCAAAAGGTATTGACAAAGGGAAAAAGTGTGATATAATTTATTTAAGCGATTAAATAAGTCGCAAAACAGGATAACGATAAGGAGGGAACGGTTGTATGGCAAAATCTAAGTGGGCGAGGGCAGCCTTGACGATGGCTGCGGTCATGGTGTTGACGTTGTCTGTCGGCATTGCATCGGCGTGTACGGGGCAGCCTGAGGATTACACGGTCACGTTCTACGACGGAACGACGGTCATAACAACAAGAGAGGTCGAAGAGGGCGGCAAAGTCACCGAATTCGAGCCCGTAGACGTGGATTACGAAAAGGAAGGATACGTTTTTAACGGTTGGTATGCGACTTCCGATTTTACGCACGATTGGAGTTTTGATACCATCATCGATAAGGATACCAACGTGTATTCGATGTGGTCGTCTTCCAAGGAGGATACCCGCCAATGGCTGATCGCGGGGAGCTCTTCTGCAGGCGGTCCGCTCGCGGCGATCGGCTGGAACGGCGGCCCCATCGAGGGGGAGAACGGGAATATCCTCACCAAGACGGAGGGCAAAAATGAATTTACCATTACCATCGATCTGTACGCGGGCGATCAGTTCCAATTTTGCATTCAGGACGACGAAGGCGTCTGGAACACGGACGATGCCAACGGCGGCGGTGCGCGCGGTGGGCAGTACCTTGTCGAAAATGAATATATGAGCGCACCGGGCACCGGTCTTGGCGACGGGCAGGTGAATATTACCGTTTCCGTGAGCGGCAATTATACGCTGACGCTCACCACGGACGCCGTGGATAAGAACGTAGGCTCCATCACCGTCGTGCGCAACGGCGACGCCCCTGCAGTCACGGTGGACCGCTCCGACTATACCTGGTACATCTACGGCAATTCCGCGGCAGAGACGAGCGCACAGTCCGTACTTGCGGGCACCAACTGGGGCGCAAATGTTGAGTCGCTGCAGTATTCCGCCTATGAAATGTTCAAGACCTCCGACAACGAGCCGGACGGAACGGGCATATGGATGCAGACGTGGACGCTTGCCGCAGGCGACGAGTTCCTGCTTGCCTACTGCACGCTCAAAGAGGAAGGCGGCATTTCGGCGCAGGACGGCACCATGTTCTACTATCCCGATATCGATGAGTTCAACGGCGAGGACGCCGCGTTCAAGAAGGCGGACGGCATGGGCAGCAACATCGTGGTCGTCGAAGGCGGAACGTACACCTTCACGCTGACCGTCACGCTCGATTCCGCGACGAACACGCTTGAGGGCTCCATCGAAGTGGATAAGACGGCGGATATTTTGACGTCCGATCAGACGTGGAAGGTGTTGGGCGGCAGGCTCTCCTATGCGCAGGCGACCGATCCCGAAACGGGCAACCTTACGATCGATGAATCGGCATACAACGGAAAGACTTCCGTCTTTGCAAACAATAATTTCGGCGTCGGCTCCAAGGTGCAGCAGCTCACGGCTGTTTCATCGCCTGCGGCGGGCATGGCAAGGGAGTACGAGATCACGCTCGATCTTGTGGAGGGTGACTATTTCTACTTCTGTATTCCGGTCGCGATCCATGCGCCGTACAGAGAGGATACTTATTACACGCCCGCTTTCACCTCGAAACTTGCGGTGGCGGAGAATCTGCCCGCGGGCGTCGTGTCCGACTGGGCATGGGGCAACGGCGGCAATTTCCTCTGCACGCAGGCGGGAAGCTACACCTTCAAAGTATCCGTTGCGGCGGACGGCGCGCTTGCGCTGACTGTGACACAGGCATCATAGAGCAAAGCGGTATCGGGGCGGTGAATACCGCCCCGAAATTATCAATACCGATCAGGGAGGAGGCTCATGAATAAAACTGCTATTTTGCATATCCCCGAATCCCAATATTCTTTTGCCTACGGCGAGCACGAGCTGCGCATCCGTCTCCGCGCGGCGCGGGGCGATCTCGACAGCGTAAC
>JAGHIT010000110.1 GCA_017887095.1 Clostridia bacterium | reverse complement strand
AGCTCACCGACGGGACGGTAACGCCCCGTGCCATGTAAACCCCGTCCGATGCAAGGTTGGGCGGTATTCATATGGGTTGCCCGCCCGAATACCGCCGTGAACACCGCTTGAGCGTATCGGCGACGATGCGCCTAGATAAATGACCGCGCTCGACAGAACCCGGCTTACAGGTCCGCCTCGAAGTTTTTTGATAGCAGCGCGCTCCGTACGGTTTTCGTACGGAGCGCTTTTTGTGTATATAGCGAATATAAGGAAAAATGGGAGAAGTCAAAAGCTTTTTTTCAATCGTTATGGACAAAATCCGTATTAAAGGAACCGCTATGACATTTAGTCAACGTAATTGATCGTTGTCATGTTATTTTTTGGCGTTTCGCGCGGTGCGATCGGGGCAAGCGCATATCCTGCCGCGACGCTCGCAACGGGCGTGAATCCCTCGGGAATCCCGGAGAGTGCCAAAAAGTCCGCGTCCTTGGCGGCGTCCGCTATGATCCCGCGTACATACAGATTTGCAAGTCCCATATCCGTTGCGGCAAGCAGCATGTTTTCAACGAGACAGGATACATTTAGCGCGCCGATCTCGCCCCCCAGTGAGGTGGATACGACGATCAGAACGGGTGCTCCGTGCAGTGGATCCGCTTTTTCGTCACCCGTTGCTTTGACGGCAAGCGTGCGGATGTGCTCGAGCACATAGGGGTTTCTGATGACGGTAAGGTGCAGCGTTTCAAAGCGATGCATTCCGACGGGGGCATACAGTGCTGCGTCAATAAGACTTTTGACGGCTCCGTCGGGTATGGGGCGGGAATCGAAGGCGCGCGTCGAGACGCGTGATTTCAAAACATCTGAAAAATGCATAGTTTTCCTCCGTAACTGAAAGAATTTCGGAAAAAGAGGGACGGAAGAGAGAAATTTTCGCTTTATCCGATCCTTCTTACAAAGGGGTGATAGTCGAGGATGCGTTCGATTTCCGCAAGTGCATCGTCGGGGATGGTGTACCCGCTTGCCGCGACGTTTGCCTCCAGCTGGGAAGGTCTGCTTGCGCCTGTAATGACCGAACTTATCTCCTTTTTGCGCAGGATCCAGGCAAGCGCCAGAACGGAGAGAGGAATACCTAATCCGTCAGCGACCTTGAGAAGCGCTTCGACCTTGTCTAAATTGTCGTCCGTCAGGAGGTTGTTGATCTGCTTATCTGCCTGCCAGGTCGCGCGTGAACCTGCGGGCAGGGGCTGTCCCTTGCGGTACTTGCCTGTCAGGAGTCCCTGCGCGAGCGGCGAGAAGGGTACGATGCCCACGCCGTTCTTTTCGCAGATGCCCATGATCTCGCCCTCGATGTACCGGTCCGCCATGTTGTACTGCGGCTGGATGACGGAGAGCGGGCGCAGGTGGTTTTCGCGTACGATGGCAAGTGCCTCCGTGATCTGTACGGGTGACCATTCGGACACGCCGTAATAGAGGATCTTGCCCGCCGCAACCATGTCTGAGAGCACCTGCATTGTTTCCTCGATGGGGGTGGTGGGGTCAAAGCGATGGCAGAAGTACAGGTCGATATAATCCAGCTTCATGTTTTTTAGCGTCTTGTCGAGCTGTTCGACGATATGCTTTCTCGAAAGTCCCCAGTCGTTGGCGCCGGGACCCATCGGGAAGAACACCTTCGAGGACACGACAAATTCGTTCCTCGCATGCTGGGCAAGCGCCTTGCCGAAGAAGCGCTCCGCTGCGCCGCCCGAGTAGGCGTCGGCGCAGTCGAAGAAGTTGACGCCCAGGTCGAATGCGCGGTTGACGGTCTCCAAAGCCGTCTTTTCTGCCTCCGTTCCCGCAAGGTCCGTGACCCAGCTCCCGAGCGCGACCTCGCTGAGTTTGAGTCCCCATTTTCCGAGATTTCTGTACTTCATGGCATTCTCCTTATCCCTTATATCGGTTTCCTCCCAATTATAGCTGATTTGCCCGGAAATTGCAACCCCCGCGGCGGATTTTTTGGCGGAAATTCCGTGAATGCTTGTCAATCGTCCGCAAATGTGGTATAATCTACATAATGACGATGATCACTTCGCCCATCCCCCCGGAGCGGGCAAAACAGATGAATCCCGTCGTCCTCGCCTTTGTCGGGGATGCGGTCTATACTTTGTGCGTGCGAGAGGCGCTCGCGCTCGAAAGCGGGGAAAAGACGGGCGCGCTCAATAAACGCGCGTCCGAGAAGGTCTCCGCGCACGGCCAGAGCGAGAGCCTTGCGCGCATCCTGCCCATGCTCACGGAGGAGGAGGCGGACATCTTCCGCCGCGGCAGGAACGCCAAAAAGCCCACCAGGAGCAAGAATGCGACGGTGGGCGAATATGTGCGCTCGACGGGCTTTGAAGCGCTCATCGGGTATTTGTACCTGACCGGGCAGACGGCGCGGATGGGGCAATTATTTTTCGGAGATAGTGTATGAAGACGGAAGGCAGGAACGCTGTTCTTGAGCTGTTGAAAACGGATAAGACGGTGGAAAAGATCCTCATGGAGAAAGGCGCGCAGGGGACGCTGGGCAAGATCTTTGCGGAGGCGCGCAAAAAGAACATCCGCGTGCAGTTTGTCGATCGCGCGGCGCTCGATCGGGAGAGCGAGAGCGGGCGGCATCAGGGCGTCATCGCCTTCACGACGGCGTACGAGTACTCTGATTTAGAGGATCTGATCGCGCCTTCGGAGCGGAAGGACGGCCTCATCGTCCTGTGCGACGGCGTCGAGGACGTGCATAATCTGGGCAGCATCCTGCGTGTCGCGGAGTGCGCAGGCGCGGACGGCGTCGTCATTCCCGCCGTCAAGGGCGCTTCCGTCACTGAGGCGGTCATCCGCATCTCGGCGGGGGCGGCGGAGCATATCAGGGTCGCAAAAGTCGTGTCCCTCAACCGCGCCGTTGAACAGCTGCAGGAGGCCGGTTACTGGGTGTATGCCCTGGAGGCGGGCGGAGAGAGTATCTATCAAAAGGACCTTTCGGGCAAGGTCGCGCTCATCGTCGGCGGCGAGGACAGCGGCGTCAAGCGCCTCACGCGCGAGAAGTGCGACGGCGTGCTCTCCATTCCGCTGTTCGGCAAGGTCAATTCTCTCAACGCCTCCGTGGCGCTGGGGATCGCTGTCTATGAGGTGGTGCGTGCAAGACTGCAAAGAGAGTGACGAGGCGCTCGTCGCCCGTGCGCAGGCGGGGGAAGGCGGAGCGGCGGAAGAGCTTCTCAACCGCTACAAAAATGCCGTACGCGCCCGCGCCCGCAAGTTCTTTTTAGAGGGCGGCGAGACGGAGGACCTCGTGCAGGAGGGGATGATCGGCCTTTATACCGCCATCCGCGCCTATTCGCCGTCGCACGGCAAGAGCTTCAAGAACTTTGCCTATCTGTGCGTGACGCGCCGTATCTACGACGCGCTGCGCGCCGCCAACAAATTAAAGGGCAAGGAAGACCTCGATCCCGACTCGCTGGAAGCGGGCGGCACGCCCGAGGAATCGCTCCTGGCGGGCGAATCGCGCGCCGAGCTGCAGCTCAAACTCATGCGCGAGCTGTCCGACTTTGAGTTCCGCGTCGTCACGCTCTGGCTGGAGGGCATGAGCTATGCCGCCATTGCCGAGATGACTGGCAAGCAATTAAAGAGTATCGACAACGCCTTGGCGCGCTCCAAAAAGAAGCTGCAGCGGGCGTTTCTCAATTAGGGAGGCACTATGGCACACCTTGCGCTCTATCGCAAGTTCCGCCCCGCGACGT
>JAGHIT010000109.1 GCA_017887095.1 Clostridia bacterium | reverse complement strand
CCCGGCATGATCGCGCCGTACGGGCAGACGGTGACGCAGGTGAAGCAGCCGACGCACTTGTCCTTATCGATGAGCACGACGCCGTGCTCGTCCTTGGAGAGCGCGCCCGCGATACAGCTCTTGACGCAGATCGGATCCTCGCAATGACGGCAGTTGACGGCGAAGTTGACGCCGTCACACTCCTCCACCTTGATGCGGGGAAAGATCTTCTTGCCCTTGAGGGCGTGGACGATGTCGGTATCGCCCGAATTGGCAAAGGCGCACTCGTACTCGCACAGGTGGCAGCCGAGGCACCATTTTTCATTGACGTAAACAACTTTCATATGGTCTCCTGTTGTGCAGGACGACGCTGCCCTGCGATTGAGGAAATAATCAGAAATTGCCGTTGCGCCCCATGTAAACGCGGCGCATTTGCGCAAAAGTCGCGCGAAGGACAAGGAGTGCGAGGAAAACCCGAGGGAGTTTACCGAAAACACGGCGCATTTGAGTCAATAGATGCAAGCAAGACAAGGAGTGCGCGTAAGCGACGCAGGGAGCGTACCGTGACCACGGCGCATTTGCGCAAAAGTCGCGCCCATTTTGGGAGGATAGTCGCACGGAAGACGATACCGTAAACGCGGGGTATTTGCGCAAAAGTCGCGCGAAGGACAAGGAGTGCGAGGAAAACCCGAGGGAGTTTACATAATAGTAAATGACCGAGGGTTGCCGCAGCACGACGCAGTCATTCGCGATGAATCTTGCGCAAATTACTCGCCGGCGTGGCGGACGCCGAGAATACTCAACTCCTTCTCCGTAAGACCCACGCCGCGCAGCATGAGACGGTTGCCGCGGAGGGCTTCGACGGAGTTGATGCCCATGCCTCCCATCATCTCCTGCAGCTCGTGCGTCCAGGCATGGACGAGGTTGACGAGCCGCTTGTAGCCGACCTCGGGATTGAGGCGCTTGACGAGCTCGGGACGCTGGGTCGCAATGCCCCAGTTGCACTTGCCGCTGTGGCAGGTGCGGCAGAGGTGACACCCGAGCGCCAGAAGCGCCGCCGTGCCGATATAGCAGGCGTCTGCGCCCAGTGCGATCGCCTTGACGAGGTCGGCAGAGGAGCGGATGGAGCCCGCGACCACGAGGGAGACGTCGTCGCGGATGCCCTCCTGACGCAGGCGGGTGTCGATCGCGGCGAGCGCAAGTTCGATAGGAATGCCCACGTTGTCGCGGATGCGGGTGGGCGCCGCGCCCGTGCCGCCGCGGAAGCCGTCCAGCGCGATGATATCCGCGCCGCTGCGCGCAATGCCGCTGGCGATCGCCGCGACGTTGTGCACGGCGGCAATCTTGACGATGACGGGCTTTTTGTACGCCGTCGCCTCTTTCAGGGAGAAGATGAGCTGGCGCAGGTCCTCGATGGAGTAAATATCGTGGTGCGGTGCGGGCGAGATGGCGTCCACGCCCTTGGGGATCATACGGGTGACGGAGACCTCGTCCGAGATCTTTTCCCCGGGAAGATGTCCGCCGATACCGGGCTTTGCGCCCTGCCCCATCTTGATCTCGATCGCGGCGTTGTTTTCCAGGTACTCCGCGAACACGCCGAATCTGCCCGATGCGACCTGCACGATCGTATTCTTGCCGTACTGATAGAAATCGCGGTGCAGACCGCCTTCGCCCGTGTTGTAGTAGATGCCAAGCTCCTGCGCGGCGCGCGCGAGGCTCTCGTGCGCGTTGTAGGAAATGGAGCCGTAGCTCATAGCGGAAAACATGATGGGCGTGCTGAGCCTGAGCTGGGGCGCAAGGGTGTCCTTGAGCCTGCCGTTTGCGTCGCGCTCGATCTTCGCGCTTTTCTTGCCCAGGTACACCGTCGTCTCCATGGGTTCGCGCAGAGGGTCGATCGAGGGGTTTGTGACCTGCGAGGCGTTGACAAGCAGCTTGTCCCAGTAGACGGGATAGGGCTTGGGATTGCCCATGGACGAGAGCAGAACGCCGCCCGTGCCCGCCTGACGGTAGACCTCGTTGATGGTGGAATTTTCCCAGTTGGCGTTGAACTTGTAGGTATCGTCCGACTTTATGATTTTCAAGGCGTGCGTCGGACAGACGCAGACGCAGCGGTGACAGTTGACGCACTTGGTGCTGTCGGCGAGCATCTTGCCGAGGCGTTCGTCGTAATAGTGGACTTCGTTGGCGCATTGTCGTTCGCAGACGCGGCAGGCGATACAGCGCGCCTCGTCGCGTACGACCTCGTATTCGGGATAGATGAAAAGCGGCTCCATTATTTGCCTCCGTTCCGATCGTATAATTCAAAGATGACGGGTTCCCCGCCCGCGGGCGCCCAGATCTTGTCCAGCTCGGGCTGGATAACACGGATCGCCGCTTCCTCGCTGGCGATGTACGCCCTGTCGCCGTGCTCGGCGACGACCATGGAACGCAGCTTGAGCCTGTCGTTGAGCGCCATCAGCCCGCCCGTGTATCCGAGGATGATGGAGAAGGGCCCCGTGATGAGCAGGGAGGGGAACATCTTCCTCAAAAGCGTCTCCTGCGCGCGCTCCTCCTCGCTCTTGTTGGCGATCGTCGTCCAGAAGGAGGGCGCGATGACGTGCGCCGCCTCGGTAAGCGTCAAGCCCTTTCTGCGCAGCAGATAATCAAAGATATACGCAATGACCTCGGTATCCGTCTGCAGCGTGCACTGATAGCCGAACATCTCCATATGGCGGCGGTTGGCGTCGTAGGAAGAGATCTCGCCGTTGTGTACGACGGAATACTCCAAAAGCCCGAAAGGATGCGCGCCGCCCCACCAGCCGGGGGTATTGGTCGGATATCTTCCGTGGCACGTCCAGCTGTAACCGAAGTATTCGTCCAGTTTATAAAACCTGCCCACATCTTCGGGAAATCCAACCGCCTTGAAGATGCCCATGTTCTTGCCCGAAGAAAAAACGTACGCACCCGCAATTCCCGCATTGATGCGGTTGACACAGCGCGCCGTGTACTCCCCTTCGTCGAGATGCGAACTCTCCAGCTTTCTGCGCAGCGGCGAGAGAAAGTAGCGGTAGATGAGCGGCTCGCTCGTGATCTGGGGAATCTTGCGCGTCGGGATCTCCGAAGCATACGCAATTTCAAAATGCCGCGCAAGGAACTCTTCCGCCTGCTGTTTGGCGAACGTATCATCATAAAAGAGATGGAACGCGTAAAAATCCTTGTAGTCGGGATAG
Organism: Clostridia bacterium; assembly: GCA_017887095.1. Classification (GTDB taxonomy): domain Bacteria; phylum Bacillota; class Clostridia; order Christensenellales; family Borkfalkiaceae; genus Gallimonas. Next base: position 1,070 of record JAGHIT010000109.1, on the reverse strand, counting down.
ATCCCGTACCCCGCAAAGCCGCCGCCCAGTCCGTTGGATCTGTCATGCATGACGGCAATGGAGCGAATCATGTCCTCTCCGCTCATTGACCTCCCGCTGCGGTCGATAACGCCCGTGACGGCGCACCCGGAGGGAATGCGTTCCTGTCCTTCCAATCTCATAATCTTTTCTCCCTTGCCGTATCCGTAGAGGATACGAATGGTGTGTAAGAAAAATTATACACCGCAGACGGCGTAAAAATCAAATCATCTGCGGGAGGATCCTGCATTTCCTCCGTTCGCAATCTGTTATATGATATATAACTTAACATTATACTTTGAGGAGATCGGGAAGCAAAAAAACCGCGCCCCCTCTACGAGGGGGGCGCGGCATAAAAAATACGCGAAAACTGAGGACTGCTCGTCCGTTTTTGTGCAATTTTTGCGAAAAATGTCAGCAAAATACAATTATTTTTCAAATGGGTCTTGATTTTTCCGACGTTTCCTGTATAATAGAAACAGCAGGCTGTTTTTCGGCGTTCAGAGCACGGAGACGGCACACATTCAAAAAGGGGCAAAAAATATGAGTATTTCGGCAAAAGATATCCGCAATGTCGCTATCGTCGGACACAGCGGCGAGGGCAAGACCACGCTGTTCGAGGCGATGCTCTTCAACAGCGGCGCGATCGAGCGCATGGGCAAGGTGGAAAACGGCACCACGGTCTCCGACTTCGACGAACAGGAGATCGCGCGCAAGATGTCCGTTTCGCTGTCCATGGCGTCCATCACCTGGAAGGACGTCAAGATCAACCTTTTGGACGTCCCCGGATTTTACGACTTTGAGGGCGAGTTTGCCGAGGCAATGCGCGCTTGCGGCGCGGCGATCGTCGTGACGGGCGCGAACGGCACGGTGACGGTGGGCGCGGAGAAGGCGATCGATCTTTGCCTGCGCGCGAAAAAGCCCATCATCATCTTCATCAACGGCATGGACAAGGAGAACGCGGACTACCCCGCCACGATCGCGGCGTTCCGCGAGAAATATAAGAACAAGCTCGCGCCCATCCAGATCCCCATCATGGACGGCAAGAAGAT
>JAGHIT010000108.1 GCA_017887095.1 Clostridia bacterium | reverse complement strand
GTCGGCATCGCGGTGCCGCTCTTAAAGAACCGCTGACTGGCACACGAGCCCCGTGTACCTTACTTATTATAGCACGCGCGCCCCGAAAAGTAAAGGGGCGCGGCGCAATTTCTCTATAAAATTTGTGGGAGTTCTTCTTGGCTCGGGGGCACGCCCCGCGGACAAACCACACAATGTCAGCTCTGCCCGCACGGTCTCAGCTCAGCTTCTCCCACTTGGCGTACAGCCGCACGGAAGATTGGAAGCCGGTCCAGAGCATGCCCTCCGGCCAAGGCTCGCCGCTCAGATCTTCACTTGCGTACCAACCGAGCAGATGGTAGCCCGCAAGCTTGGGTTCCGGCAGAGACAGATAGCCGCCATAGGCGACCTCGCCGCGGAAGGAAGTCTCGCCGTCGAGAGAGCCGCCGTTAAAGATAAACTCCACAGCCGTGACGTGCAGCGCGATGTTGTCGAGATAGGGCTTCCATAGCGCATTCTCTTCGTACGCGCTTTGGATGCGCTGCGGGACATAGATGGTCAAATCTTCCGCCGTCCCGCCCCACGTGTCCGTACCGATATAGACAATGTTGTTGAGATTGTTGAGCCATACCGCTGCAAGCTGTTCGCAATCGAGGAACGCACAATTATCGATCGTGCGCATGGCGTTATCCACCGTCACGGACTGCAGGGACTTATTCCCGTATGCCGCATAGGGGCTGACACTGTATAGCCCGCTCAGATCGAGGTGCGCATCCGTGCCGCGATAGGCATACAGTGTCTTCCCGAGCACGACCTTCTCGCCTGCAAGCTCCAGCCAACCGGTGCCCGCAAAGGCATCCCGTCCGACGTACTCCGCATGCTCGGAAGAGACAGACGCAAGGTTGTCACAATCTGCAAACGCTCGGTCTCCGATCGACGTGACCTCCCCCAGTTCCACGCACTCCAGTGCCGAACAGCCTTCAAACGCACGCGCTTCAATGATTGCAACGCCGGCGGGAACGGAAAAAACTGCCGCATCCCTTTGCGCGGGGTATGCGATCAGATTTGTCTGCGTACTGTCATAGAGCACGCCGTCTGTACTGCGAAACGCGGTGCTGCCCTGCGCCGCAAGGAACGCCGATATGCCGCATCCCTCGAACGCCCCAAAGCCGAAGTCCGTAAGAGACGCAGGCAAGGCAACACTCCCGCTCCAGCTCTCACAACCGGAAAAGGCGAAATTTCCGATTTCACGGAGCTGTTCGGGAAAGGCGAATGCCGTGAGCTTGGACGAATTTTCAAACGCCGATGCTCCAATGTACGTAAGATGGGAATCTTCCGCAAAGGCGACCTCGGCAAGGCCGTCATTATTGCTGAACGCATTTTCTCCGATCTGCAATACAGAGGCAGGGATCACGACGCGCGAAATGCCGGACGCCTCGTCGATGCGCCCTTCAAATGCGCCGTCGGCAATGGCGGCGACAGTTTTCTCTGCGCCGTCTTCCGCGATCTTCTCGGGGATGGTCAGCGTTCCATCCGTCGGCTGTCCCTCATACCCCGTGATCCGCACCTCATCCTCGGAAATATTTTCCGTCAGCAGGCGGAAGTCCTGCGGAGCCGGCGACGGCTCCGGTTCGGGTTGGAAACGGGTCACCAGTACGATAACGGCCAGAAGTACGGCAATGACGACCACGCCGAGAGCAATCAGAAAAAGCTTTGTCCTCGGTTTCATATCTCTCCTCCTTATTCCGATTCCCATTGTATCACAAACCTACGGTTTGCGCAAGACCTATCCGAAAATTAGTCCTAACCTTTTGTGTCGGGCAGCATTTTTTGTTTTGCGCGGACAACAGACGCAAACAGACGCCGCAGACATAGAACCCTCCCCTTGCGGCAGGCAAAGGGAGGGTTTCAGATTGAAAAGAACGCGCCAAAGCCCAAAATCATCCCGGCGGCGCGCACTGCAAGCCATGCAACTATAAAATTTGTATGAGACGGAATTTGACTTTGTCGCAGGAGGTGAGGAAGTATTCGATACCCCCGCGCTCGCACTTTAAGGGGAAGAACCCGCTGCCGTGCAGGTGACCGAACACGACTTTGTCCACCTTGTTCTCGTCGAACAGCGCCGTGAAGAGGGTCTCCTCCTTTTTGACGTTGAAGGGAGGGTAGTGGATGAGCGCGATGAGCGTGTCCCCTTCCTCGCGCACCTTTCTGACTTCCTGAAAGGCGAGGCGGAAGCGCTCGGCTTCGCGCAGGTAGAGCGCCTGATCGTGATCGGTAAAGTCGGGACTGCCGGGACACGTCCAGCCGCGCGAGCCCGCCACGATGACGCTGCCCAGTTTCACGCAGTCGTTCTGCAAAAAATAAAAGGTATCGTCAGGACGCGCGTTGCGCACGCGGGTGATGCCCGTCCACCAGTAGTCGTGATTGCCGCGGATGAACACCTTTTTACCGGGGAGATCGGAAAGCGAGGCGACGTCGTACATGCCCTCCTCGAGCTTCATGCCCCAGGAGGTATCGCCGCCGAGGAGGACAATGTCCTCCTCGGTCACCCTTTCCCGCCAGTCGGCTTTAATTTTATCCAGATGCCCTTCCCAGCCCTCGCCGAAGACGTTCATCGGCTTTTGGACAAGCCCGGAGAGGTGCAGATCGCTGACCGCAAACACTTTCATAAAAAAAGTATAGCATATTTTTGCGTGCTTGGCAACCCATTCCGCGCCGACTATTCCTCAATGCGCAGCAAAACGCCCGAAAAGGCAGGAAGCGATATGCTTTGCGCGATCTTCTCGCTTTCCAATCTTTCCTCCGAACGCTTCCCAATCGCTGTGCAGCAGCATCTCCGGCCGTTTCCGAGAATGCAGCCCGGAAAGCGCATAGCTTTGCGGCTCTTCGGAAAAATTGAACAGCGCCGCCAGCGTTTCCCCGCCCCCGCTGCGCCGAACGGCATAGACACAGGGAAACGTCTGTCCGCGGTCCAGCCATGCAAATCCCTGCTTCTCAAAATCCGTTTCCCAAAGAGCAGGATGTTCCAGATAAATGGCATTGAGCCTCCTGATATAAGCGCGGAAACCGTCATGTGCGGGATAGCGAAGGATTTCCCAATCCTGTTCCCGCTTCTCATCCCATTCCCTGAGCTGTCCGATCTCATTTCCCATAAAATTGAGTTTCTTTCCGGGATGGATCATCATATAGAGATAAAGTGCGCGCGCCTGCGGAAATTTACCGGAATACTCTCCGTTCATCTTTTGCAGGATGGTCGCCTTACCGTGCACGACCTCATCGTGCGACAAAGCAAGCAGATACCGCTCATTATAAAAATAATCCATGGAAAAAGTGAGTTGACCGGAAAGATCGGGGCGACGGACGGGAGGGGATTGGAAATAAGAAAGCGTATCGTGCATCCAACCCATATCCCATTTATAATCAAATCCAAGACCGCCCTCTCCGACGGGTTTGGTGATATTCGGGTAGTTGGTGGAATCTTCTGCAATAAGCATGACGCCCCGATTACGGCGGCGCAGCCCCCGGTTCATTCCTCTGATGAATTCCACCGCGGCGCCGTTCACGCCACGCCTTTCATCTCCCTGCCAGTAGATCATCCGACTGACCGCATCCATCCTAAGTCCGTCAAAATGATAGACATTCAGCCAAAAATCGGCGGCAGACTGCAAAAAACTGCGCACCTCTCCGCGCGAATGAATAAAATTACAGCTCCCCCATTCGCTTTTCCCCACATCCGTATTCGGATATTCGTAGAGCGCGGTACCATCGTACAGCCTGAGTCCGTAGTCATCAACGGCAAAATGAACCGGAACAAAATCGAGAATCGCGCCGATCTTATTTTTGTGCAGTTCGTTGATGAGAAACATAAGCTGCTGCGGCGCACCGTATCTGCTCGTCGCCGCAAAAAAGCCTGTATTCTGATACCCCCAGCTCTCATCGCAAGGATGTTCGCTGAGCGGGAGAAACTCCACATAATTATAGCCGTTCTCTAAAAGATAGGCGATCAACGGCTGCGCCAGTTCGTCATAGCGGTACCATCCGCCGCCATCGGGCTTCCTCCATGACCCGAAATGCATTTCATAGATCTGAAGCGGCTCCCGGGTGCGCTCGGTGCGCGTTTGCATCCAGGCGCCGTCCGAAAACACAAACGCCGGTTCACATACAATACTTTTATGCGCGGGGCGCAGCTGCATCTGAAAACCGTACGGATCGCAATGATCGGTATAACTGCCGTCCCTATGATAGATCCGAAATTCGTATACATCCCCGGCGGCAGCCTGCCCGACATGCAACTCGTAAACGTTTCCGTCATAGATCTTGCCCATCGGAAACTCCGTTCCGTTCAGCAACAACCCTACATGCGCCGCATTTGGCGCAAAGGTACGAAATACAAAGCCCTTCTCCGCTCTCTGCGCGCCGAAGTACCTGTAATCGTCAAACGAAGCGCCCCGATAAAATTCCTGCATATCCATCATTAGATTTCTTCCTTAAAATTGTTGATTTCTAAATATCGAGAGTATTATAGCATACGGCTTCGGATTTTGCAACCCCCGTTGTTCCGACCCGCCGCAAACGAATCAAGTTTGTGCCAAGAAAATTTCATGAGAGGGAAAATTGTGCTTGACAGGCTTTCCGAAATCCGCTATAATAAAAACACTTCTCGATTGCAGGAATCGCCTAGCGGTATGGCGTCAGCTTCCCAAGCTGATTCTGGCGGGTTCGACTCCCGTTTCCTGCTCCAAACCAAAATAATACGAACTCCAAAACGGAGTTCGTATTATTTTTTGCCCGTGATTTCTTTGGCATGATCGTCCGCTTTGGATGATTACCTTTTCCAGCCCTCTGAATTTGTGCTTTTTCGGTCGGCTATGGTAGCATAGTTCCTCGCGAATGTCAACGGCCGCAAAATCGTCGCTTAAAACACCTATATAAACGAATTGAGAGCCGAGTAAGTTGTTTTTCCTTGCTCGGCTCTTTTGCTGTATGTGAGGCATTTCTTAATCTGTACGCAACGATTTTGGCTTTGTCCCGTTGACTTCCGCAGACTTACTATTAAGAATACCGACCTTCACCGTCCTATGCACCTCCGCCTGTTGCCCGAAAAAGGCAAATACAAATTCAGAGGTGTAAAGATGGAAATGTTGGTAACAAAGTTCTCAAACGGAAAGTATCGCAATGAAGGTGAATTGTTCAAAGAAGTTATCTCTTCCAAGAACGTCAAGCTCATGGGCGAGATGATCGCTTTGCAGGCACTGCGCGTCAGGAAACGGCACGATTTTCTGATTGCAGATAAGCTATATATCGGTCTGATCAAAGACTTGCATCACATGAATAAAATCGATTATATCGTATCCGAAGGCTATGACTGCGCACAGACGGCAATCTGCTTTCTTTGGCAATTCATCGGACAAACGGTAGATGAGATATGCGGTACTGACAAGAAAGGAAACGAAGTTACGATACGCTTGGCTTGCTATCGTGAAGTAGGCGGATACTTGGACAAATTCCGCAGAAAGCAAGAGAAGTTAGACTATATCAATTTCACGAATTATAAGGCACTGCCCGCCGATCCCGTGAACTGTTTTGAACACGAACAGACTGATTACAGTAAGTATGATACTCTCATCGAAGCCCTGCATCTGACTGACTTGGAACTTGCGATTCTGAACTGCTATATGAACGGCATGGTGCAATCCGAAGTCTGCGCCGAACTCGGAATAGGACGCGGAACAATCTATCATCGCAAGGTAAGCATTCAGAAAAGATATTATGCTTGCTTCAGTATAAATTGAAATCTGCTACTACGCCATGAGAACGGCTCTGCACCAATATAGTTTGCGCCCCGTGCGGAAAAACCGCGCGGGGCGCTGGTTCATGGGCGAGCCAATTATATCCCACCCGATGCGTTAGCTTCTTTTCCAATAATAGTTAAAATAGGTCGACCTCAGATACGTTGCGGCGGTGGAAGGATCAGCAAGATCGACGCTCGAAATACTCGTCCCGCTTGTTGCCGTACTCGAAGTGGAACGCCACCACCCATTGGGATTTACAAACATCACGCTTGTCAGCTTGCTGCAATATGAGAACACCCTGCTGCCAATGCTTGTGACGCCGTTGCCGATCGTCACGCTTTTAAGGTTAATGCAGTACATGAATGCTCCATCACCAATACTAGTAACGCTATCTGGGATGGTGATGCTTGTAAGCTTGCTACAATCAGAGAACGCGGAGCCCCCGATGCTTGTTAATTTGCTGTTCTCCACAAAAGAAATGCTTGTAAGATTATTACAACCGAAGAATGCTTGATGTCTAATGCTTGTGACACTATTTGGAATACTAATTCTTGTCAGCGTGTTACAATTAGAAAACGCATATTCACCAATGCTAGTGATGCTGCCGTCCGTTGGGATCACGCTATTCTTACAGCCCGCGACCAACGTTTTGCTCTCAGTTTCAATCAGGCAATTCCCCGCACTGTGATAGACGGGATTCCCGCTCGCAACTGTAATTCTCGCAAGGCTATCGCAGCCAGAGAACACCCAATATCCAATGCTATTAACGCTGTCAGGAATTGTGATACTTGTAAGGCTACTGCAATTTCGTAATGCATGCCGCCTAATGCTTGTGACACTATTTGGAATACTAATTCTTGTCAGCGTGTTACAATTAGAAAACGCATATTCACCAATGCTTGTGACGCTGCCATCCGTTGGGATCACGCTATTCTTACAACCCGCAACCAACGTTTTGCTCTCCGTTTCAATCAGGCAATTCCCCCCACTGTGATAGACGGGATTCCCGCTCGCAACTGTAATTCTCGTCAGGCCACTGCAACCCGAGAACGCTGAACTTTCAATGCTTGTGACACTATCTGGTATCGTGATGCTTGTAAGCCCTCTGCAATCATAGAACGCAGAACTTCCAATGTTTGTGACGCTGTCGGGAATTTTGATACTTGTAAGACTGCTGCAATTAGAGAACGCGGAACTACCAATGCTTGTGACGCTGTTCGGAATCGTGATGCTTGTAAGCTTGCTGCAATTATAGAACGCCTGATATCCAATGCTTGTGACGGGCAATCCTTTGTATGTCGCAGGGATATACACTTTGACTGGCGTGCCCGTATAATCAGTAACGGAATATTGCGTGCCATCGTAGGAACGGGTAAATACAAGCCCTTCGGTAAGCTGCGGCTCGGGCGCGCCGCACTCCGTACAGATGCCGTCCATATAATTGTGTGCGATCGTCGGCACAACTTCCTGCTTGATGAGTACTTTACCGCAGACGGAGCAATGCCTACCCTCCGTCAGGCCCGTTGTCGTGCAAGTGGGCGCGACTGCTTCATCGACCGCCTCGGTATGCGCAGTCATCGGAATGCTCTCCGTATAGCTGTCATCGCAAACCGAGCATGTGTAGGTCATCTCGCCTTCCCGATTGCACGACGGCTCCTTCGTCACTGAAGCGACATAAGTATGCCCTTTTGCAGCGATCATCGTTTTTTCGCCCGAAAGCACTTCTCCGCAAGAGGTACAATAGGTATATTCCGCTATACCGGGTTGGGTGCAGGTCGGCGCCTGGTACGCAGAAAATTGTTCATTGTGCTTTACTGTAAATGTAATCTGCGCATATTTGTAAATATTGCCCGAAACGACCTTAATACATACGGTGAATTCTTCCTGATTCGTCGAAGGAATGGTCAACGTGCCATCCTCAGTCAATGTGACGCCGTTATGCTCACCCTCTAAATAATAACTGCAAGTCAACTCCTCTGTAGAGGTTTTCATGGAACTCATATCCTGCAGCACGGCATTCAGGTTGATTATGCTGCTTACGTCAAAAGATGTTCCGCATGAGTATTCTGCAGTCAATTCCTCGCTGGCATTCGTAAAATAGAGCGGGACTTTTTTCTCCCCCAGCGAGAAGAAAGAAAAGTTATTTGAGTACAACGTCCATTTCCATTCCTTTGTCCACCACAGGACCCTTAAGCTGATTCCCACGTTGGAATTGACCTTAATGCCGATTTCCAGATAGCCCCCGGATATCGTATTGTGTCCGCCGCCGGAGTGCGCCGAGGCGGTAAACATACCTCCGACTGTAAAATAAGGGCCAAATCCGCAATCAATATATGCGTTTACAATACCCCATAAACTTACTGTTGCCTTGAGCTTGATCAGATCGGATATTTCAATTTTTCCAAGCATATAGAAGGAGACGCTTGCAGACGCTTGGAAAGACTTGATGGTTGAAAAATTGCCCCGAACCCGCTGTACGCCAAAACTTGCCGTAAGGTCTACCTGAGAGGCAACCCCTAACTGACCAACAACGGAAAAAATAAATACATTGGAAATGTCAAATCGGAAAGTCAATCCATAGAAGGAAACTGCCGCCGTCCCAATACGCGTTTCCTGAGAGGAATCTGCCGACGAGGCATCCAATTCAGAATATTTTCCCTCGTCTTTGGCTTTCAGGAATAGCGTTTTGAAATAATTGAGTTCTTTGGAACTTGTCTCGTTGACTCCGGTCGAAACATACAAATTTGCCGTTGTCGTATTTTTAACATCCAATACAAAAACAAAGTTATTAACGCTGTCTACGTCTGCAGTTGTATAAAAAGACAGTACGGACTTTATCTCCAGGATTATTTGAAGAATACTATCCACCTTATATGTAGTTGTTTCCATGCGGGCGAATTCCGCTATAACAGAGATAGAGAAGACGATTTTTGAATTTTTTGCGCTGAACAACGGATTTACAGTGATGCCATTGAAATCATAGTAATAATTCCCTACCGTCACACCGGTGGAAAATGTGCTTGCAGCAGATGCAAACTGCGCATACATCGGGGAAGCAAGCACCTGCGCCGTCAACTCCTCTGTCAAATCGGATTCAAACTCGACGTTTTGAATATCAAGTTCCCCTGAATAATAGACGTCATATTCTACAAATACATCTTCAAAGTCTGCGGCTTCAATGCCATACAGATGTGCGCCTTCCGCATGTCCTTCCGCTATGACTTCAAACGCAAGAAGTACGTCCTGCCGTGTCTCGCCATAAATCACAGCAACATCGCCCACGTCAAGCAAATCCGTCCTGAACAGGATATATGCTTCTTCACCCTGTTCATAGATGCTGTAAACATCGTATTCCGGGATAAAGACAACGTCTGTCTGATAGGAAATATTTGCAGAATTCTCTTTCTCGGTAATAAACCACAACTCATTGCCAGACGCATCGACGAAATTGAGCGCATCGCGAATAATCACGTCATAACTCATGCCGCGCTGATAATTTCTTCCCGCAATCGTATAAATATTTCCCTGCCGGGACGCGATATAAATCTCCGGGCTCTCCGCGTTCAAATCTTCGATAAAGATATATTTGCTCAGATTGCTGTCCGTCAATGCAACTTCTGATTCTACACGGAACGTATATGTAAGAGGGACATCTGTGATGATGTTATTCGTATTGATATCCCCCGTTAGAGTCGATAAATACCATGCCGCATACAGGTATGTATCTGTATAGAAGACAGGCGAACTGTCGCATGGATTGATCAAGTCCTCATCAAGATACCATCCGGCAAAAACATAACCTTCTTTGGTTGGCTCCGGAAGTTCTACAGGGATTTCTTTTTCAACCTCAAAATCCTCATATTCCGTACCACCATTTGAAACAAAATGTATCGTAATATACTCTTCTGTTTCGATATAATAACTATCCGAACAGATTGCGCAAGTGTAGGTTATGCGGCCTTGCGATACAGCGCTTTCATAGGTATGTTGTTTGAGCGCTGTGGATCTGGTTTGAACGATATTCTCGCAGACGATACAATATTGTGTATCTACGCCCGTCTGCTTGCAGTTCGCGGGGACAGTCTCTATCCATTCTCCACCGATATGACCAAACGCAGGAATTGTTTCAGAGTAGGAATTGCCGCAATTCTGACATTCGTAACTCCTCATTCCATTGTTTGTACAAGTGGCTTGTGTTATTGTAACCTTGTACGAATGACCAAAACTGGAAATTGTTTCACCGCACTTCGTGCAACGCGTATAACCAATTTTTTGTGTACCACAATACTCTCCGGTATAATAGGTCTCACTGTCTGTATGCCCCGTTGCAGGAGTTTCCGTTGTGATATACTGTCCACAGATATCACAGTATCCTGAAGTATATCCGGACGCTACGCATGTAGGCTCGGCAGAAGAATCAACGCGAGATATTGCATGACCAGAAGCATATTCAATTACGATCTCCTCGTCGTTGCAAACGTCGCAACGATATAAGACGTACCCATTATCTGCACAGGTCGCTGCACTTTGCTCTATCTCGATATAATCATGCCCAAGAGCTGAAATGGCTTCCGTATATTGATCACCACACGCAGCACAGGTATAAGTATATGCGCCTTCTTGCGTACAAGTCGGCTGTTTTAGAATGCTTTCAGTATACGAATGGTTCTTTGCCGGAACGATCTCCTGCTCTGCAAGAACGGTTCCGCAGACTAAACACTTTTGGCCTGCTGTTAGTCCCGTCGCCGTACATGTGGGGTCAACTGCCGGAATTGTAATTGGCTTATGTCCCAGTTCCGGGACAATGGTCTGTTGCCTTATTACGGTTCCACAAATTGAACACTTACTACCTTCCGTTAAACCGGTCTCTGTGCAACTCGGATCGACAGCGGCGATGATTTCAATCGTATGCCCATTGGCAGGTACAATCTCTTGCTTCATTATTATTTCGCCACATACCGAGCATCTTTGCCCCTCAGTCAAACCCGTTTTCGTGCAGGTCGGCGCAACGGCGGGGACTGTTTCAGGAGAATGTGCGGCAAGTTCACCGTATTGTGCGTTACATACCGTACACTGCGCCTTGCTGATACAAGTCGCCAAACCGCCACTATGTGCGGATTCGTTCATTTTGATCCCGCAGCCGATGCACGTCTGCCAATGATTTGCACCGTCAGAAAACCACTTTTCTCCAGCTGTATGTACAACATGTCCGGTGGCGGGTTCGATGATATATTCACAAATAGTGCATTTGACAGGATCATTTTCGCCCGGCTGATCCCGATCAGGGATATGCGCAGCGATATCCGCCGTTGCTCCACAACTTATGCAGGCATGCCAATGCTCGTCTCCATTATTGCTCCAATCCGCAGAGTAGCTGTGAGCTATCATCGCAACTATTTGCTGTTCTACTAAAATTTCATTGCAAACAGAGCACTTTTGCCCCTCGGTAAGTCCCGTGGAAGTACAAGTCGGCTTTATCTCGGGCAAAGTGACAGGAATATGCCCCGGCGCCTGAATGACTTCCTGTTGTACTAAAATTTCGCCGCAGACAGAACATGTTTGTCCGGCGGTCAAACCGTCTTTTGTACAAGTAGCATCTACTGCCGGAATCACCTCCGCGTCATGACCTGCTGCGGGAAGGGCCTGATATGTAGTGTAATCACATCGTGAACAGGTTACATAGTCTTCCCAGCCGGGCTCAGTGCAAGTAGGAGCTTTGCCGTCATGTTCTATATAATCATGTCCGAGGACATTGATGTCCTCTGTCTTTGTCTCTGTGCAGCGGGAACAGGAGAAAGTCATCAAGCCTGCTTGAGAACACGTGGCTGGCATCGTTACAATACCATCATTCCAAGCGTGTCCCAACGCCTCAATTGTGCGGCTTTGTTCGTTCCCACAACGAGAGCAGGTGGCAATTTCTACACCCGCGTCCACGCAAGTCGCTGATTTTTCAACTTCATAATCACCGACGTCATGACCGAGCGCCGGAACAACGATCGAATCCAGTTCTTGAGTCGCATCTTTGTCCGCGAAGTTCTTCCCGCACTCGTCACACGACCAATATCCAACAGTACCGTTCTCTGTACAGGTCGCCGCAACGGCATCATTGTACGTTAAAACATGTTTGTGCACATCATCACGGCTTGAAGGAAACACAAAAATCAGGACAATGGCGACAACGCAAACCAATGCAACAAGACCAACGATCAAACCAACTTTCGTTTTCTTTTTCATAATCTCTTACCTCAAATGAACCTCTTGATTTTGTCAAGAGTATACTGTTGTTCTAATAAATACTTGAATAAAATCTACTGGAAAACCGAGGAGTTGGATTGTATCAACTTTACAAATTATGATGTATTTCCAGTCGATCCCGTAAACTGCTTTGCGCCCCGCGCGGAAAAACCGCGCGGGGCGCTGGTTCATGGGCGAGCCAATTGTATCCCACTCGATACATTAACTTCTTTTCCAATAGTAGTTGCGATAGGTCGATGTCAGATACTCTGCGGCGGTGGAGGTATTGGAAAGCCTGCTGCTCGAGATACTCGTCCCGCTTGTTGCCCAACTACTGGACGCACACCACCATCCATTGGGATTTACAAACTTTACGCTCGTAAGACTGCTGCAATTAGAGAACGCCCCGGCTCCAATGCTTGTGACGCTGTCCGGAATCGTGATGCTTGTAAGGCTGCTGCAACTGAGGAACGCAGAATCTCCAATGCTTGTGACGCCGTTGCCAATCGTCACGCTTGTCAGCCTCCTGCAATTATAGAATGCAGAATTCCCAATGCTCGTGACGCCGTTGCCAATCGTCACGCTTGTCAGCACGCTGCAATTACTGAACGCTTGACCCCCAATGCGGGTAACACTGTCGGGAATCATGATGCTTGTAAGGCCGCTGCAACCGGAGAACGCACGCTCCCCAATGCTTGTGACGCTGCCATCCGCCAGAATAACGCTTTTTTTACAACCTGCAATCAGCGTCTTACTCTCCGTTTCAATGATGCAGTTCCCCGCGCTGTGATAGACGGAATTGCCGCTTGCAACTGTAATACTTGTAAGCCCGCTGCAAAAAGCGAACGCGCCAGACCCAATGCTCGTGACTCTGTCGGGGATCGAGATATTTGTAAGACTGCTGCAACCCCAGAACGCACCATCCCCAATGCTTGTGACGCTGTCGGGAATCGTGATGCTTGTAAGGTTGCTGCAATCCGCGAACGCATTACCACCAATGCTTGTGACGCTGTCGGGAATCGTGATGCTTGTAAGACTGCGGCAACCTTGGAACGCGCTCTCCCCAATGCTTGTGACACTGTCGGGGATCGTGATGCTTTTTAGACCACTACAATAAGAGAATGCAGAACCTGCGATTACTTTTGTGTCGTTTCTGATGCTGTATACTCCCGAGAGGGTATCACGTGCCTCGATCAGATGATTACCGATATAGAGAACATCATTTTCCCAGTTGCTTTCATCGTCATAATATGCGGTATCATAGAACGCATCACTTCCAATGCTTGTGACGCTGTCGGGAATCGTGATGCTTGTAAGTCCGCTGCAATTATAGAACGCCCAATATCCAATGCTTGTGACGCTGTCGGGGATTATGATGCTTGTAAGCCTACTGCAACCCTTGAACGCCCAATATCCAATGCTTGTGACGCTGCCTGGGATTGAGATGCTTGTAAAACTGCTGCACTCTTGGAACGCATACTCTCCAATGCTTGTGACGGGAAGTCCTTTATAGGCAACAGGAATATACACTTCCGTTGCCGTGCCCGTATAATCGGTGACGGAATATTGCGTGCGATCTGCGGACAGGGTGAATACAAGCCCTTCGGTGGAAAGCTGTGGCTCAGGCGCGCCACACATCGAACAGATACCGTCCACATAATTGTGCGCGATCGTCGGGACAACTTCCTGCGCGACGAGCACGGTATCGCAGACGGAACAATGCTTGCCCTCTGTCAGTCCCGTTTGCGTGCAGGTTGGTTTGACAGCTGCGTCGATCACCTCGGTATGCGGAATCATCGGGACAACTTCCTGCTCGACGAGTACGGTGTCGCAGACGGAGCAATGCTTTCCCTCGGTCAGTCCAGTTTTCGTACAAGAGGGCGCAACTGCCGCGTCGATCACTTCGGTATGTCCCGTCAGCGGAATATCTTCCGTATAGCTGTCGCCGCAGCGCGTACAGGTGTAGGTCATCACGCCTTCCTGCTCGCACGTCGGCTGCGTCGTCACCTCGCCCGCATAATTATGCCCGAGCGCATCTACATAGTCGCCGTGATACGTCCTGCCGCAGACCGTGCAGGTATAGACCGTGTAGCCGACCTCCGTACACGTCGGCGAAACCGTCTCTCCCGCAAGATATTCGTGTTCGCAGTCTGCAAGCAGGGTCTGTGCGTACACGAACAGGTCGTCATAGATCTCCTTTGCAAAGGACGTGCCGTCCACAAAGGTACGAACGTAGGTGTATTCCCAGGTGAGGCTGCTCGCAATGACGTAACCTTCGCCCAAGGGGTATTCCACGAGGGTCGGCTCGCCGCGCGAATCGCGCAGGATGACGTTTGCGCCTGCGGGCAGCCCGGAAAATCCGGCATGGCTGCTGAACGTGCTGTACAGGATACTGTCTGTGATCCTGATGCCGCCCGTCAAAACGCCCGTGATGATATCGTGCGAGGCGTCGGCGATATAGTTCCTGTGCGAGAAGAATTTGTTCAGGCTGACGCCGCCGGGCAACGTGTAGGACAGATCGCCCGCCGTCCAACCGTAATCGCAGGCGCCATAGATGAGCACGCCGCCGTCCTGCGCAAACTGCGTCAGTTTCTCATTAAGCAGGGCAAGGCGATCGTAGGTCGCCGTCGTCTGGTCGTTGGCGATATAGATGAGATCGTAATCGGAGAAGTCGAGAGATGCCGCCTCCTGCGTCGTTGCGATCTCCCAGCCGCCAAGCTGTCCTGCATTGGTGAGGTAGTTGAGCAGGGTGACGTTGCTGTTCGTTGACCAAGGAAGCGTGTCCTGAATGAGCAGAACATAGGCGCTGCCCGGGTTGAGTTTGGAGAGCGGAAGGGTGTAACTGTCGCCGCAGCGCGTACAGGTATAGGTGATCACGCCCTCCGTTTCCGTCGTGGGCGCGAGCGTCACGGTACCGACGTAATTGTGCCCCGCTTCCACAGGAATGGTGTTCCGGAACTCATCTCCGCACACCGTGCAGCGATAGAGCTGATATCCCGCCTCCGTGCAGGTCGCCGGAACCATGCCGACAAGACGATAGGTGTGGGACGCGTACGTGTCCAAAGTGTAGCTGTCGCCGCAGCGCGTACAGGTATAGACGATGGATCCTGCCCGCAGACAGGTCGCTCCGGTCACTTCAGTACCAACATAGTTGTGCCCGCGTGCCGCAACGGACGCCGTGTAGGAATACCCGCATACCGTGCAGGTATAGAGCCGAAGCCCCGTCTGTGTGCACGTCGGCTCCTTTGTGACGATGCTTGCGCAGGAGTGCCCGTTCGCAGGCAGCGTACGCGTCTCTTGCGCGCCGCAGACCGAACAGGTATCGATCGCAGTGCCCGTCTGCGTACAGGTGGGCTGCTTGGTGATCACACGGGCATACGAATGCTCGCCTTCCGGGATGACCTGCGTATAATTGTCGCCACAACGCGTACAGGTGTACCTGGCAAGTCCGGTCTGCATGCAGGTCGCCGATGTGATGACCTCACGCGAATAATTATGCCCAAGTGCACGAATGGGGGCTGTATAGCTGTCACCACAGCGCGTGCAGGTGTATTGCGCAAGCCCTGTTTGGGTACACGTTGCCGCATTGAGAACCTGGCGCGAATAGTCGTGCCCGAGCGCCGCAAAAGATGCGGTATAGCTATCGCCACAACGCGTGCAAGTATACTTTGCAAGTCCCGTCTGGGTACACGTCGCATCCGTAATGACCTCACGCATATAGAGGTGACTGATCATCCCGATGGATGACTGATAATTGTGTCCGCAACGCGTACAGGTATATTCAGCAAGCCCCGTCTGAGTGCATGTTGCCTCTTTAATAACGTTGCAGGTATACGAATGCCCGAGTGCATCAAAAGACTCCTCGTAGCTGTGCCCGCACGTTGTACAGGTATATGTCATAATGCCTGTTTGCGTGCACGTCGGCTCACTGGTAACTTCGCTCGTGTATGTATGCATATGCGCCGACGGCCGATCGTCGTCATCCACGGGCGGCGTGATGGGATCATCCTCAACAGGCGGTGTAGACGGCCGATCGTCATCCTCAGGCGGCGTCACGGGATCGTCCTCTACGGGCGGCGTTTCGGGCTCACCTCCTTCGGGCGGAGTTACGGGATCGTCCTCCACGGGCGGCGTCACGGGATCATCGTCATCAGGCGGGGTGACGGGATCGTCATCCTCGGGTGGCGTCACGGGATCCTCGTCATCAGGCGGGGTGACAGGATCATCGTCATCGGGCGGCGTCACGGGATCGTCCTCTTCGGGCGGCGTAACGGGATCCTCGTCGGGATCGCCGGGAGTGACGATAGTTGTATCATCGTCATTGCCTCCGCCGTCGCCGAATATGCCATCGAACAAGCCGCATGCGGTAAGCCCGAATGAGATGCACAGCGCCAAAAGCGCTGTCAGGAACACAACAACAAACTTTCGCTTCATATTCTACCCTGCCTCCCAAAAATTGTATTATTATCAGATGTTTCAACACAAGGTACAAAGTTATTGAAAACACAAAAACATCTTTTGGCATATCCATGAACGTTCTACAATATATTTGATGAATTTTTTATGATAACATTATAATACCACAGTAAAATATTGTCAAGATAATTCAATAAATTAAGTAATTTAATTCTGTATTTTATTTTATCCATGAACAAAACAGCATAATATGTTCACTGATTAGGATAGTACATGAACAAAACGGCAGGAGTAATCCTGTCGTTTTTATTTGTCTTTTAATGCCAAAATCTTCCCAAGCCTGTTCATCATATCGGCTTTATGCTCCATAAGGGAGTGGGCATAGCGGTTGAGCGTAACGGTCGGGTTCTTGTGGCCGAGGATCTCGGAGAGCGTTTTTACGTCCATGCCGCATTCGAGGGCGCGGGTAGCAAACGTATGCCGCAGTGAGTGAAAGCCTTTGTGTGGTATCCTCAGCTTTTTCAGGAGCAATTCAAAACTTCGCTGGTAGGAGCGGACGGAAACAGGCTTTCCGTTTACAGACACCACGAAAGGGGAATCGCTCCTTTTCTTTATGCTTTTCAGGATAGGCAGCAACTGTTTCGGCAGCGGTATCACGCGGCAGGAAGAGGAGGTTTTCGGCTCGTCTATGATAAGCCCGTCTTTGCTGTCATGGCGGGACTTTGATACGGTCAGAATACCTTTCGTAAAGTCAATATCGCTCCATTGCAGGGCAATGAGTTCCCCAATACGTAAACCGCTGTACAGGCAGAGGAGAATGCCGTACAACTTATCCTTCTTTCCGTTCAGGATTGCCTGCTCTATTTGCTTTTGCTCGACAAGAGTAAAACACTCCACGGGTTTTTCTTTGAGCTTCGGGCGTTTGAGTTTATCCGCCGTGTATTTCTTCGTCAGTCCCAATAGATGCGCTGTTTTGAGAGAACTCTGAATGACGGAGATAACGGCGTTCACACTATTTGCAGACAGTCCTTTGCCCGTTTTTCTATTGCCGTTTTGCAAAAGCCCGGTGATGAATGCCTGCAAAACAAGCGGAGACAGATCATCCAGCTCCATGCCGCAGATCTTGTCTTTGATATGCTGCTCAATGATAAGGCGATAGCGCTCGTAAGTCCGCACCTTGACGGACGGGCGGATATAGTTTTCCAGCCATTGAATGAGCCAATCTATGTACTTCATAAGTCCTCCAAAACGTGTGAATTTTTATAAATGGCAGTAAGGCATGCGCTTGGCTTATATACAAGTCGGCGGCAGAGCTGACGGTGCGGCTGACGCCGCACCGTCACCCTCGGCGCTTCGCGCCTCGGGCGCCGAAGCCAAGCGCACGCCCGAACGGACAAACAAGCGAAAACCGGATCGAAAGCGCGGCGGGCGCGAAGCCGCCCCGCTGAACCGCTTGGCGAAACGCCCGCTTATTCCGTCGCGCCATGCCTTGATTTTTACCGTTCTGCATCGCGCTATGTTACTTTCGGGAGTTGTGCTATCACTTCGGGGCTGACTTGTCCGATATATTCGCCATCCACCCAGCACCCGAAGCTGTCGAAGAGAAGTATTTTCCTGTCCTCTAAACCATAGGGGCAGACGATATCTTCGTCCATGATGTCCGTTACGAAGTATTGATACAGACCTCTGGAATAGATGAGCTTGCCGCCGGACTTTTCGATATACTTCACAAGATATTTTACCGCCTGCGGCATTTCGGAGACATGGTTAATGGGACGGAACTCATTCCGCCCGAACCGCTTGGCAAAAAAGGTATTCTGCTGCACCGTCTGCATCCGTTTTTTGCGCGTGTCGAAGTCGCGCAGTATCTCCATCTCTCCGGACATGGCACCTTCCGGGATATAGAAGATGCCGTGAAAGTGAAGCCTATTAGTGCTCCCGCCGCGCTCCCATGCGCCGATATACAGCCAGCCCTTGCGATTGGAAAAGTGGTACAAGGTATTGAGCAGCTTTTTCGCAAATTCTTCCTCGGGCACCTTGTCATCCGCATATGTCAAAGTTACAAAATAGTTGAAACGTTGGTGGTTTATTTTTCTCCAAAGCCTCGTTCTGCGGCAGATCATATTGCGGTGCTTACGGGCAAAGTTGTCCTCCACAAAGGCGCGGCAAGAAGAGCCGTCCTTGAAATAGGGCAGCATCTCTTTGACAATATACATCTTGCGTTCCCGCTTCTTCATATCGACTGTCTGCATATACAGTTCATCGAACAACTCTTTTCGCGTCATCTGTCTTACGGCAGACGGCGCGCTTTTTTCATGTACGTCTGCGGGATTTTGTTCCAAAGCGGCGCTTTCTTGTTCGTCGTTCAAAACAATTTCAATGTCTGCGGTGAGCGGTTCCTTGACTTCAATGATTTCCTCGCAACGCGGGCGGCGGTTTTTTGCGCGGGGATTGGGCTCGTACGGAACGCCGATGAAATGACCTCCGTCCGAATAAACTTTTACTTGGCTATACGGCATCGTTTTCCTCCTTCTGTTTTGTAAAGTAATCGTTGATACGCATCGCCAGAGACGACGCAAATAAATTGTATTCCTCCTCGGTCATGTGGTCGATATCCGGCTCTCCGACGGCATAGACCTTGATCCCAAGCGGATTGTCTTTGACTTCAATTTCCCTCAATCATTCCACCTCCCGTTCATTGAGTTTCTTTTGGAAGAACAAAAGCAGCTGCTTGTTCTTCTGCCGTATGTACTCCGGACAGTATTTGAGTTCTTCCGCCGTTGCCTCCTGCGTCAAGCCGTCCACATACAGCTTGCAATAGATCATGTACAGATCGAGCGGAGCTTCCCCAATCATTGCCGCATATTTATCGACAAGGTCAGCCGCTCTGTGCGGAAGGGTTTCAAACGCCGCGTCAAACTTCGCCTTGTGCATATAGTACAGGCGTATCATCTTTAATTGTTGTCTGATCTCGTTGAGCGTCATAGCGTTCTCCTCCCGTTGTTGCGTCTATCTTAAACCTTGAACGCGCAAGGTTTTTGCGACTTATAAAAATTTTCTTTGAATCGTCTTTCTACTACCACAAGGACAGAAAGTTTGAAAAGTTCACGGCTTCCGGCGAATTTTTCTTTATCCTACATGAAATTGTGGACAAATTGTGGCACTAATTCCGTAATTTTTCCTTGCATGAAAAATCCCTCTACTACCACAAGGACAAAAAGTTTGCAAAGGTGGCGGTTTGGTCAAAAATTTTCCGAGAAAACGAAAAAAGACCGTGACCGCAGACAAAGGACAGACGATCTCTCGTCCGCCTTGCCTGACAGTCACGGTCATCCGGATATTTCATCGATTTACTTCGTTACATTGGCTTTCGCCCGACTACTTCCGCTGGCACTTTTCCCACTATCAGAAATACATTCTTCCGTGATATGAAGCGTTTCCGCCTGTTTGTGCTTTGATTATACCACATTCGCGCTCCTCTTAAAAGAAGATCTGCCGGAAATGTTCCCCAATAAAACCCCAACATAATCCTAACTTTTGCATACCTTTTCATTCCTTTCGGCTCTGAAATGGTGGGAGAGCGGCATTGTCCGTCAAAAGCGCGCAGCAATTTTGAGAGCAAAAAAAGAAAAGACAATAACAAAATTCCTGCGCGTCCCTGTGCGGGCAGACCTTTGACAGACTGCGCCTTGCTCTCCCTGTTTTGGGTGCGCCGAAAGGTACGAGAGTGCAGGAATTGTATCTCTTTTGTTGCGGTTTTCCTACGGTCGGTTGGGAAACTGTCAGGAAACCTCTGCGCCCCGTGCCTGTTATTCCCTGCCGTTAAGGTGTACAATGGAAGCAAAAATTTCAGGAGGTATCAATTTTGAAAACAGCAGTCATCTATGCCCGTTACTCTTGCGATGCGCAGACGGAACAATCGATCGAAGGTCAGCTTCGCGTATGTAAACAATATGCCGAAAAGAACGATCTTCTTATCGTTGATCAGTACATCGACAGAGCGACCACGGGAACAAACGACAATCGTGCAGCATTTCAGCAGATGCTTGCGGACAGCAAACGACGACAATGGAGCGTAGTCATCGTTTACAAATTAGACAGATTTGCCCGAAATATGTATGAATCGGTCATCAACCGCAAAAGGCTCTCCGATAACGGTGTGGGTTTGGTATCGGCAATGGAGAACATTCCCGACACGCCCGAGGGCAGGCTCTTTCAAGCGGTCATTGAAGGCTTCAATGAGTATTATTCGGAAGATTTACGGCAAAAGGTCAATCGCGGCCTTCGCGAAAGTTGGATCAAGGGAAATTCCACAGGCGGGAAATTATTGTACGGCTATCGTGTTGCAGATAAAAAATATATCATCGATGAAGCGGAAGCAGAAATCGTGCGAGAGATATTTCTGAAATATGCACAGGGTTTCAAGGCAAATGTGATCGCAGACGAATTAAAAACTCGCGATCTCCGCCGCAAGAATGGCAAACTGCTTGATCAGAAATTCGTTTATGCCATCTTGCATAATTCGCGTTACACAGGAACTGTTATTCATAAAGGTGAAATGTACAACAATATCTATCCGCCGATCATTTCAAAGGAGCTTTGGACACAAGTGAACGCCATCAATCAGGAGAACAAGTTATCTCCAAGCAGAAAGAAGGACATCTTTAACTACATTCTTTCAGGAAAGCTATTATGCGGAGCCTGTAAGCATCGCATGGGAGGGACAAGCGGGACGTCGCACACGGGAGAAACACACCACTATTATATCTGCCTTTCACGCAAACGCTGCACCTGCTCATGTAAACCTGTCAAGAAGCAAATATTGGAGGATTACGTAATCCAAGCAACAATGACAATGCTGCGCAGGAACAGCATCATCACAAAAATTGCGGAGACGATCGTCAAGGTTCATGAGAAGATGATCAGAGATGATTCCGGACTTCAAATCCTCATGAAACAGCGGGATGATGCAAAGCGTGCTGCCGATAATATCATAAAAGCGATCGAACAGGGCATTATCATGGATCTTACAAAGGACAGATTGATGGATCTGCAAAATCAAATCGACCGCTATGAAATCGAAATCAATCAAGCCATGCAGAAAACCTATGCGCATCTGACCGTTGAGGAGGTCGAAAAGTTTTTACTCTCCAAAGTATTTGAGGATCCCGACGACATCAAAGTGCGGAAGCTGCTTGTAAATACGTTTGTGCGGGAAGTGATCTGGTACGGCGACAGACTTGTCATTACATACAATTTCCAAGAAGACGTCGTGCCTGAGAAACTTACAAAGGCGCACGTTGAACAGATGGAGAAAGAGATAGAAGAGGCTGAAAGTGCCTCTTCTTCTTTTGCCCTCGGTTCGTACAAATTTTCCTTTGGGGCTCCAGCATGCGCGCAGCCTTCAGGCTGCGCGTTTTTTAACGGAAAACCACTTCCCAAGCTGATTTAGGCAGGTCGTTGCGAAGCACGCCGAGCGCCGCACAACGAACGCAGGCTCTGTTTTCCTGCTCCGTTACGAGCGATACAGCGCCGTGTCTTTACACAAAAAACAGGGACGGCAACGCACCGTCCCTGTTTTTCACTTTAATTTCATGCCCGCGTCTGGAAATCACTTGCTTCCAACGTCACGGTCAATTCCCGTGCCTCGCCGCCGCGCGAAATGAGAACGGTAAGCGTGTCCCCCTCGCGCAGCTCATAGAGCAGCGTGGGAAGTTTTTCCCGGGTGGTGACGGAGACCGCACGCACGGTCTGTCCGTCGCGGTCGATGCGCGCCGCAAGCAATGTATCGTTGACGTCCATGCCCATATGCTCCGCGAGACTTCCGCTCGTAAGCGACTGTACGACGACTTTCTCCTCCTGATAGACTTTTCCCGTCTGCTCGTTGAACACCCTGTGCGAAGCTTCGGCGCGGATCGTGATACCGAGCGTCGCGCAGCTTGCCGACTGTTCTCCGCGCTCCGCCTGCCGGAGAATGTTTTCCGCAACGGCTGCGACGTGATTAGACCCGATGGCATATCCGAACCCGACGACGCCGTCCTCGTCCGAGCGCGCCGAGACGATACCGATAAATTCGCCCATCTCGTTGAACAGCCCGCCTCCCGAATTGCCGTGATTAACTGCCGCATCCGTACGGATCCCGTTGATCGAAACGGCGCTTCTGCCGTCCGCCGAAGACACGACAATATCCTCATACAATACGGACACGATGCCCTCCGAGACCGAGATCCCCTCGCCTGCGGCATTTCCGACGGCATAGACATCTTCGCCCAATGTAATGGAATCGGAGTCGGCGCATCTGACCGCTACACAGCCGCTTTCATTCAAAAGCGTGCAATCCTCGACGCGGATGACGGCAAGGTCCTCCGACTGTACGCCGCCGACATACTCCGCCGCGATCGGCGTCGCGCTCGCATCGCCGTAGAGATAAACGCTGATCGAATCACTCACATCGTTCTGCAATGAAGAATACAGGACATGATAATTGGTGACGATGACGGCGTCGCCTTCCGCTTCATCCAAAGACCAGATTACCCCGGATCCTGCGGCGCTGTCCGTCTCGATCGCAACAACGCTCCCGGTTGCGGCTGCCGCCGCAGAAACACCCGCTGCCGAGGACATTGAATACGAATCGGCATCTTCGGCGGAGGCAATTGTCTCACAGCCGAACTCTTCCAGGCAGGTGTTAACGTCCATCGCGGGGATCGCAAAGCCGAAGCCGTCGATATCCACGCCCGTGGACGAGGTCAGCTGCCGCGCGGACACAATGCCGACCAGTTCGCCGCGGGCATTGAACAGTCCGCCGCCCGAATTGCCCTGGTTGACCGCCGCATCCGTGCGCAGGGCGTTGAATGTGACCGAACTGTAATTATCTGCCGCCGTGACCGTGATCTCTTCGGACAGAACCGACACAACGCCCTTCGTGACGGATGTCCCCTCGCCGTTTGCATTGCCGATCGCATACACCGTCTCGCCGACAGACGCCTCCGCCATGGTCGCGGCGACGGCGTCGCTCTCTCTGAGTTCGTCCGACCCTGTCACTTTGAGCACGGCGAGGTCGGTATTCGTATTGTCTCCGGCGATGAGCGTAACATCCTCCGAGCGGATGGTCTGACCGCTGTATGTCGTAAGATAGATGCTCGACCAGTCCGTCGTAGAGGAATGCGTGCCCCAGGGACCGAAGCCCGTACTCAGATAGGTGGCAACAACATGGTAATTGGTAACAATATATGCGTCGCCTGCCTCTTTATCCAGCCAATAAATGACGCCTGAGCCTGCCGACTCCCGCTTGATATTGTTGATCGTGAATGCAACACTGATCTCCACGACCGAATTGACGGCGCGGTTGATATACGCGGTTTCGTCGGTAAAATCCATTCCCGCAAGAAAATCGTAAAATGTTCCCTCGTATCCGTCCGCGACCGCCTCCTCATACAGACGGCGCTCATAGGTAGAGGGCGTCTCCTGCGCGGCAAGAAACTCCTGTACCGAACTGTATATGCCGCTCTCCACCCCCGCTGAGGAAGAAGAACTGTCGTCCGGCGCGGAAGCAACGCTGCATCCCGCAAGTCCGATCGTTACGGCGCCCGCCATGACGCAAGCAAGCGCGGCCATCCATTTCTTTTTCATTTCCGACACCTCAAACTTTGTCAGTTCTTTACAATTATAACTCCGGATTTTGTTCGTTTGCAATAAAACAGTGTGAAAGGTGCGTGAAGAATTATGCGCACCGACTTCTTCGCTTATATTGATTATATACCACAAACCCACAACATGCAACCGCGCAGATAAAAAAATGACGGGGCGGTCATCCGCCCCGTTTTCTCAGAGATCGTCCGCGTCCTGTACGGGTATTTCGTAGCGATCTTCCGTACAGATGCCCGTATAGCTGCCGAGGACGTCATCTTCCGACTTCATGTCCGCGCCCTTCTTCAGGGAACGTTTATCGGTCGCAGTTCTGCGTTTCATTGTTGCCGCTGTTCTTCGCGTTCTGCGAATTCTTTGCGTTCTTCGCATTCTGCGCATTCTGCGCGCCGTTCGAAGTCTTGTTGTTCATCTTCTTCATCGTTTTTCCTCCTTGCTCACTCTGAAAGCAAATTCCTTTCAAAGGTGATCCTTTGCATAGGGGAGGTGGATTTCGACTTCCCCCTGAGACGCGCCGCACAGCGGACAGATATTCCATGCGTCCTTGGACGTGTGCATGTATCCGCACTCACTGCAGATCCACAGCATCGGTCTGCCCGCGCTGTAGAGGGAGCCGTCCTTGAACGCCTCGTACAGATAGTTGAAGATGACCCGATGATGGCTCTCCACCTTCGCGATCTGTTCGAATTTGAGCGCGATCTGCCCAAACCCCTCCTCGCGCGCGATCCTGGCAAAGGAGGGATACAACTCCTCCGCCTCGGACTCCTCATCCATTGCCGCAAAACGAAGGTTGTCCTCCAGCGTTCCCGCATGGAAGGGATAGTGCGCGTCGATGTGCACATCGTCGCAGCTTCCCGCATTCTGAAGCAGCGCTTCAAAAAATACCTTCGCATGATTTGTCTCATTCTTTGCGATCGTTCGGATTGTGTCCGCAAGGACCTCATAGCCCTGCTTCATCGCAGCTTTTGCCGTAAGTTGGTACCGCATGCCCGCCTGACACTCGCCCGCGAACCCGCGTGCGAGGTTGTAAAAGGTCTGCGTCTTGGTAAAATCCATACCAGTCCTCCCTTACACAACCTCATTATGCGCGGGATAGAAAAAAATTATACAAAAAAATACGGGGAAACCTCCCCGTATTTTTTGTTTTTTATTCGGGAATGAGCGCGGTCACTTCGTCGGGAAACTCGATGACGGTCGTACCGAAGTCGGAAAACGCGATGGTCATACGGGAAACATCCCCCTCAGAGGCGATCTCCATCGTAACATCTGCCATTCTCCCGTCCTTGACATTGATCGTATATTCCAGATCGAACTCGCCGCCCTGGTATTCGGGAAGCGTTTGAAGATATGCCGAATACTTCCCGGAGTCGATCGCATAACCCGTTTCCGTTTTGATAAAATAGGAATGATCGAGTTCCCCAAAGCGGACATGAAACCATTCCATGAAATAATCATTGATGGTGTAGTCTGCGGAAAAACCTTCATTCTGCATGCTCCAGGCGCTGTTGTTTCTGCGACGAATACTGCAGATCCCCTCGACAGAATCAACAAGAAACAATTCCGCCTCCTCGGTAAATTTGCCGTCCACCGTATAAACATCGTACTCATACAGAGCGTTTTGCGTCGCCTTTGCGATCACAGTGGCAACATATGTAATACCTGCCCGCGTCTGTGTCTGAACAACGTCCATCGTGCAGTTGACATAGTCTTCGGCGCGGAACGTAGAGGCAAAGTAACTGGACGAGATCTGTCCGCCCGCCTGCGTCTGCGGCACGAAGAACCGAAACATGTCTGTATAAGAAAGCAGATACATCTCTGCCTGCTTGCTCTGACGCGCCACGGACTCAACCCCGACGTCGGGCAGCGTCTCGGTATATTCTACGCTGCAACGGACGACCGAGAGAAGCCCCTCGCGCAATTCGTCTCCGATCGCAAGCGCTCCGACCTGCTGTTCGGTAAGCGTCTCCTGCTTTTCGTAACCGATAAAATTGACCTCTGCAGCCTTTCCCGCGATCTCCGTCTCCAAAAAGGCACGCACCGCCGTTTCTTCGCTGGCATACGTCTGCTCGGAAACAATTCCTTCAAACGTCTCGCTGTACGACGGTTCTTCCGGTTCGGGATCCGGTTCGGGATCGGGATCGGTGTCCGGTTCGGGATCGGTATCCGGTTCGGGATCGGGGTCAGGTTCCGGTTCCGGTTCGGGATCGGGGTCAGGTACAGGCTGAACCTGCGCCCCGTCATCTTCGGGATGCGCCTCGGCACACGCCGAAAAAGCAAAAGCACACGAAAAGAGCAGACACAAACTCAATAAAACCGACAGTTTTTTCATCATGTTCTCCTTTTATTTCTATTCTATTCCGTACGAGGTCCGATGATCTCGGCAAGGACAGTGCACGACTCCTCCTCTTCGCCCTCCGCGGTGAGGATATCCCCCTCCAAGATGAGCGTGTTGCCGTCGGGCAGGATACGCTCCTCCCCCCGCTCGATGCGGGTGATGCGCACGTCCGCGGGCCAGAGAACGTCGCGGATGCGCCGCCCCGCCGCCATGCCCGTGCCATTCACGTAAAAGCGCGCCGTAAACAACGCCGGCTTGTCCTCTTCCTCGAGCATCTCATCGAGCAGGCGCTCATACACGGGCTTGGTGTGGAAGATATCGCCGACCAAATACCCCGCCGCGACGCCCATGACCGCGGGCAGCAGGAACATGAAGTTCCAGGTCAGCTCCACCGTCATCACGATGCCCGTGACGGGCGCCTTGG
>JAGHIT010000107.1 GCA_017887095.1 Clostridia bacterium | reverse complement strand
GCATGGCAAAAGCAAGCAAGTATCTTCGCAATTTCTGCATCATTGCGCATATCGACCACGGCAAGAGCACGATCGCCGACCGCATCATGGAGCTCACCGGGCAGGTGAGCAAGCGCGACATGGAGGAACAGCTTCTCGATTCCATGGATATCGAGCGCGAGCGCGGCATCACGATCAAACTTACGCCCGTGAGAATGTTTTATAACGCTCTTGACGGGAATGAGTATGAGTTCAATCTCATCGATACGCCCGGACATGTGGACTTTACCTATGAAGTCAGTCGCTCGCTCGCCGCGTGCGAGGGGGCTTTGGTCGTCGTGGACGCGACGCAGGGCGTTGAGGCGCAGACGCTCGCAAACGTCTATCTCGCGCTGGAGAACAATCTGGAACTGGTGCCCGTCATCAACAAGATCGATCTGCAGTCGGCGCGCATCGAGGAGACCAGGGCGGAGATCGAGGAGGTCATCGGATTGGACGCCTCCGAAGCGCCCTGCGTCTCGGCAAAGGAGGGCACCAACATCCGCGATATTCTGGAAGCGGTCGTCAAATTTGTCCCGCCGCCCGAGGGGGACACGGACGATCCCCTGCGTGCGCTCATCTTTGACAGTTATTACGATAACTATAAGGGCGTCATTCTGTTCGTGCGCATCAAGGACGGGCAGGTCAGGGTGGGGGACAAGATCAGGACCTTCCTCTCCGAGAAGACGTACGACGTCACCGAAGTGGGCGCGTTCGCGCCGCAGATGCAGCCCAAAAACATTCTGCTGGCGGGCGAGGTCGGCTATATCGCCGCGAGTATCAAGTCGATCGAGGACGTCGAGGTCGGCGACACCGTTATCAATGTGCAAAATCCCGCCGCGCAGCCGCTGCCCGGCTACAAAAAGGTGCAGCCCGTCGTCTTTTGCGGCATCTATCCCCTGGACGGCAGCAAGTTCGTCGACCTGAGAGAGGCGATCTTAAAGCTCAAGCTCAACGACGCGGCGCTCACCTTTGAACCGGACAACTCCGTCGCGCTCGGGTTTGGCTTCCGCTGCGGCTTTTTGGGGCTATTGCACATGGAGATCGTGCAGGAGCGCATCGAGCGCGAATTCAACCTCGATATCATCACGACGGCGCCCTCCGTCTCCTACCTCGTTCACAAGACCAACGGCGAGAGCTTTTATGTGGACAATCCGTCCCACCTCCCGCCGCCCACCGATATCGATTATATGGAAGAGCCCATCGTCAAGGCGGAGATCTACACCCCGCCCGAATACGTCGGTTCCATCATGGAGCTGTGCCAGGACAAGCGGGGCGTCTACAAGGATATGACCTATCTCGACGCCCGCCGCGTGCGCCTGGAGTATCGGCTTCCGCTCAACGAGATCGTCTATGACTTTTTCGACGAGCTCAAGTCGCGCACTAAGGGGTATGCGAGCTTTGATTATGAGATCGCGGGCTATGAAAAGAGCAAGCTGGTCAAGCTGGACATCCTTCTGAACGGTGAAGTGTGCGATGCGCTCTCGACCATCGTGCACGAGGATCACGCCTACCGCCGCGGCAGGATGCTCGCGGAGAACTTAAAGGAAGCGATCCCCCGTCAGCTGTTTGAAGTACCCATTCAGGCGGCGGTCGGCGGCAAGATCATCGCCCGCGAGACGGTCAAGGCGGTCCGTAAGGACGTCCTTGCCAAGTGCTACGGCGGCGACATTACAAGAAAGAAAAAGCTGCTCGAAAAGCAGAAAGAGGGCAAGAAGCGCATGCGCCAGGTGGGCACGGTGGAAGTGCCTTCCGAGGTGTTCATGGAGATCTTAAAGACCAATAAGGACAGAAAATGAGCGGACGTACCCCCAAAAACGCGACCAATACGAGGCTGTTTGAGCGCGTGTACGAATTTGTCAGGCACGTGCCTTCCGGCAAGGTCGTCACATACGGACAGGTGGCGGCGGCGGTCGGCGCGCCGCGCTGTGCAAGGCAGGTGGGCTGGGCGCTGCACGTCAACCCCGAGCCCGGCGTCATCCCCTGTCACCGCGTGGTCAATCGCGAGGGCAGGCTTGCGCCCGCGTTCGCCTTCGGCGGCCCGGACGTGCAGGCAAGCCTTTTGGAGGCGGAGGGCGTGCAGGTCGAAGGCGGTTACGTCGATCTGAGCAAATACCGCTGGGAGGAATAATATGGCAGGCATCTATATTCACGTTCCCTTCTGCAGGCATAAGTGTACTTACTGCGACTTCGTCTCCTTCCCCAACCGCATGGACGTCGCCGAGGCGTACATGGCGTGCGTCCTCAAAGAGCTGGAGATGCGCGGCAAGGAGCTGGAAGGAAGGACGTTCGATACCGTCTATTTCGGCGGCGGCACGCCAAGCGTCGTCGACCCCAAATATATCTATGCCGTCATGCGGCAGATCAAAAAAGTCTTTACGCTCTCCGCCCGCCCCGAGGTCACGATCGAGATGAATCCGGGTACAGTGAGTGAGCAGAAGATCGCCATGTACAAGCGCGCGGGCATCAACCGCTTCTCGATCGGGCTGCAGACGGCGATCGATGAGCAGCTTGCGGATCTGGGCAGGATCCATACCGTGCGGGATTACCTTTACTGCACCTCTCTCTTAAAAGGGGAGAACTTCTCTGCCGATATCATGCTGGGTATCAAGAATCAGACGCAGGAGGATGTCAGAAAGACTATCGAGATCGCCGCGGGAAGCGGGGCAAAGCACATCTCCATGTACGCCCTGACGCCCGAGGACGGCACGCCCATCTACACCGACTATCTGAACGGCGAACTGCCCGATGGGGACGAGGTTGCCGCGCTCTATGATTTCGGCTGCAACCTGCTTCGGGAAAAGGGGTATCACCGCTACGAAGTAAGCAACTTTTGCAAGAAGGGCTTTGAGAGCAGGCACAACCTCAACTACTGGCGGCGCGGGGAGTATGTCGGCGTCGGGGTGAGCGCAAGCTCCTTCATGAGCGGGCGGCGGCTGCTCAACACCGCCAACCTGGACGAGTACATGAAGTGCATTTTGTCCGGCTTTTTCCCCGTCATCGACAGCGAGGAGGTCAGCGTGCAGGACGCCAAGTTTGAGACGGTCATGCTCGGGCTGCGTACGGTGTACGGCTTCTCGCCGAGCGAATATCAAAAGACGTTCGGCACCGACTGGAAGGAGGACTTCGCCGCGGCATACAAAAAGACGCGGCAATACCTTGTAGAAGAAGAGGACAGGGTGCGCATCCAGGATAAGTACCTGTATGTGCAGAACATGATCCTCTCCGAATACGCGCAGTGACGCGGGAAAAAATCAAAGAAAAACGGGACGCGTTTTTAAGAACGTATCCCGTTTTTTGTACCGGATATGCAGTTTACCAGATGTTCTGCAGGTCGAAGCCGAATACTTGCACGACTTCGAACAGGTCGCTGTGAACAATGTCCCGCGCCGTGCAGACGGGACCGCCGTCCGCATCGATGTCATAGCCGTAGTACCAGTACGCCTGCCAGACGAGGTGGGAGCAGTGTGTCTCCTGCGGCGTGACGCCCTGATCTTTGGGGGAGAGGATGCCGACGGTCACCGAATAGTCAATGTTCAACAGGCGATCATATGCGGTTTCGGCGATCTGTGCGCGCTTTGCTTCGTCCGCATCTTTGAGTCGGAGTACCACAAAATTGGGACTGTGACGAAAGAAACTCGCACCGTTAAACGTTCTCGTACTCGGGGTTCCGAGAGAGACGGACTCCAGGACTGTCCGCGTCGACCCGTCAATGACGATCGCGGCATGTCCGTTCTGCCAGCCGTATGTGTGACATGCGGACGTGACGAGAACGTCGCCGTCCTGCAGATCGACAATGGGCGCCGAATAGTTGTTCTTGAAGCGGTCATGCTGGGTGGTGATCGCCGCCGCGACATGCTCCAGCTCCCCGTCATAGAAGAGTGCGTCCTGAAAGGTGAGGATGCGCGCGGGATCGTCCTTCATCTCGTCCAGCGCCGTGCGCGAAAGCCCGGTCTGTTCGTACAGCGTCTCATAGTCCTCTTCGGACCAGCTCTCTTTGGCAAGTGTTTCCGTCAGGTCGATTTTTGCATAGGAAGGGGTCCAGCGCACCGTTGTGTCCACGATTGCGTCGGCAATCAGCATAAAAGCGATCATCGTGACCAAAAATATGCACAGAGCGAACAGGCTTGCGAGTAAGATGCAGCCTACGCGTTTGACGATTTTCATGGCGTCCTCCATTGGTGTCTCGTAACAGTATACCCGCTTTTTTGCGTGCTGTCAATCGGTCAGAGGATGAATGCGCATGAAAAAACCGCCCGGGCAGGCGGTTTTTTCACGGAAAAAGTCACGGTCGGCGGCAAGAGAATGCGGTCCGGGAGCGCATTTCGTGTTTACGATGCGCGGCGCGCAAGTATTTCGCCTGTTTCCGCATCGATGAGCAGTGCGATCTGTTCAGAGCCGTCAGTGACGGCAACGTAGTAATAGTTTTGTTCTCTTCGGAGCAGACGAACACGAAATTCGCCGCAGAATATGCCTTCCTTTTTCATGCGTGCCAGTGTTTCCTTTTCGCTTTCCGTCAGGATCGAAAGCGCGGATTCCGGGGGAATGGTCGCATCTGTGCGTACGCTCGTTGCGGCAACCTGATATGTTCGTTCTCCCCAGGTGACGCGTAGATCGACGCTCCCTTCCGGGAAAGTGTCTACGCCCTGTGAAAAACGGTAATCGCCGTGCACCGACGAGAAAGATGCGTCTCCGCCCCAACTTCCGTCGTCGGCATAGACCGTAACGTCCCCCGACGGAGATACCATAGGGGTAAGCGTAACTTCAATGATCTGAGTCATCGTGCAGGCGATGCCGTCGTCGGCATACGGATACTCGCGGGAGGTGCAGTTGAGCAGAAGCACGAAGTCGTCGGTCTGTGCGCAGAAGATATCCTGCCGCACTTCGGAAAGATGTTCCGTGTAGTTCTCCTGTTTGCAGGCGGCAAGCACGGGAAGAAGGGCGGCAAGAATGATAATACTTGCAATACGTCGTCTCATATCCTCACTCTATGCATGCGGAATGCGGGAAATGACTTTTGGATCGACTTTTTTTGCGGATTTCTGTTGCTTTTTTCGGGCGTGTGTGATAAAATGAATAAAATCATTTTCCGAAGGGTATGTGCTCGCGCGGCAGGGTATTTATGAGAAAACTTGTCTTAAAAACTGCGCTTCTCACACTCGGCGTCTTGCTTGTGCTTGCGGTCGCCGTGTTCGGCGTACTTTCGCTCTGCTCACCCGCCCTTATGTGCGATTTCACCGCTTCGCTCGGTTTGGAAACGGTAAGCGGCGACTACGCGTATCAGGAATATCAGCATTCGGGGAATATCGCCTATCTGGCGCGGTCGTTTGAACTTTCTGCAGGCAGAGACGATTTCAACGCCGAAAAGCGTTTTGATTTATTATACGGGTCGGAAGATTTTGACGAAATGTGTGCGGCACGCGACGGACAGACTGCTTCGGCAGACGTACAGCTGGGCAGCTATCATGATTATCTGTGCGGGCTGGGTGCATGCGTCAAATACCGTCTTGCGCAGACGCAGGAGGAGTATAACGAGGCGCTTGCGCTTGCGGTTTCGGAGACCGACGAGGCGTTTCC
This sequence comes from Clostridia bacterium, assembly GCA_017887095.1. Taxonomy (GTDB): domain Bacteria; phylum Bacillota; class Clostridia; order Christensenellales; family Borkfalkiaceae; genus Gallimonas. The sequence goes on along the minus strand of JAGHIT010000107.1, from coordinate 2,169 downwards.
CGTCGCGAATCCGCTGTATATGCTTTCTGTGGAGGCGGCTTCCGCAGACGATGACGCATTTTGCGCGGCGTTGCTTTCCGCTTTTGAAGACGCTGATTTTACGCAAAACGGAAACTATGTCAATATCGTAAATATTCTAAGGGAGGTTGCAAGTGAGTAAAATTATTAAGGAAGGACTGACGTTTGACGACGTTCTCCTCATCCCCCAGGCTTCTGAAGTCCTGCCCAATCAGGTGGACCTCAGAACGACGCTGACCGCGGGCATCGAACTGAATATTCCTATTATTTCCGCTGCAATGGATACGGTGACGGAGAGCCGTCTCGCCATCGCCATGGCGCGTGAGGGCGGCATGGGCATCATCCACAAAAATATGTCCATCGAGGAACAGGCGAAGGAAGTGGATAAAGTCAAGCGTTCGGAGCACGGGGTCATTACCGATCCATTTTATCTTGAGCCGGATGCGCTTGTCAGGGACGCCGTGGCTCTTATGGAACGCTACCGTATCAGCGGTGTTCCCATTACCAGGAGCGGAAAGCTGGTCGGCATTCTTACCAACCGTGATCTTCGTTTCGAAACCAATTTCGACCAGCCCATCGAGAACGTGATGACCAAGGAAAACCTTGTCACCGCGCCCGTCGGCACGTCTCTGGAAGACGCGCAGAAGATCCTGGGCAAACATCGTATCGAGAAACTTCCCATTGTGGACGAAAAGGGTTTTCTGAAAGGCCTTATCACGATCAAGGATATTGAAAAGAGCATTCAGTATCCCAACTCCGCACGCGATAAGAACGGAAGGCTTCTGGTCGGTGCGGCGGTCGGTACGGCAGCCAACACGATGGAGCGCATTGCGGCGCTCGTCGAGGCAAAGGTGGACGTCATTGCGATCGATACGGCGCACGGTCATCAGCGCATGGTCCTCAATAAAGTGGAGGAGATCAAGGCGAAGTATCCGAATGTGCCCCTCATTGCGGGCAACGTCGCAACGGCAGGTGCGGTCGAGGCGCTCGTCAAGGCGGGCGCGGACGTCGTCAAAGTCGGCATCGGTCCCGGTTCCATCTGCACGACGCGCGTTGTGGCAGGTATCGGCGTGCCTCAGCTCACCGCGATCATGGATTGCGCGGAGATGGCTGACAAGCTCGGTAAGCGTATCATTGCGGACGGCGGCATCAAGTATTCGGGCGATATCGTCAAGGCGCTCGCTGCCGGCGGCAGCGCGGTCATGATCGGTTCCCTGCTCGCAGGGACTGCGGAAAGCCCCGGTGAGATCGAGCTCTATCAGGGCAGATCCTTCAAGGTGTACCGCGGCATGGGTTCTCTCTCCGCCATGGCGGTCGGCTCGAAGGACAGATACTTCCAGGAGAACAACAAGAAGTTTGTCCCCGAAGGCGTCGAGGGCCGCGTTCCCTACCGCGGAACGGTCTCCGAGATCGTCTACCAGATGGTGGGCGGTATCCGCTCGGGCATGGGCTATTGCGGCAAGGCGAACATCGAGGATCTTCGTAAGAATTCCGAGTTCATCCGCATCACCAATGCCGGTCTCTTGGAGAGCCATCCTCACGATATTTCCATCAGCAAGGAAGCGCCCAACTATACGGTCAGAAACTGAAAACCTTAAAAACGCCCGCACGGGCGTTTTTCACATAAAACTACGATACGGAGATGACTATGCAACACGAAAGAGTGCTCGTCCTCGACTTCGGCGGACAGTACAACCAGCTCATTGCGCGCCGTGTGCGCGATCTGAAGGTCTATTGCGACTTAAAGCCCTGCGACATGACGGTGGAGGAGATCAAGGCGTACGATCCCATCGGCATCATCTTCACGGGCGGGCCAAACAGCGTATACGACGCGGGTTCGCCCCATATCGATCCCGCAGTCCTGCAGCTCGGCATTCCCGTGCTCGGCATCTGCTATGGCTGCCAGCTCATCGCCTACACGCTGGGAGGTAAAGTAGAGCATGCCTCGACCAGCGAGTACGGCAAACGGACCTTCTCCTTCGTCAAGGCGAGCCCGCTCTCCAAGGATATCCCGGAGAGCAGCGTCTGCTGGATGAGCCATACCGATCACGTCACGCAGGTTCCTGCGGGCTTTGAAGTGCTCGCTTCCACACAGACCTGCCCCGTTACGGTGTACGGGAGCGAGGAAAAGCGCATCTACGGCGTGCAGTT
>JAGHIT010000106.1 GCA_017887095.1 Clostridia bacterium | reverse complement strand
TCGGACCCTCCTTCCGCGCGGAGAACTCCAACACGACGCGCCACCTTGCCGAGTTCTGGCACATTGAACCGGAGATCGCGTTTGCGGAACTGCCGGACGTGCTGGAGGTCGCCGAGGAGATGGTCAAATACCTCATCTGTGCGGTACTTTCGGAGTGTCCCGAGGAGATCGCGTTCTTTGATAAGTTCATGGAGCCGGGGCTTAAGGACAAGCTCACACATGTTGCGGAGAGCGAGTTCGGTGTGCTCGACTATACCGAGGCGATCGAAATTTTGAAGAAGGCGGACAGGGAGTTCAAGTTCCCCGTCGAATGGGGGTGCGATCTGCAGACGGAGCACGAGCGCTATATCACCGAGGAGGTGTTTAAAAAGCCCGTGTTTGTCGTCAACTATCCAAAGGAGATCAAGTCCTTCTATATGAAGCAGAACGCGGACGGCAAGACGGTCGCGGCGGCCGATCTCTTGGTGCCGGGCATCGGCGAGATCATCGGCGGCAGCGAGCGAGAGGCGGATCCCGACAAGCTGCTTGCCGCGATGAAGGCGCGGGGCATGGATCTCTCCGCGTATGAGCAGTATATCTCTCTGCGCACCTTCGGCACCGTGCCGCACGGCGGATTCGGGCTGGGGTTTGAGCGCTTTGTCATGTATGTGACAGGCATGGAGAACATCCGCGACGTCACGCTCTTCCCGCGTACGGTCAAGAATATCATGTGACAATCAATAATTATACAGCGCGCCCCTTGAAAAAGGGGCGCGCCGTGCTATTTATTAAATATTTTTTCGGGAAAAAAGTGCGGCTGAGCGCGTCTGAGAGCAAAAACCTACAGCCTGCCGGGATTTTTTCCGGGGCTTTGCGAAGGGGAAATACGGCGAAATTGCGGCACCTTTGCGGGCGAAAAGAGGATGAGATAAAGGAATGGCGAGCGCAGTCTTGCAGGCTGCGCTGTTTTTTGTGCCAAATAGCCCGCAAAAGAGGGGAATTTGACCATTTTCATAGTATTATGTGACACGTAGTACTATGAAAACAATGGAATTATTGGGTTTCAGCATGGCATGCAGCGGGCAATGGAAATGTTTGGGCAAATCTTTGAAATGATATTGACAATGGGTTAGACGTCAGGTATAATTTTATTTGCAGTTATCTGCATAAAATCAGGCGTCTGCTCGGACTACGTTTGAGAGGGGAATTATGAACGAGGAAGGATTGCGGGTAAGGTGTTCCAGGTTGTGGGCGATATGTCTCGCTTTTGGGTGGGGAATCATTGGTGGTGCTTGCGCGATTACCATTCTGGTTTTTGCGATCATCGGGATCATCTCGCCGAATGATGCGAACGGGACGGATATTTCAGGCGATGTGGTTGGACTTTGTGGCGGCATTGTAATTCTGGGCTTTGTCATTTTCGCGATCATATATCTGATCTGGAAATATCGCTGCGTTGTGGACATATACCTGCCGGACAGGATGATCCGCATGAACGGGAAGAAACAAAAATATGTGCTGTACTATAAAAGCGTTGTCAGCACGAGGCAGGGGTTCATCGGGGATTTCTATATTTTTTGCCGCGAGCCGATCTTGTTATACGGGAAGCATCAAGGCCCGACGACGCTCATTGAGTACTACAGGAAACAGGATATCTGTCAGATCAAGCGCATCATAGGAAACGGCAATTATAACGTGTATTAGGCGTTTTGTCATATCTGTGAGGACTGTAACAGAATGAAGTTTTATCCATGCCAAAGTGTTGGCTCCAAGGTAGCGTGTTGCTTTGCAGTTTGTTGGTTTTTACCGCTTTTGATTATATTTATCATATTCTATCCAGAAGTGCCGCTATGGTCTGTCCTCCTTTTGGGTTTTTGGATATGCTTTTTGATATTCGCAACTGTTGCCTGTTTTTTTCATGGAGTTATTTTTGACGAAAAGAAAGGGATTTTATCTTTGCGAGCCATTTATCGGAGAACGGCAAAGTTTTCAGAGATCAAGGATATTCGGATCAACAATCGTCCGAGCGTCGATCCGAGAAAATACTGTTTCATTGAGGTTTCCTTGAAAAACGGAAAAATTATAAAGATGTCAGGCTATAGCTCTTGTTTTCGTTTGAAACATGATGTGGAGAAGTCGGCAAAAATTGTTTCGGAAATCAAAAAACGCTTGCAGGAGAAGGGATATCTGAAAGGAGTATTGGAGCAGGTCATCAGTTACGAGGAATAGGGGGCTATGTGCAATCCAATCTGATAAGAGGCAAAATATCTTGCCTCTTTTTTGCACCGCAAAGGGGTGGGAACTTTGATATTGGTTACGTTTTTTTACATAACAATCCGCCCGCCGCACAGTTGTGCGGCGGGCGGATGCTATCATTCTTGTTTGTCGGTTTGATGGGGCTGTGTGCTCTTCTTGCGAGCGCCCGCCAAGATAATCAATCGTTGATACCTTTCTGAATTTCGTCCCGGAAGGGCGTGTTGTAAAGCTCGTCCTTATTCAATTCAAAAAGAGGGTACCCATCCTCACGGAATTTTACCTTGAGAACATGGGCATGGCGGTTATGATCGTTCAGAGGGTCGCCGACAATTTTTTCGTAATCGCGGAAGTGAACCATGGTCAGCCATTCGTCTTCATCTCCGCGCACAAAACAATTGTGTCCCGGACCGTAAACTTTGAGTTCCTCATTGGTTTTGAGAACGGGCCAGCGTTCTTTGTTCCAGGAGCGGGGATCGAGCAGGTCAGCATCCTCATCGGCGGAAAGCATACCCATGCAATAGCAGGCACCCGTTGCAGAAGCAGAATAGGTCAGATAAATCTTGCCTTTTGTTTCAGGTCCGTACAAAACGGAAGGTCCTTCATTGACCCAAAATCCGCCGTCTCTTTCCCAGTCATAGTCGGGCGAGCAGATACGCACGAAAAACGTCTTGAGTTTGGTGGGGGTTTCCAGTTCGGCGATGAGGAGATCGGAAATGGGCGGTTCGGAACGTTCACATCCGAATTTCTGCGCCCAAACTGCGTACCATTTTCCCTTCATTTCAAACACTGTCATGTCAAGAGAAAAGTCGGTAAAGGGATATTGATCTCCGTCAGCGGGTTGCATGGGAACGGCGTCTTCTGCCCATTCATCCGTCATGGGATCCTGTCCCTTACAGATGAGCGCGTAAGGACGGATGTCCCAGATATCGGGATAATGACCTGCGGCGAAGTAGATGACCCATTTGCCCATAATATAATGCAATTCGGGCGCCCAAATGTGCGATGCAAGCTCGCCTGTTTCGTGCTTCATCCATACGACGCGGCTCTTTGCGGTTGCGATGCCGTTGACTGTGTCGGCGCAGCGGATCTCCAGCCGATCGTACAGAGGACAAGTAGCGGTGAAGTAGTACTTTCCGTTTCGTTTGCAGAGGTAGGGGTCGGCGCGTTGAGGCGCAAGGGGAGAAAGATATTTTACCATAATATATCCTCGCTGATTATTTTTCGATCGTTCGGGGCGGAAATCGCCCGCAGTGTCTCATATTCTAATTATACCTTACTTTTTGCGTCGCGTCAACGGGGGGACGCAAAATTTATCTGCCTTTTTTTCGGTATTTTTCACGGGGCAGAAGGAAAATGTATACGCCGATGATGAGCAGCGCCAACACGGTGAGGATAACGATCAGAGCGATGCGGATCGCTTCGGCGCTGTCGTTGTCCAACATGTCGCCCGTGACGGTTGCGCTGTATTCGGTCCGATCTGCAAGGCGGGCGGTGTAAGTTCCGTCTCCGTTGTCGTAGAGTTGAACCTGTGTGCGTTCGGTGATCGTGATCCGTGAGCCGTCTTCCGCGGTAAAGATAACGCCTTCCGGTGATGCCTTCAGGTAGGAAAGCGTATATCGTTCTCCCGTGTTGGGAGTAGGAGAGACGGTCGTCAGATAGGAAAGGGGCACCCATCCGCGCGTCACGTCGCGCAAATCTGTATTGTATTCAATGAGCGCATAGGTGCGGTCGGGGGCTTCCAGTGTCCCGAGGAGAGAGACCTGTGTCCCGCGAGGCAGAGTCGTTTGGTCAAGCGAAGCGTCCATGCAAGGCGCATAGCGTGCGGAGATTTGGGAGGACAAGTAGCGTGTTTGCCGTTCCGATTCAGTCCATGCGGCCGTTTCCGAAGGGATGACGGCTTCGGCGCGGAACAGTTCCGCCGTGCAGCTGCCGTCTTCTGCGGAAAATAGGACTGCGATGTATCCGTCAGGATTGCTCTGACTGTCGGCGAGCAGGATGCCCTGCCGCTCTTGTTCGCTTCTGCCGTAACTCAAATATGGGAATGTCGCTGCGTTGTTTTCGCGCAGGGCGGCGAGATCGATCGAAATTCCGACCGCGCGCTGCGCTATGTCGACGAGAATGCCTTCCTGGGTGTGAAGGGAGAAGATCCGCTCTGTTGCGTCGCCGACGGGAATTTCGGAGAGCGTCGGGATCTCGGAGAGTGCGCCTGCCGCATCTGCCGTGCTCCCGTGCGTTGTTACGACATAATTCCCGAAGATAAAATATACTTGATCGTCTTCGAATCCTAACGCATAGGAGATCGGATGCGCCGTATCCGTTCCGTACACAAAGTCGGAACCGTCAATAACGGCGTAGATCGTTCCGTTGCGCAAGAGAGCGCCGTCGGAGAGACAGTAGAGATTCCCGTCCAGATCTGCGCGGAGCATGGTTGCATCGGAGGGGAGCTGTATGCCCGTATCGGCGCCCATGCCCTGAGAAAGAAATTCTTCCTCGCTGTAGGTACGAACGGCGCCGCTTGCATAGAAGAGGTACAGATTGCCGTACAGATCGGCGGCCATGCCTTTCGGGGATGTGCTTGTTTCTACAGAAATGCCGCCGACGACGCCGCGTGTCCCGTTTCCTTTGACATAATATGTGCTGCCGTACAGCACGCTCAGGCCGACGACTTCGGTTCCGGTGAGCTGTGCCGAAGAAAATGTTGTCTCACCGGACGCAAAATTACATGTGTAGACCTGTGTCCCTGCGGAGTAGGCGATAATTTCTCCGTCCGTGGCGACCAACTCCGGCTCATTTTCGCATGGAAGCGTGGAAAAACTGTCGTCTGCACTGTTGTAAACGGAGATCCTGTCGTTACCTGCGTCCGCTGTTACGACGAGATTTCCCGCGCGTGCGATGTCTGCGGCATCGTTCAGTCGGTTGACGGAATCGGAGGCGGCTGCGATCTCATAATCGGTATATTCTGCAATGTCCTGTGTGATGCGGATTTCCCGTACGGACGCATCTCGGATGCAGTGGAATGTACCGTTGTAGTAGCTCAATGCGGAGACCCGGCAAAATTCTGACGCATCTGACAGAAGAACGGGTACGGCTTCGCTGCCCGGCTTGCGGCGGAACAGTCCTGCCGCAGAGGAAAAGTAGAGGTATGTGCCGTCTGAACAGAGAGAAGCGATATGACGATTGATCGTGGTGTCGTTTGAAATGTAGTAGCTAAGTTCATCCGTATATACGCCGTCCGGGCCGGGATAGTAGATCTGATCGCTGACCGTACAGTAGAGCGTGCCGTCGGCGTAGGCGAGCCACGGTTCCGTTCCGGTCGTCAGCGTTCCGAGGTATGTCCCTTCCGACTGCAGATCGGTGAGGCTGCGGCAGGCAAGCGTTGTCTGACTGCCGGAAATGACCGCCGTGTAAAGCATGTCATTCACGATGAGGAATGTAGAGCAGTTGAGAGAGGGAATCTGTACGGCGGTATGCGTTGTGCAGTCGTATTGCCAGAAGGAATTGTATGTGCCGCGCACGGTAAAATACAGGGTTGTACCAACAAACTGTATCTTTGTGATCGTCGCATTTTCGCCCGTCGCCTCATAGGCGACATAGGATCCGCCTTCACTGCGGGCATACAGATACAGCGTTTTTCCGTCTGCAATGGCGATATAATCGTCGGTGAAAGCTGCATCCGACGGGGCTTCCAATTCCAGATATTGTTCATGGCTGGCAGGCAAAAACAAAGAGGAGTTCTCAGCGGTAAGGGCGACCTGTTCTGTTGCCGGCTGTGCGGAAGCATTGACTTGTGAGGGGACTGCCGCGCATGTCGGACCAATGATAAGGACAGTGGCGAGAACTGCGGCGCTCTTTCGTAATAACATATAACTATTATAACACGCGCGCGCAAAAAAAACAACAAGATTGTTTCATACAACAAGAGAATTCACACATTTGCATCGCATGAATATAATGAAAAACAGACCGACGGAATTGATTTCGTCGGTCTGTTCGGCTTTTTGGAGCCGCTGTCTCTTTTCAGGAAGGCTCGTTCGGAGACCGGCGGCAAAGTGCATATCGGGAAAATAAAAAAAGTTTGGGAAATTTTGGCATACAGGCAGCCGTCTGTCATATTTACATGCTAATATAAAAAGGCAAACAAATGTTCGCATTCGTTCGGGTGATCGGACGAGGGGAGGAAGAAGTGGCAAACGAGTATGCGAAAGTGGTGTTATATGCTTATCCGTATCTTCCTGCGCTTATTGATGCTGTTGGGGTAGGAGCGGTCAATAAGGCGATGCTTTCTTTTCGTGCGCAGGAGGACGCGTTAAAGACGGCGGAAAAAATTGCCGATGAGCTGGCGGTCAAATCCAGGTTGATGCGGCTGGAGTACGCGGTCGGGGAAACGCTTGCGGCATTGAACGAGGACGAATTGTATCTGCTTGAATATAAATATTTTCGCCGCGGTCGCGTTTTGCGGGAACGATATGCGGATTATAGCCTGAACTGTTCCGAAAGAACGTATTTTCGCAGACAGTGTGCCGTTCTCAGAAAGTTTGTCTGCGGACTGACGCGTCACGGGTGGTCGGAGCAGGAATATGACGCGGCGTTCGGCGGATTTTCGCCGTTTGTGCGCGTGCTTGAAGCGTTGAAAACCGGAAGAGAGGGGGCGGTTACCCAAAAACGCGTCCGAAAACAACGTAACGTGACACCCTGATCAGAAATCCTGCGGTTCGTTGTTTGGTTGCCGGCGTTTTCCCTTCATGAGAATGATCGCGATTGCGACCGTCGCACCGCAGGCGAGACAGATGACAATGATCTGCGTTGCGTTGATCCCGCCGTTTTCCTGCGATGGCTCCAGTGTCTCGCCTTCGCCGCCCGTCGCGGTGAGGTAGTCCGTGTTGTGTTCGTATTCCGGAGGTGTGTCGGCAGGAATATAACCAAACGTGCCCTCCCACAACACATAGAGGTAAAGTTGACCGCTCTCATAGCGGTCGCCGTAATAAACAAAAGTACGCTCAACGGACGTAAGCGCATCGTCGCCCAGATCGCCCGATTCCGGCAGAGTATAGGTTACGGTGATCTGTTTGCGCAGATATGGCCGTACCGGAATAAATTCCACAAATAGCAGGTCTGCCGTGCGACAGTAGCCGAGGAGTTTTTTATATGGAGGATCATCCGTAAGGTATTCTACGGTGGAATATACCTCGCCTTCCTCAAGGACGCGCACATAGTAAGTATCGGGGATGAGGAATAGACGCTCCTCTTCACTCGCGCCTGCGTAGAACCAGACATCCTGTTCGCATACCGCATACCGGCCGTCGACGGCAGAAGCAGTCAGCGGCGGAGCAGGAAATAAGAGTGCCGCAAGAAGCGGTAAAAGGAGGATCAGACGTTTCATATCAGCTATCGTATCGCATTTGTGCGGGCGGGCGGGGAGCGGTTTTGACGAATATGAGCGAATTATCGATAAAACTTCGCGCGGTAGAAGCTGAGCTGGCGCGGCGCCGTGCGGCTGACCATCTTGCGCAGTATAATACGGGCAGGAAAAAACATAAAAAACAGCTTGCTTTCCATAAGTGCGGGAAGCGAAACCGCTGGGTGTTCGGGGGAAACCGTTCGGGGAAAACGGAGTGCGGTGCAGTTGAGGCGGTATGGATCGCACGAGGGTGTCATCCATACCGTAAGAACAGGAAAAATGTGTTTGGCTGGGTAGTGTCGCCGACCATGCAGGTGCAGCGGGACGTCGCGCAGAAAAAGGTGCTCTACTATCTGCGCCCCGATCAGATCGCGGACATCGTTATGGTCAGCGGCAGAAAGGACAATCCCGCGGCGGGCATTGTCGATCAGATCGTAGTGAAGAACGTCTTTGGCGGAACGAGCGTGATCGGATTCAAGAGCTGCGACCAGGGCCGAGAGCGTTTTCAAGGCAGTTCTTTGGATTTTGTTTGGTTTGACGAGGAGCCTCCGCGCGACATATATGAGGAATGTCTCATGCGTGTGATCGACCGGAAAGGGGATATTTTCGGGACAATGACTCCGCTGAAGGGACTGACGTTCGTATACGAGGAGATCTATCTGAACCGTGGGAACAATCCGGAAATCTGGTACGAATTTATGGAGTGGGCAGATAATCCCTATCTTTCCCGAAAGGAGATCGCGATGCTCTCTGCATCCATGGACGAGGCAACGCTGCAATCTCGCCGCTACGGAAGATTTGCCGCACGGGAAGGGCTTGTCTATCCGGAGTTTGATGAGAGGATACATGTGATTGAACCTTTTTCCGTTCCGGTCGAATGGCAAATGAAGATCAGCATCGACCCCGGGCTGAAAAATCCTCTTTCGGCGCATTGGTACGCCGTTGACTGGGATGGAAATATATATGTTGTTGCCGAACATTATGCTGCCGGAAAGGACATCGATTTTCATGTGCGCGCTATTCTTGCGATGAGCGAAAAAATAGGTTGGAAACGGGATGCGAGGGGAAGGGTGGAAGCGTTGATCGATTCGGCGGCGGGGCAGCGCACGCTGGCGGCGTCCAAATCGGTTGCGGAATTGTTCAGCGAGCGCGGGATCATGGTCGATCCGCATGTAGATAAGGACGTCTTTTCGGGGATCGAGCGCGTAAAGGGTTATCTCGGGCGCGGTAACGGTTTGCCCGATCTGTATATTTTTTCAAATTGCGTCAACATGATTCGCGAATTCAAAAGTTATTTTTGGGGGAGCGGAGACAGTCCGGTCAAAAGGGATGATCATGCAATGGACGAACTGCGGTATTTTGTTATGGATCGCCCGCAGCCCTGTCGGTCGGAGGATGAAAAGGGCCCGATCGCCAGAGATAAAGAACGCCGGATTCGTGCACTGCGGAGGGGAGTAAATCGCAAATTTTAGCAAAGAGCATAGTATTATGTCAGACATAATACAACGAAAACAAACAAAAGGAGGGCAAAAAATTGCATGCAGGATGATAAAGTCAGGGATGCGGTGCTGAAAGTCGCGCTCGGGTTTCGTGTAGAAGAGGTGACGGAAGAGTACGGCATGGAGGATGGGGAGATGCGTCTTGTCAAGCGAAGGGAGACGCATAAGGATATTCCGCCCGATCTGAAGGCAGTACGCCTTTTGTTGGAGGGAACGGACTATGCTTCCTATACGGATGAACAGTTGGAAACGGAGCGGCAAAGACTGCTCAGGCAACTTGAGAGCGAAAAGGAGAATGTATGAGCGAACCTATTACTGAGAAAACAGCGGAACAAAAGCGCGTTGAGGCAATCGTGAGAAACGTCAGAGATGATTTTGCGGCGCGCAGGGAGGCGCGGCGCAGTCTCGAGCGCGGCTGGCAGCTCAATATGAATTTTGTCAGCGGAAATCAGTACTGCGATATCAGCGAGGCAGGGGAACTGGAAGAGGAGACTGCGGCATATTACTGGCAGTCGCGCCGCAGTTTTAACCATATTGCGCCAACGATCGATACCCGAATTGCGCGTCTTGCCAAAGTGCGTCCCAGTCTTGAAGTACGGGCGTTTTCCGATTCGGACGACGACATGAAGACTGCGCGGCTATGTTCCAACATTCTGAAGGCTGTCAAAAACAGGATCGATCTTGACGGAATCATTGATCGTGCGACGCTTTGGTCGGAAACTTGCGGCACGGCGTTTTATAAGATCGTGTGGAATTATGAGGACGGCAAGGTCATCGGTACGGATGATCTTGGACATTCGGTGCGCGAAGGAGACGTCAATGTTGTGGCGCTCTCGCCGTTTGAGGTATATCCCGACTCCCTCACAGCCGAGGGGATGGAGGAGATCGGCAGCCTCATTCATGCAAAAGCGGTGCCCGTTTCTCAGATCAAAGAACGTTTCGGCGTTGAGATTGAAGGGGAGAAAATCACTGATTTTCCTTTTGTTCCCTTTTCGGCGGCGAGCGGGTGGAGGCGTCCCGTTGACGGCGCAGTGCAGCCTGCGCTTGAGGATGCGGTCATTTTAATGGAGCGGTATACCCGTCCGAACGGAGAATTTCCGAACGGACGGTTGGAGATCGTTGCGGCTGACAAACTTTTGTACGAAGGGGATCTTCCCTATTGCAACGGAGACCGCGGCGAACGCGTTCTGCCATTTGTGCGGCAGACGTGTATCGCCTTGGCGGGGGCGTTCTTCGGAACCAGCGTTGTCGATCGGATGATCCCGCTCCAGCGGGCGTACAATGCGGTCAGAAACCGCAAGCATGAATTTCTTAACCGGCTGTCGATGGGCGTTATCGCGGTCGAGGACGGTTCGGTGGATGCCGAAGATCTTGCGGAGGACGGGCTGTATCCCGGGAAGGTGCTTGTTTACCGCAGAGGGTCGGAGAAGCCGGGCTTTCTTGAAAGCGGGACGTTGCCCTCGGAGTTCGAAAAAGAAGAGGAGCGGCTGTCGTCGGAGTTCATTCTCGTATCCGGTATGAGCGAGATTTCCCGCAATTCCGCAAACCCGACGCATGTCACCAGCGCAACGGGGCTGCAGCTGCTCATCGATCAGGACGTCAACCGCATGCACATGAGCGTGGAGAGCATGGAGCGGGCTGTCAGAGAGACGGGAAAACAGATCCTGCATCTTTATAAGCAGTTTGCCGGCAGTCGGCGCATCATGCGTATGACGGGGACGGGCGGGTACGCCGAGTTGTTCGAGTTCAGCAGAAGCGACATTTCTGCCGACGACGTACAGTTTGTATCCGGATACGAACGTACCGCCGAGCAGAGGAAGGAGGATATTTTGTACCTTCTGTCGCTCGGGCTTCTGAAGGATGAGAACGGTAATTTTTCGGATGACACGCGAAACCGCGTTCTGGAGGCGCTGGGATACGGGTCGTTCGACAATGCGCGGGATATTTCCCATCTGCATATCAGAAAAGCGGAACGGGAAAATATCCTGCTGGCCGAGACGGACGTTGACGCGGATGTATACGACGATCATTCGCTGCATATGACCGAACACGTCCGCGCCCTGCTTTCGGGCGGGGAGGAGGACGCGGTGCGAAGGGAACATATTCTCAGGCACCTTGCGTCTCATCAAAAAATGGGAGGAGAAAAATGACGGAAGAGGAGAACACAACGCAGGAACCCGAGGACACGACCAAGGTCGATCTCGGAAAATTTCAGAACGTAGACGCCCTCATGCGCGCGTATAAGGAGCTCGAGGCGGAATTTACCCGTCGCAGTCAACGCTTGCGGGCGCTGGAGGCTGCCGCTGCTCAATCGGAGGCGGAGAAGCCGTCGCGCGCGGCTGCGGATGCTCATGAGGAGCTGTATCGCGCCGTCAAGGGGGACGAAGAGGTGCGCGCGCGCATTGTAGGCGAATATCTTGCCTCCTGCAAGGGCGTGCCCCTCCTCGGGGGCGGGGGTGCGGGCGTCACGGCGCCCGTAAAGAGAGCGCAGTCCTTCAAAGAAGCAGGAAATATGGCGCTCGGTTTTTTTAAATTACAAAAATAAACGATAAGGAGACTCATTATGGTTACAACCACTTCGGCAGACAGCGCGCTCCGCTCGTATTATCTCGATGCGGTCGCAGAACAGCTTAACAAGAATGTCAATCCCTTTCTCGCAGCCGTCGAACAGACCAGTTCGGATGTTTGGGGCAAGGATATCAAAAAGACGGTCGTTTACGGACTGCACAGCGGGATCGGCGCAGGCACGGAGGATGGCGATCTTCCCAGCGGCACGGGCAATTGTTATGCCCAGTTTACCGCAACGCTGAAGAACCTCTACGGAAAAATAGAGATCAGCGACAAGGCGGTGCGCGCTTCGCGAAACGATGAGGGGGCGTTCGTCGATCTGCTCAACGAAGAGATGAACGGACTGGTACGAAGCTCTTCCTTTAATCTCGGAAGAATGCTCTTTGGCGACGGGTCCGGCAAGCTCGCCAAGATATCGACTGTCTCCGGGACGAAATACACCGTTGACAGTACGAAAAATCTTATGGTCGGCATGATCGTGGATATCATTTCGGATGCCGGGTCGACGGCTGCGGAGAGCAGGACCGTCCTCACGATCGATCGCAACACAAAGGCGATCACGCTATCCGGGGAGAGTGTGTCCACGGCGGTCAATTGCGGGCTGTATGTGCAGAACTCGCGCAATCTCGAGATCACGGGGCTGGGTGCGATCTTCTCTGATTCCGATACGCTGTACGGGCTTGACCGATCGGAGAACGGCTGGCTGAATCCTGTCATCGTCGAGAGCGTGGGTTCGCTGACCGAACTTGCCGTGCAGACGGCGATCGATCAGGTGGAGGAAAATTCGGGCGGCAAGATCAATTTTATCGTCTGTTCGTGGGGCGTGCGGCGCGCTCTGTATAATGTTCTCAGCAAATACCGACAGTGTGACAGCATCGATCTGGTCGGCGGTTCCCGTGCGATCACGTTCAACGGCATTCCTGTCGTGGCTGACAGATTCTGTCCGGACGGGACGATGTACCTTCTGAATACCGACGATTTTCGTCTGCACCAGCTGTGCGACTGGCAGTGGCTGGAAGGAGAAAACGGCAGAGTCCTCAATCAGATCCCGGGAAAACCCGTCTATCAGGCGACGCTTGTCAAGTATGCGGAGCTCATGTGCTATCGCCCGTGCGGACAGGCGATGCTGACAGGCATCACGGAGAAGTAAGGGGGAGCGCGGCATGCTCATCAGGGATGTGCTAATTCTTGCGGCGGAAAGCCTCGGAAGGACCGATCTGTCCGCTTCGATCCGTTCGGCGTACAGCGCAGCTGTCAGTTCAGGCACTGTTCCTGCGGGCGAGACCGCCGTTTTGCTGCGCTGCTACCGTCTCGTGGAGAACGAAGTCGCGCTCGATCATCTTCCGCTGAAGGCAGAGGAACGGATGACGCCGTCCGAAGGCTATCTTGCATTTACCGATTTCTCTTATCCGCCCGTGGATGTGATCGAAGTGTGCGATCCTTCCGGCCGGAATACGGAGTTCGAAGTTTTTCCCGCAAGGCTGCGGCTCAAGGAGCCGACGGGGAGCGTGGTCGTCAAATATACATATGCGCCCGAAGAACCGACCATCGACGGAGAAACGGCGTTCTCCGATAAGGTGTCCGCACGATTGCTTGCATTCGGCGTTGTCAGAGAATATCTGCTCTCGGCGGGTCGGTATGCAGAGGCGGCTGTATGGGATACGAAGTATACCGAAGCTTTGCGGGCGGCGGGGCTTTCACGCAGAAAACTGTGTGTTCGGGCGCGGAGGTGGGTATGACGGTGCCTTCGTGCAGGACGTATACTTTGCATTATCCCGTTTCGGCGCTCAGGCGGGAAGGCAGATTCCGTCGTTTCCGGCTGGAACATCTGCGGGAGGAGAACGGTTCTTTCGTGTGCGCGGAGGGGGAAATCAAGGCATATACGCTTCCGTCGTCCGCCACGGATATCTTTTGTGCCGGAGATCGTGTATTTGCATATGTGAAGAGTACGCAGACGGGCAAATTTCTGGATACGAACGTCTCCTATCCGTCCGGCGGCAGCATGCATAATCTTACCGCACTTGTCGAAGCTGAAGGAACCACGCGCTATTTTGCGATCGGTGATACATATTTTCACTATTTTGCCAATACGGCAAACAGCATTGTGACCTTTTCGCCCACGCCGTCCACTTCGGCACTGGCGCTCCATCATGAGCGGCTGTTCGGCGCAGTCGGTACGCGTGTATACTATACCAAACCTCTGGATTTCCGGGGCTGGGAAAATTACGGCGAGCACGATGCGGGCTATTTCGACCTCCTTCCCGGTGCGGGAGAGGTGGTGGACATCATCTCCATGCGCGACAGAGTGTATTTCCTGCGCCGATACGGTATCACACGTCTGACAGGATACTGCGATATCTACAACTTTCAGCAGGAAGCGATGCCCTTCGGGATGGGAGAGATCCTGTCGCGGGCGGCAGTCATCGGCGAGACTGCGTACTTTTTCACGAGCAGGGGGCTTTGCCGCTTTGACGGAACAAAAGCCGAGCAGGCAGCCGGCGCGTCCGACGAGGAGATTTCTCTTTCCGCAGATCTGCGCATGGGAACCTTGGATCATATGCAGGCAGCGGCGTCGGTGACAATGACGGACGGTGTCAAAGCCGTCTATGTATACGATCCCGTTCAGGAACGCGGCAGATTTATCCGCCGTACTTTTGACCGATGTGCGTTCGGACCATACATATATACCATGCACGGAGGGTCGGTGTACCGCTTAACGGGGAAGGCGCTTCCTTCGGCGGGCGGCTGCAAACTTGTTGCGGAAATGGCTCTGTCCGATCTCGGAGAAGGGGAAAAGCGACTGGAAGCAGTGTATATTTCCGGCAGTGGTTCGTTCACGGTATCGGCGGCGGGAGAGGACGGACTTTCTTCTTCCGCTTCGGCAAAGGCTGGGGAGTGGACGCGCTTTCCGACTGCGGTGCGCGGGGAAAATATCTCTCTGACGGTAAGTTTCAGTCAGACTGCGGCATGTATTGACGGGATCGGTCTGCGTGTCAGAAGGGAGGACAGGATATGACCATCGATATTGTTGATCTGACTGACGAGAAATATGCCGATCTCAATGCCGTGCAGATGGCAATGGTGCGTGCGGCGCAGGTCAAAAAGAACGAGATCGTTGCCGAAGCAGATGAGGAGAAGGCGTCCATTCAACGCCAGCTCGTTGCCAATAACTTTGCGCGTTCTTATGTACAGGTCATGGCGAATGCCCGCATCAATACGGCACAGTACAAGGCGATCGAAGCGCTGAAAGAGGATCTCGATTATCAACTCGCCTACGAGTCGCTCGGGTCGGAAGGAAATGAACAGGGCCCGTACCGGTATCCCGAAAATCCCAACTACAACCTTACTCCTTCGCAACGATTCCTCGTTGTACGCGAATATTATATGAGTGTGACGGACGATCCCGATGCCCGTCTGCAGGCGTACACGGTAGACTCTCTTGCACGGACGTATCTGGGAGAATATTACGCAACGCTGTACGATCTTCTCGCGTCGTACTGCTGAAAAAGGACAGGTCCCGCCGTTGCGGGACCTGTTTTTGAATGGGGT
The DNA here is from genome assembly GCA_017887095.1 of Clostridia bacterium. Lineage (GTDB taxonomy): Bacteria > Bacillota > Clostridia > Christensenellales > Borkfalkiaceae > Gallimonas. The sequence continues at coordinate 35,540 of JAGHIT010000106.1, read as the reverse complement.
GAATACGCCATTTACATGGCGGGCGCGTTTGTGGACGGTGCCGTATAGACGCGCGCCGCAAGTTCGCTGTTGAGCAGGTATAAGCTCTTCGGATCGCCGCCAAAGAGTTGCATCTTTTTGACCAGATCCTCGGCATTTTTTTCTTCCTCGCCCTGTTCTTTTACGAACCAGTCCAGGAATTGCATGGTTTTAAAATCCTTTGCGGAAAATGCAGCCGCATAGATGGCGTTGATGGATGCCGTTACAAGCTGTTCATGCGCAAGTCCCGCTTTGACGGGTGCGGCATCGTTTTCATACAGTTTGTCCGGCTTTTCGATTGCCGCAAACAAAACGCGTTCTCCGTTGTCGAGGAGATAGCGGCGTATCATCATTGCGTGATCACGCTCTTCCTGCGCTTGAATTTCGTACCAGTGCGCAAATCCGTCCAGCCCCGCATCTGCATAATAATTTGCAAAGTCGAGGTAGAGATAAGCGGAATAAAATTCTTTTGTGACCTGTTCGTTGAGAAGCTGCCTGACAGTATTGTCTAACATCGTTGACCTCCTGAATTTCGGATGATATTATACAACATTTCTTTTGAAAAAGCAAGCTTTGCCGCATAATATATGTGCGTCGGATCGGGAATAGCCCGACAGTACGAAGTGTTGCGTCGACTTTCGGTCTGCTGCCGTGAGGCGCCGAGATCGGCCTCTTGATTTTTATGTTCGGAAATGGTATACTGTATGAAACGGGAGGACGGCATGGCAGATCATATAGAAATCCGCGGTGCGCGGGTACACAATCTGAAAAACATCAATGTGGACGTGCCTTTGAATGAGGTCGTCGGGATCGCAGGAGTATCCGGTTCGGGAAAGTCATCGCTTGCTTTGGGCGTTCTGTATGCGGAGGGTTCCCGGCGTTATCTGGAAGCGCTCTCTACATATACGCGACGGCGCATGACGCAGGCGGCAAAGGCACAAGTGGACGATATTTTGTATGTTCCCGCTGCGCTTGCGCTGCATCAGCGGCCGGCCGTTCCGGGGATACGCAGTACCTTCGGCACGGGGACAGAACTTTTGAACAGCCTTCGGCTCATGTTTTCGCGCCTTGCAAGTCACCGTTGCCCCAACGGACATTATCTTCCCCCCTCGCTTGCAGTTGCTGCGGAACAGGAACTTGTCTGTCCCGAATGCGGTGCGAAGTTCTATGCTCCTTCCGCGGAGGAGTTGGCGTTCAACAGCCGCGGCGCTTGTCCTGCGTGCGGCGGGACGGGCATCGTTCGTACAGTAGATAAAAGTACGCTTGTACCGGACGAAAGCCTGTCCATCGATGCGGGCGCGGTCGCGCCCTGGAATTCGCTGATGTGGTCGCTGATGACGGATGTGTGCCGGGCAATGGGGGTGCGTACCGATGTTCCGTTCCGCGATTTGACGGAACGGGAAAAAGATATCGTCTTTCACGGTCCTGCCGAAAAGAAACATATTCTGTATCGTGCGAAAAATTCGGATGTCGCAACAGAACTGGATTTTACCTATTATAATGCTGTTTACACAGTAGAAAACGCGCTTTCCAAAGTTAAAGACGAGAGCGGGATGAAGCGCGTGGAAAAATTTCTCAAACAGGAATGCTGCCCGGAATGCGGCGGATCGCGTCTCAGCCGAGAGGCGCGCGCACCACGTTTACGCGGGCTCTCTCTTGATGAGGTTTGCCGCATGACGCTCACAGACCTGACCCAATGGGTGGACGGCGTTCCGGGAAGCCTGCCCGAGGAGATGCGCCCGATGGCGGAGAGCATCTGCGAGTCTTTCCGCACCGCAGCGAAACGTCTGCTGGATCTGGGGCTTGGATACCTTACGCTCGATCGCGCCGCATCTACGCTCTCGACGGGGGAGCGGCAGCGCATGCAGCTTGCGCGCGCCGTACGCAACCGGACGACGGGCGTCCTTTATGTGTTGGACGAACCGTCTATCGGGCTTCATCCTTTCAATATTGCAGGGCTTGTCGACGTCATGCACGATCTCATTTCGGACGGCAATTCCGTTGTGCTGGTTGATCACGATACGCAGATTCTGAGAGTTGCCGATCATATCATTGAAATGGGACCGGGAGCGGGTGCGGACGGCGGTTATGTGATCGCGCAGGGTACGGTTGAGGAGATCGGAAACAATGCGGATTCCAAAATCGGACCCTATCTGAGCGGAAAGCTGCAGGCGAGATTGCGGCCGCAGGTGTCTGCAGACGCACTGTATGCGGCGGGGAGCATACGTCTTTCGATCGGCGCGATCCATACGGTCAGACCGTTGGAAGTCAGCATCCCGAAGGGCAGGCTCACGGTCGTGACAGGCGTATCCGGTTCGGGGAAGACGACGCTCATTTTAGAAAGTCTGATCCCCGCACTGGAAGCAAAGATCGGAGGAAAGAAACTCCCGGAGCATGTCCTGAACATCGAGGCGGAAGGGATTGCGCAGGTCAAACTGATCGATGCAACGCCGATCGGCGTCAATGTGCGTTCGACGGTCGCAACGTATGCCGATGTTCACGATGAACTGCGCAAGATTTTTGCCCGCACGACGGAGGCGAAAGCGCGCGGATATAAGGCGGGGGACTTCTCTTACAATACGGGGAAGCTGCGTTGTCCGGTCTGTGACGGCACGGGTATCATAAGTCTGGACGTGCAGTTTCTGCCCGATGTGGAGGTTCCCTGCCCCGAATGCCGCGGATCGCGCTATGGCAGAGACGCCCATTCGGTACAGTATAAGACAAGTACGGGAAGATCGTACTCTCTGCCCGATGTGATGGCTATGAATGTACACAGTGCGATCGCTTCCTGCCGTGATATGGAGCTGGTTTGCCGGCGATTGCAGGTATTGGATGATCTCGGACTTGGATATCTGACGCTTGGCGAGGCAACGCCGAGCCTGTCGGGCGGGGAGGCGCAGCGTCTCAAGCTTGCGAGTGAGATGGGACGGGACCAGAACGATTGCGTGTTCGTGTTCGATGAACCGACGATCGGGCTGCATCCTTCGGACGTAAAGACGCTCGTGGGTGTGTTTCAGACGCTCATCGATCACGGCGCAACGGTCATCGTCATTGAACATGACTTGGACGTCATTCGTTGTGCAGATTATATCGTCGATATGGGACCGGGCGGCGGAGCCGAAGGAGGTAGGATCGTGGCGGCGGGAACGCCCGAAGAAGTGAAGCTTTCCTCCGAGAGCAGGACGGGAAAGTTTATCTGAGATCTGCGTTGGCAGAGTGATCGCGTGGTGTTGCCGGAATGAATCAATGGGAAATAAGCCGGGAGAACAGATCGGACAATAAATGCAAAATAAAAATAGCGATTATAGATTTCTTTCATGATTTGAAAGTTTCTTTTTTGGATTTGCTTGTTGACTTTTGCAAAATTAAGTATTAAAATAAAAGTAATTTATAAAAATTTCATACGCTTTTCTCCATTTTATCACAAAAAAAGGGGGAAACGACGTTCGATTTTTTAGAGGGCTAGCCCTCTGTTCTTTGCCGAAGGCAAAGAACAAAAACAATTAATAGGTTTGAGTGACGTGAAATCGTCGTGTTATATCAAATTTGAAAAGCATATGAAGAGGAGGGAAACATGAAACGGCTGATAACGATTTGCTGTACCGTTTAGTTGGCTGGAATTATGACGGCGGCTTTGGTTGCCTGTTCGGAGCCTGCGGAAGAGCACAAGCACACAATGAACTTTGTGGAAGCTGTGGAAGCGACCTGTACGGAAGACGGGCATATTGCCTATTATGTCTGTTCCGGGTGCGGCAAGACATTTTCCGATGAAGAGGGGAACCATGAGATCACATATGAGTCGGCAGTGACCGACGCCGTGGGGCATACCCTGACAAAGACGGAGGGGAAGGCTGCAACTTGTACGGAAGCAGGGAACATCGAGTACTATACCTGCTCGGCGTGCGGCAAGACGTTCTCCGACGCGGAAGGAAAAGCGGAAGTGGCGAATGTTTCCGTATCTGCGGCAGGACACGCGCTGACCAGGACGGCGGCGAAGGCGGCGACCTGTACGGAAGCAGGAAATATCGAATATTATACCTGCTCTGTCTGCGATAAAATGTTCTCCGACGCGGAGGGTAAGACGGAAGTGACGGAGGTCGGCATCCCCGCCGCAGGGCACAAGATGACCAAGACGGAAGCGGTGGACGCGACCTGCACGGAAGCGGGAAATATCGAATATTATACCTGCTCGGCGTGCGGCAAGATGTTCTCCGACGCGGAGGGTAAGACGGAAGTGACGGAGGTCGGCATCCCCGCCGCAGGTCACAAGCTGACCAAGACAGAAGCGAAGGAAGCGACCTGCACGGAAGCGGGCAATATCGAATATTATACCTGCTCGGCGTGCGGCAAGACGTTCTCCGACGCGGAGGGCAAGACGGAAGTGACGGAGGTCGGCATCCCCGCCGCAGGGCACAAGATGACTAAGACGGAAGCGGTGGACGCGACCTGCGCGGAAGCGGGCAATATCGAGTACTACACCTGCTCGGCGTGCGGCAAGACGCTCTCCGACGCGGAGGGCAAGACGGAAGTGACGGAAGTCGGCATTCCCGCGGGTCATAAGCTGACCAAGACGGAAGCCAAGGAAGCGACCTGCGCGGAAGCGGGGAATATCGAATATTACACCTGCTCGGCGTGCGGCAAGACGTTCTCCGACGCGGAGGGCAAGACGGAAGTGACGGAAGTCACCATACCCGTAAAGGCTCATACCGAGCCATATACCGCGGAGGTGACACAGGCACCGACCGCATCGGCCGCAGGCTCGGCGGAACTGAAGTGCCCCGTTTGCGAAAAGACGATGCAAACCATTACACTGCCCGCTCTCACGGAAGCCAATGTGGAAAACGGCACTTATGATTATACTGTAAGCTACCGTTTTTCCAGCAGAGGATATTATCGCGACGGTCTCTATACATATGCGGATCCCGATGTGGAGCTTGAGGGCTTCAGAGTGCAGGGAACCGGTCAGACGATGATCCAGGGAAGGTCAAACTTCCAGTTTAGAAACGCTTCTTCTGCGACACTTTCTATTTCTGTACCGACAACTTCCATCGATGAGTTGGATGAAGAGACCAATCGTCCGAAAATTACCACGGGCAGCATGATCATGGGCGCTGCCGGCTGGTATAAACTGACGGTAGGATCATCGACCGACGTAGCATTCACCGTTACGTTGATCAGCCCCGATGGTTCGGCAAAGGATTTCCTGATCACTTCCGATCAGCTTTCGGCTACTTTCGAGACGGTTACCGCGTCGAATGAATATTGCATGTTGGTGTTCCACAGTGCAAGCGAGCAAGTGCAGCTAGATATTACTGTTGAAGAAACGACTGTTCCCACCGTCACAACGTCGGAAGAAATCTCGATCACGCTTCCCGGAGGAAATCGCGGTTTGGGTGAGGCGGTCACGATGATGGTCGGAAACGATATTGAAGCAGGTACCTATCGCCTTGTATTCTCCGGAACCGTGCTGCTGTGGCGCTGTAACGTTTCTGTTGTTGTGAACGGCGTAACATATAATCTGTCAGCAAAACCTGCGGAAGATTATAACGGATACTATGTAGAAACAGAATTTAAGCCGGGGGATACGATCACCGTAGCTTGTGACGCGGTGAATGATCTTACGGTTACCGCTATCCTGGAGCCTGTTTCCGAATAATTTTCTGACAGAAGTACACAGCTCATAACGTTTGTCCCGTCTGCTTTTTTCGGACGGGACATTCTGTTTTCCTGCGGTCGACGAGCTTTCATTTGGAAAAAGATCGTGGTGCGGTGGAGATTATTTTTGCGCAAGGGTTGACATTTTTGTCGAATGGCATTATAATGATGAAAAATATGGAGGCAATCATATGAAGGAAATCTGGACAAAGAGCTGGAAAAAGGTGCTTATCTGGCTGTGCGGCTATCTGAGCATCATTGCATACGCCATTGTGGGCGGATATGCCATCGTCAAATCGAACGATAAGGAATTGCAGAAGACGGCAAAGCTGGTGCTTGTGATCACGCTGATCTTTACCGCGATCGAGGCGCTCATCGCCATTTTAAGCGGCATCGCTTCCTTGAACGTGAATATGGGTACCGCACTCAACTGGATCAGCTTCTTTGTTTTGCTTGCCAAGATCGGCATTTTTGCGGCCGGTATCATCATGACGCTTTGCGATGTGTCTCTGACTTCCTCCAGGACGGAGCAGAAGAAAGAGACGAAGGCAGAAACCTCGAACGCTTCTGCCGCGCAGTCTGAGCCGGCGTCCACGGAATCGTCTGCAGAAGAGAGCAAGGATTCCGAAAAGTCCGAGTGATCATCCGATAAAAAACAACGGCGCCGGATAAGGCGCCGTTGTTTTTTATCGTTGAGTGCTACATGGCAAGGATCGTGACTGCAATGAGTGCGGCGATTTGCCAAATCAGTCCGAAGGCGTTCACGGCTATAAAATACCAGTGTTGTGTTTTATGTCGGAACAGAGCCATGGCAAGCGTGCCGCCGATTGCGCCGCAAAAGAAGGAGCACAGAAGCAGAGTCTTTTCCGGAATGCGCCATTTTCCGTTTTTTGCCGCATATTTATCGCGTGCATAGAGGCAGAAGGTGATCAGAGAGATGAGAGCCATTGCTCCGCAGAAGAGATAAAACCAAATCATGATTGAGAAAAAGGCGCCTCCGTCGTATCGGAAAAGAGAAGCGTGGTCACAGAGCGAGGCATCAGCGTGCAAGATGCGCCTTCGTACGATATGCTCTTTTCGTAAGGAAAGGGATTCTGTATGACGATCACATGCGTTCCGTCGGGATTGATGAATCCGAACGCGTTTCCGCTCATGCGGCCGCTCAGGCGAAGGACTTGCGCTCCGCGCCGGACAAAGCCTGCCGCATGATAAAATATATAGTACTCATATTCTCTGTGTGCGGTCCCGCGTTCCGTCGTGATCATACTGTTCTGTTTCCAGCCCCAGGAACTTTCGCCTCCCTTGGGAAGAACGGCATTCCAGTAACAGTAGGCGCAAACGCCGCCCGTGATATACAGCCGCATGAGTTCGAATACATAATTGGCATACTCCCAGCTGTTGGAACCGTCTCCGCATTCGTTTTCGCTCTGCATGTACTCCAGTTCCGGGTAACTTTCCACGCTGGGGCGGAGTGCCGCCTTGCCTTCCCACTGATAGGCTACGCCTCTGATATGACGGAAGGCTTCGGGATCATCCAGTACAATATTGGTGTATTCGTTATAGCGAGAGCCGGGACCTCCCAAAGTCCCGGTCCCGTTGATCGTGCCCAGCCAAAGCTCTGTGGTAAGACCGCTCGTTTCCAACGCCGGACCGAGGTATTTTGCGATAAATTCCCGCATCATTTCGCCCGTCCAGAGGCAGGTGGGGTAAATGTTGTCTGACGCCCATTCGTTTTGCGGAAGCAAGATACTGACGTGTATGCCTTCCTCTTCATAGGCTCGGAGCCATTTCATAAGGTAACGTGCATATGCCGAGAGAACTTCCGGAGTTGACCTTATGTGCCCGCCGCAGTAGCGGGCAGGTTCTTTCATCCAGGACGGCGGGCTCCAGGGAGAGGCGAAAAATTCTATGTTCGGGTTGCGCGCAAGCGCTTCTTCCGCATAGCGCAGAACAAAGTGCTTGTCCCGTGCGATCGAGAAATCCCGCAGGGAATAGTCCTCGGACGTTTCGTCGCAGGAGTACCATTCCAACGCATAGTCATTGGCGCCTATCGGCAGGCGGCAGAAATTCAGTCCCATGCGTTCCGGCAGAAACAGATCGTCCAAAATGCTGTTTCTCAGCGAAGGAGGCAGCATGTCCAGCGCAGCGATGCCCGCCTCGTTGAGGCATCCGCCGAATCCGCGCCATTTCACGTTGCGCAAGGGCGGCAGATTACTCAGCTCGCTCGTGCAAATACCGCCCGTTCGGATGCGATCGTCCATGGGCGTTTTCTCTGTGGTTGTGATCTGTCGGATGAGTTTCATCATATCGGATCTCCGTCTGGGAAAAATGTCTACCCCATTATAATGCAGATTGCGCTGCCGGTCAATGGATTTTCCTCTTTTGCTTTTTTTGTATTTCATATTGCCGGCGGATAACGGTTATGCCCGAATTCGCAGGCCGCTTTGCACGCTCTAGGTTATTTTTTGCACGTCATATGAGCATCTCGGCGATCGAAAGCGGCGCATCTGCGAGCATGTCTGCGCCTGCGGCGCGCAGCTCTTGTTGGCTGCCGTAACCGTATAAAACGCCCATGGAGTGCAGCCCGTTTGCTTTCGCGCCGAGGATATCATGCTTTCTGTCGCCGATAATGAGGGCGCTTTCCGCGTCGACGGCATATTTTTTCAGCGCATAAGCGATGACGTCCGCTTTTTCGTTACGCGAAGAGTCCAAGGTTGCGCCCGCAACGCCGACGAAATATTCTGCCATGCCGAAATGCTCTATGATACGCTTGGCAAAGACTTCCGGCTTGGACGTGGCGACATACAGTTGTTTGCCGTGAGCCTTCAGCATCTGTAGCATTGGGACGATCCCATCATAGACGACATTTTCATAGAGTCCCTTCTCGGCAAAGTATTCACGGTAGAACTCCACGGCTTTCAGGGCATTGTTTCGGGTAAACCCGCAAAAAGTGCAAAATGACTGTACGAGCGGAGGACCGATGAATGCAGTAAGAGAGTGCTTGTCTTCGACTTCGATGCCAAATTTGCGGAGTGCGTAAGCAATGGAATTGGCAATGCCCTCAAACGGATCGGTGAGTGTGCCGTCCAGGTCGAAAAGGAGTGCTTTGAATGTCCGGTTCATACTTATATTATAGAAGACGCAGCGTTGTCTGTCAAACAATCACAAAGAAGTACGCGATCTTTGCGCGCGGCGCAGGGAAAAAGTTTGGGCGATCGCGGTATGCAGCTTACTTTGTCATATTCGCTTTTGTTGTCGCATACGCTATTCATGCAAAGCAATCGGACGAGTCAGGAGGCAAATGCGGGCATGAAGACATTCAGTATCTATGAGGACATCGCAACGCGGACGGGCGGCGAGATCTACATCGGCGTCGTAGGACCCGTCCGAACGGGTAAATCAACGTTTATCAAAAAATTTATGCAGGAACTTATTCTGCCGCAGATCACGGGCGCCAAAAAGAAGCGGTATACGGATGAGTTGCCGCAGTCGGCGAGCGGGAGATCGGTAATGACCACCGAGCCCAAATTTGTGCCCGAGGAAGCGGCGGAGATCAAAGTGAAGGATGCAGTTGCGCGTGTGCGGCTCATCGACTGTGTCGGGTACCCTGCGGAAGGGGCAACGGGATTTGAAGAAAACGGTGCGCCTCGTCTTGTCAAGACGCCTTGGAACGAGGAGAGCGTGCCGTTCAACGTAGCGGCGGAGGATGGGACGCGGCGGGTCATACGCGACCATTCGACCATAGGAGTCCTTGTCACGACGGACGGAAGCGTCACAGAGCTGCCGCGTTCTGCGTATGAGGCTGCGGAGGAACGCGCGCAGGAGGAATTAAAGACCCTCGGAAAGCCATACGTCATTGTGCTCAACTGTCTCGATCCTGCGGCAGCGGAAACGCTTCGGGCGGAGATGGAGGAAAAATACGGAGCGCCGGTATTGGCGATCAATGTAGAAACTGCAACGGGTGAGACGCTTTGCGCCGTATTGGAAAGAGTGCTCTATGAATTTCCCGTTTCGTGTGTAGATGTTGATCTTCCCGATTGGATGCGGATTCTGGATGCGGATAGTCCGATCATTTCCGAGGTGCTTGAAGGGGTCCGATCCGTTGCGCCCAAACTCAGCAAAATGAGCGACTGCGCTCTGCTCGATACGCTGTATGCCGAGAGCGCTCGTTTGCTGCCGCCGTCATCTGTAGAGTTGGATGCTGCAACGGGAAGGGTATATTGCGTTGTCGAAGCGAAGGAAGGGGTGTTTTATTCCGTGCTCGGAGAGCAGTGCGGGGCACCTATATCCGACGATCTCACGCTGATGAAGTTCTGCACCGGATTATCGGAGGCAAAAAGACTTTATGACCGCGTCGGGCAGGCTTTTGAGGAAGCGCAGGAAACGGGATATTCCATTGTCCCGCCCGATGAGGCTGAAATGATGCTCGCCGAGCCGACGCTGGTTAAAAAGAACGGAAGGGCCGGGGTAAGCCTGCGCGCCGATGCGCCGAGTTACCATGTGATTCGTGTGGATGTGAGCGGGGAAGTCTCGCCTGCGCTCGGCAACGAGGAGCAGAGCGCTGCATTCGTCAGACAGCTTTCCGCCGACCTTGAGGCCGATCCCGCACGGGCATGGGAGACGAATATGTTCGGCAAGTCGCTCAAAGATCTTCTCGGCGGAGAACTTGCAGTCAAGAACCGCGCCATGAGCGAACCGCTGCAAAAAAAGATGCGGCGCACCGTTACGCGCATCGTCAACGAGGGCAGGGGAGGCGTCATCTGTATCTTGTTATAGCGCTTTGATCCGTTTTATGTTTGCGCCCCGCCGCGTCAAGCGGCGGGGCGCATTCTGTCGAAGCGGCGGAGATCCTGCCGGCTACGGTGAAATTTTTCAAAGGGGGATTGACAAAGCGGGGGAGGGCTTGTTATAATATAAATAATATTTCGACGGGAGGGATTGCATGATGAGCGTAATGTTGCTTGCCCCCGATCCTGCATATCTGCTGGCGGCATTGGGAGCGGTGGCTGTGCTGATCGCCGTGCTGGTTATCGCCGATTTCGGTCACAGTTGCAGGAAGTTCAAAAGGGATGCCTCCGTGCCGAGGAAAAATCTGACGATCCGCTGGGTCAGGACAGAGCAAAGCGATTCCGTGTCGATTGAAGCGGAGCCGCTTGTCTCAGCGGTGACGGAAGAGGCAGAGCAAGAAACCGCTGTTTCGCTGGTGCCTCCTGCGGCGCTGGCAGTCAAAGCGCCTGCGGAACTCGCCGTCATGCCCCCTGCGGCGCTGGCGGTCAAAGCGCCTGCGGAACTCGCCGTCATGCAGGAACGGCGTGATTTCGCAGCGGAACACCGCGTCAGCGTTGCCGAAGCGGCAGAGATGATGGCGGACGAAGAAGCGGAAGCGCAGATGGAGCGTTCCGGGCGTATGGCGGATAAGACCCGTACGGCGATCGTCAATATCGATACGCTGAGCGATTATTTTGAGGACGGCGAGTACGTCGATATCGATGCGATGAAAGCGCGCATTCCATTCTTTGACAAGCGAGCGACGTATGTCAAGGTACTGGCGCGCGGGATTTTGACAAAGACGCTTGAAGTCGAGGCGGACGTCTACTCCATGGAGGCCGCTAAGATGATCCTTCTTCTCGGAGGGAAGGTCATCGTCACGATAAAAGAATAAAATTTGCGGCGCGTCCTGCTTGACGCGCCGCATTGTTTGTAGTATAATATCTTCGCCTGAGCGGAAAGAGCGGTCTGACCGTAAAGGAGACGTATAGAACCATACGCACATTCGGTGCGCCGTCTCCCCATGTCCGCGCGGGCATGGGGATTTATTTATGGAAGAAAAACGACTCTGCGTGCTCTCCGTCCTCGTGGAAGACAGGAAGGAGGCGGAAAAAATCAATGGGTATCTCTCCGAGTACGGAGAATACATTGTCGGGCGCATGGGAATACCCTATCGGGAGCGGGGTGTCTCCGTTCTTTGCGTCGTGCTGGACGCACCTTCTGCCGCGGTCAACGCCCTGACGGGCAAGATCGGTCGGCTGGAAGGCGTCACGGCAAAGTCTTTATTCAGATAAAATTTCCGGAGGAAACTATGAAAAAAACAGTTGCAGTCACCATGGCATTTTTCCTGAGCACGGCAGCGCTCGCCGCATTTGCAGCTTGTACGCCCGCTGAGGACACTCAGTCCGATTCGCCCGTCTACACCGTCTATGCGCCCGACGGCGCGCCCGCCCTGGCGCTCGCAAACGCTATTGACAAGACGACGGATAACGGCTTCGAGTATCATATCGTCGCATCGAGCACGATCGCGGCGCAGGTGACGGGGGAGGCTCCGGCGGCGGACTTTTGCGTCCTGCCCGTCAATGCGGCGGCAAAGCTGCTCGGCTCGGGCGAGACCTATCAGATGCTCGGCACCGTTACGAACGGCAATATGTACTTTCTCACGACGGGGGACAATGCGCAGCTCACGACGGACAGCCTTGACGTGCTCGTCGGAAAGACGGTGGGGGTCGTCCAGCTGAGCAACGTGCCCGGGCTGACCTTTCAGACGGTTCTGAAAGCCAACGATCTCGATTACCGGATCCTCTCCAGCGAGGTCGGGGCTTCCGATGAAATGATCAACCTGCAGCCCATTCAGGATGCGGCAACGGGCGTCACGCCCGCGGGCGGGTGTGATTATTATCTTTGCCCCGAGCCTGCTGCAAGCGCCAAGATCAAGGGAACGGCTGTAAGCGCCAATCCGTTCAAACTTGCCGGCAGCCTGCAGGCGCTCTACGGCGACGGTACGGGATATCCTCAGGCGGTGCTCGTTGCAAAGACGTCCGTCATCGGCGATAAATACGGTGCGGAGGCGGTTGCACGGCTGATCGAATACATGGAAGACGGCGCGCAGTTCCTCTCCGGAGCGGATGCGGCCGAGGTCGTTGCGCTGCTGGAGGACAAGTACACCGAAGGCATGACGCCTTCGCTCAACGCCGATAACCTGACGAGCGAGGTCATTGCCAACTGCTCCGTGCGCTTTACGCCTGCGCAGGCGTGCAAGGAGCGTGTCAATGCCTTCCTTGCAGAGCTGATCGCCATCAGTCCCGAATTTACTTCGACCGTTTCGGATGCCTTTTACTATCAGCCGTGAAGGTGGCAAAGAAGTATCAAAACGCGCTCTTGTCGCTGACGGCGATCGTCGCGCTTTGGCTTGTATGGATCGCCGCCTACTATATCGTGCGCAATGACTACGTGCTCCCCTCCTTTTGGGACGCGTTTGCGGAAATGGGACGCATTCTTGCGGATGCGTCCTTTTGGCGTGCCTTTTGGAATACTTTTTTAAGAACACTGTGGGCGTTTCTTGCGTCCATGGCGCTCGGCATCGCCATGGCTGTCTGCTCACACCTTACGGCCGGTTTGCGCGTCTTCTTTGCGCCCGTCATCTCCGTCGTGCGTACGGTGCCGACGATGGCGGTCATCCTGATGCTGCTCCTGTGGACGACGCCCTCCATGGTTCCCGTCATCGTTTCCGCGCTCGTCCTGTTCCCTGCCGTCTATGCCGCCGCACTTGCCGCCTTGGATGAGGTCGGGGAAAACTACGGCGAACTCACGCGCGCCTTCCGGGTACCGCTTATGAGGCGCATCGGGAAAATGTATCTTCCGCTCGCTGCGCCCGTCATGCTCAAACAGGCGGGAGGCATCTTTTCGCTGGGACTCAAGGTCGTCATTTCGGGTGAGGTTCTTGCAAGTACCTATCGTTCTCTCGGCGGCATGATGCAGGATGCGCAGATGTATCTCAATATGCCGCGGCTTATGGCGCTCACGCTGTTGGTTCTTTTCATGGGGTTTGTTTTGGAAGGAGTGTGCTATTTTGCCTATCGGCTGATCGTGAGGTGGCGGACATGATTTTAAGGGATATATGCAAGAAATATGATAAGATCACCGCGCTCGATCACGTTTCTCTCGCGCTGGAGGAGAGGAAGATCACTGCCATTCTCGGGGAGAGCGGCGCGGGAAAGACGACGCTTTTAAACGTCCTTGCGGGGCAGACCTCGTTTGAGGGCAGCGTAGAGGGCAGAAAGGTATGCTCCTATCTCTTCCAGTCGCCCAAGCTCTTGCCCAATCTGACCGCCGAGCAAAATCTTAAATTCGTACTGCCCAAAAGCGTACATGCTGCGGCAGATGAGATGCTCGGAAAGGTGGGGCTTGCCGGACGGGAGCGGGCGTACCCGCACGAGCTTTCGGGCGGCGAGCGGCAGCGCGTCGCGATCGCGCGTGCTTTTCTGTACCCGCATGAAATGCTTTTAATGGACGAGCCGTTTGCTTCCCTCGATCTTTCGTTGAAAAAGTCGCTCATCGAGTTGGTTGCGTCACTCTGGGAGCAGTCCCGCAGCAGCATCGTGTTTGTCACGCATGATGTGCGCGAGGCGGCGATGCTCGCACATCGCGCAGTTGTCTTAAAGCATGGGCGTGTTGCCGCTGATTTTGCCGTGGAGGGAAGTCCTCCGCGCGGATTCTTTGAACGTACGCCGTGCGAGGAACGACTTGTACGCATTCTTACGGAAGAAGTGGAACTTTAAGGTTTCAAACGGGCTTTTGCCCGTTTTTTTGAGAAGATTTTTCTTTTATTCAACAAGGCGACACGAAAGTATTTTTATGTTTTCATGAAAATTGTCATATATTTTGTTGACAGAATTCTTGTCTGGTGGTAAACTTATGTCATAAGAAATCGTTACAGCCCGCGTTTTGCGGATGGGAGACAGAATATGAAAAAACACGATTGCGGACAGGAACCGACACTATCCGAACTCAAAGGAGAGGGGATCCCGAAAGCAGTCCGAAAAAAGGGAAGGATCCGCCTGAGAGCGAAACACCATCGCCGCCTTGTGAAGGGATTGGCGGGTGTTGCTGCCTGCGCCGTTTTGGTGGGTGGGGCATTTGCGGTCAACGCGCTCTTTTTTAATAAGGCGGCTCCGAATTCGGTGGAAGAAGGGTTCGTTACCGTCTCGTATGAACTTCCGACGGACGGTTCTACGCCCGATATGCACAGCGCGTTGGAAAATATCGGCTATATGAACACCCGTTTCCGCGCGCAGAGCAATTACTATACGGAAATGAGCGGCACGGTCGATACGATGCTGACCCAGCAGGTCAATACATGGAAACAGTATGACGACGGCGTTCTCATCCAGACGGATATCACCCGTTCGAGCATGGTCAATTCCGCGCGGCAGTTCTGTTATGTCGGCGACCGCGTCATCTGGCGCGAGGCGGCGGGCGGCGCTTCCACATATAACGGGTTGGCGACGGAGTGGAAGCAGGGAACTCCCGCAGGCAATATGACCATCGACGATTTCAAGGCGTCGCGCGGGCTTCCCGGCACGGAGTTTTCCGTGTATGTGATCAATGAAGAGACGCTCTTGGGCGCGGAGGAGGTCGTCAGCAACGGCGACGGCACCTATTCGCAGACATATTATCTGAACCCTGCGACAGATAAGGCGCCTGCATACTACGTCAACCAGATGATGACGACGGGCGGACTTACGGGGCTTCCCACGTTTGATCATATCACCGTCACATATACTTTCGATTCCACCTGGCAGGTGCTTTCCTCGGACATCGACGAGAGCTATACCGCAACGATGGGCATCTCCGTCGGCTGCCGCGCTTCCTATCATACGGCGTATGAATACGGCACGCAAAAAGCGGTGACAAACGTTTACGACGATTATTATTCAGAGTATGCTTCCAAGCCTGCGACGGGCGCGGAAGAGAATGCTGCGGTGACGGCGGCGGGATGCCTTTCCGCTGCGTTTGCTCCCGTGTTACAGGGACCTGTGACCTTCCGCCTCGGACTGTCGCTCGACGGAAGAGCGGTCGAAGGGCTTGTCTATGTCGATGCGGCTGACTTCAGCAACTTGCAGTTGCGCGCGCAGATCGGAGCGCTTTATGTTGCCTATGCGGACGAGGACGTATATCTTCGCATCGGCGACAACTTCCGCGGTTCGCTCGATCCCGAGCAGTTTGCGGCATTGTTTACGGCAATGACGGGAGACGGCAGCGTGACGGATACCGATGCGCTCCTGGAGCAGCTTGGCAGCGGTACGTTTACGGTTGCGGAGGACGGCAGAAGCGCAACGCTTTCCTCCGTTCTCACGATCTCCGGTATCGAACTTCCGGTTGTTTTTTCTTTTGACATAGCGGAGGACGGCAAGACTGTCTCTCTGGGCGGTGTCACGACGCAGCTGACGCTTGCGGGCATGCGGGTCGGTGCAGAGCTGTCCTATTCACAGGCGACTGTCCCCGAAGCGGGTGATCCTGCATCCTATACCGACCTTACAGGTATGGTTCTCAAACTTGCGGACATTGTCACGGGCGAAGCGGTTGACGTCAGTGTTTCCTATACGCTTCCTATGGCGCAGGGCGAGCTTGCGCTGCACGGCGGCGTCTCGCTGGATTTTGCCTCGCTCTCTGCGCGCGGCAGTCTCGATATCGTATATAACGGTATGAGCAAGACGCTGAACTTTGCCTATTGCACTAACAGTGCCGCTCCCGTTGTCTATTTGGAACTGGACGGAGTAAAGGTGCGCGTTGCAGTGAATGATGTTGCGGCAGTTTTGTCTGAGCTGCTCGCAGAACAGTATTCCGCGGCGGGCATTTCAACCGTGGGAGCAAACGATGCGGCGTCTCTGATCGATATGCTTCTCTCGCTTGATCTTGCGTCCATGGTTTCCACTTCGGAGGACGGGATCACGGTCGCGGCGGGAAAGCTGCTTGCGGCGCTCGGAATTTCCTTCGACCTCGGCGACGTAACGATCGGCGAAACGGCGGACGGCATCTCCGTTTCCGTTTCAGGTGCAGATGTTTCGCTTGCGCCTGCCGAAGCATTCACGGTCTCGGCAGGGGACTATGCGGATTATGTGGATGCCGGCCCCTGGCTGGAGGCAATTGCCTCGCTTGCCCGGGCGGAGGCGCTGCATGCGGACGCAGCGTATGAGACCGAGGCATTTTCACTCGCCGCTTCGCTCGATTTCGATGTGACGACACTTTCCGTCAGAGGCGAAGTTGACCTCGCATGGGGCGGCATTACAAAACGGCTCACATTTGCGTCTGCGCAGTCGGACGGCGTTCACACGGTATATCTTGCGGTGGACGGCATCAAAGTGAAAGCCTCCGCAGCGGAAATCGCCGCTCTGGTGAACGGTTTATTCTCCTCAGATGCCGCAGCGCCCGCCATGGATGCGGATCTGCAGCAGATCCTGGAACGATTGTTTGCGATCGATGTCTCCGAAGTCTTTGGACTTACGGAGGATGGTATTACTCTGAACGGCACGGAACTTCTTGCCCTGTTCGGCGTCGATTTTACGCTCGGCGACGTACAGCTGACGCTCACAGAGAACGGCGTCTCCGTCTCGGTTTTAAGTGCGGAGATCGAGTTTATTCCGACAGAGGCGTTCACGGTTTCGGCAGGGGATTATGCGGACTATGTGGATGTCATGCCCTGGATCGAGACGATCGCGGAACTTGCGTTGGCAAAGGCATGGATGCTGGAGTTTTCTTATGCCTCGTCGCAGGGAGATATATCCCTTGCAGGAGCCATTGCCTTCGATCAGGCGTCCAAGAGTGTTTCGTGCGTCATGAATATCAGGACGGGCAGCAGAGTAAGGGGGCTTTCCTTTACCTATGATCCCGAAGGCGATATCTTCTGTGCAATAGACGGCATTAAGATCAGGGCGACGGCGTCCGAGCTTGCCGGACTGCTTCGTGAGCTGCTCGGCGATATGCCGCAGTCGGAAGGGGATATCGATGTGCAGGAGCTGCTTACAAAGCTGCTTTCGCTTGATCTTTCATCTCTGTTTACCGTCACGGAAGACGGTATCTGCGTGGATGGTTCAACGCTTCTGTCTCTCTTTGGCGTCGAACTTGCGCTCGGCGACGTACAGTTCAGTCTGTTCCCGAGGGGCGTTCGCCTGGAGGCGCTGGGGATGAGCGTTTCCGTTTCCCCTACAGTACCGTTTGTCATTCATGACGAATACTATCTGAACTACGTGGACATCACGCCCCTGTTCGATACGGTAGTGACCATCCTTAAAGAACAGGAGGTCGCGCTGAACGGTTCCCTTGACGTCGTCTACGGCGATATTTCGCTCAACGTTGCGGTCGAGAACGGGTGGCTGTCCTGGGAAGAAGGTATCGCCCTGTGTGCCGATCTCACGGTGACGGCAGGAGAAACGGTCGTATCGGTCAGCGTGGATGCAACCGCCGATCGTATCCGCATCGTATTCGGTGCGCTTGCGGTGGAACTCGCATACAGCGAACTGGACGATCTTAAGGTTGCTTTCGCAGATGTGTACGCGCGCATCGCAGAAATTGTCAACCGTTCTGCGGCAGAGGGGACGATTCTGCCCGCGGAAGTCAAGGAGATCGGTTTACAGCTCGGCGCCGGCGCTGCGGTCACTGACCTGTTTGCATCGCTCGATCTGCCCTCTTTACTAAACAACCTTGTATTGGGCGGTGCCTCCGATCGGGAGGGCAGCATTGCGACCGTAGCTTATGGCAATGCGATACTTGATGTCTGCCTCGCGCAAAAGGGCGTCGTGCTCCATGCAAGCGGTCTTTCCGTCGGCGGCATATCCTTGAACGGCATGCTTGGCGTTTCCGTCTCTGACGGAAGAGCCGCCGAGGTGCAGCGCGAGTATCTCACCGTGCGTGACCTTTGCGAGCTCGTCGACTTTGTCGGCGCGGCGGTCGGTTCGCTTGCGTCTCCCGATCTTTCGATCTCCTTTCAGGACGGCGTTACCGTCTATACTGCGGACCAGAGCAAGAAATTTACGATCAACGGAAAGCTGGTCTATCATTCGGGACTGAGCGTTGCCGGATTCCCGATCGTTGTGGATACGCAGGGCAAGACAGTCACGGTCGATCCTGAGGCGTACCTTTACTTCAATTTACAACTGGATGAGGAAAGCGGCAGCGGCACCGATCTCAACTTTGAGTTCTGGATGCTCGATTCCAACGGCGATAATGAACTTGAATTCTTTGTCAGCCTCTCCAAATTCCTGACGGGAAAGCCTGTTCCGCTGCGCTTTGCAGTCTCGGCAAGCGACGTTATGACCTTGCTCTCGGGTGGGCTGTCGCTGGCAGGCGGCGAAGGCGGCGTGCTTGAAACGTTCCTCGTCGGCATGGGCGTGCCGAAAGACATGGTCACGGCGCTCTTTACCGTGCTGGACGAATATCTCGTCGGCAATTGGCTTACCGCGGATGAAGAAGGGCAGCTTGCGGCGGTCGGAAATATGCTGATGAACACGCTCGGCATCAAGGAAAAGCTTGAAACAATGCTTGGCGGCGTCTCGGATGCGGTCAGCGGAGCATTGGAGGATGCCGATCTCGGCAGTGCTGTGACCGATCCCGCTGCTTATCTGAAGCAATTCGGTCTTACCTATGGCGACAACGGCGAAGCGGTATTTACGCTGTCTTTGGATTCCGATCGGATTTTTGGCGGGGAAGGGCTGCAGCCGCTCACCATTGCGCTTACAAAGGCTGACAGAGACGGAGAGAGTTACCTCACGGCGGTCGGGATGTCCAATATTTACGGCAGTGATAACAGTGAGCGTACGAGCGTTGCGTTTTCCTTTGATTATGCGGCGCTCACGCTGGAAAGCGGCGACAGCAACGCGTTTGTTATGCAGAACGGCAAGCAGATCGCAAGCATTACTTTCTCCGATTACGACAGCTACACTTTTGCCGGCGTTGACGATCTGCTGAAGTCTGTTGCGCTCTCAGCGACGCACAAATCGGAAAGCGGTTACGCTCTGAACGACAGATTTTATATCAGCGGTACGGCGGAGGCATCCCTGCTCGGATATACGATCGACGGCATTACCATTGATCTTGCCGTTTCCACGGATGAAAACGGAGAGATCGCGCTCAATGCCAAGATCAACTATCCCGGCGTACAGGAATTGAATATCGTGGTCATCAACGGGCGCACGCAGCTGGAGATCACGATCGAGGACGGAATGGTCTATTTAAAGCGTACGCAGTACACTTATTGGAAGACGACCATTATCTGGACAACGGAAGAGACGTACAATACACCCGTTGTGACTTATCGCGTCATGCCGCTTTCGAACTTCTTTGGCGGTTTCCTCGGGCAGATCGGGTATTTGTTCAACCTGTCCGATTGGATCAATTCTAAGATCCCGACGGAGTCAAACGGTTCCGGCCCGATCACAGAGGACTACGGGGCTATATTGTATCATTACCTCAAGAATTACAGCTATACCGCCAAGGCGGACGGAACGGGCGGGAACTGGCTGCTCACCATGAACGGCGATGCCCTGACGGATGGCGTCCTCACCGATATCGGCATCGAACTGGGTTCGCAGACCTATTACGGAACGAACAACGTTCTGCGTACGCTTGACGTCAGGACGTCCATCATGGATTTTGTCAGCCTGACGGCAAACCTGACCTTCCGCAACCCGATGAACGTATGGGAGGACGGGTATTCCGATCTGACAAACGATATTGCTGACGAATTCGGCGGCATTGATTTTGCATCCATTGACTGGTCTGCGCAGGCAGAAAATTACTACATTATCCCCGAGCAAAGATCTGTCCGCTATACGCTGGAGGGCGAGCAGATCGATCAGCAGACGCTTTGGTATGATGCAGTCAGCGGCGTTATGCTCTCTCAGCTGCAATATCCCGATCTTTCGGCATACGAAAGGGAAGGGTATACGCTCGCCTGGAACGATTCGATCGCTGCAGACGGCACGATCGCTGCGACATACACGCCCAAGCTCTATGATGTGACCCTCGTGTCTCCCGAGCGGCCGGGCGATGATTGGACGCTGCAGGCAGACGGCAGCTTTGCTCTTACGATGCAGATGTACTATGACGCAAAAGTCGAGATCATTTGGGGCGATAAGAGTTATACGTTTACGGTCGGAAGCGAGGATAACGTGTTCGATTTCGGCGCAGTGATCGGGGACGCGCAGGTTATTTGGAACGAGACGGATCTCGATCTCCTTGCAAACGGCACGACCGTCCGCATTCCGCTCGTGCCTGACACGGTCATCTATACGAGCAACGGCGTTTCCTTTACGCTCGGTGAAGCGGTGAACGTAACGAGTGCGGAAGTCGATTTTGATTCGTTCTATACGCTTGAGACGCCTGCCGCGCAGGGCTATACCTTCCTCGGCTGGTTTGTTCAAGAGGATGGGGAATACCGGTATGTGACCGAGTTCGCGTACACGGGCGGCGGCACCTCGACGACGGTCTCTGCGCTTTGGGTAAGCAATGTGACGGTATCGGCGAGCGGCTCCAGAACGTCGTCTGGCTGGCTCATCAAGACGTATCACCACAGCGCAAACGTGAACGTCTCCGGCGGCACGCTTGCGGGCGCTCCGAAGGAAAGCGTCGCCACGGCAGGTATCAGGACCGACTATACGCTGACGTTGCCCGGAAGCGGTTGGTTCCAGAGCGACGAGGTACGTACCGGCTCGACGGATCAACTGTCCTTCTCGCAGACGATCGATCTTTCGCAGGACAGGAGCGTGATGCACGTCGATGTCACCGTGACTTATACCTACCGCGTTGTGGCGGCAAACGGAACGGAGACAGATATTTCTTGTATAGTTACAGCAAACCAAGCAACGATTTATTATTGATTTGATCAAAGAAAGAGCGGACGGCGCAGTTGCGCCGCCCGCTTCCCTTGTTGCTCAATAGCTTTCCAGAATTTTCCTTGCCTCCGCTCTCACCCGTTCGGCGAGCGAAGCAGGGGAGAGCACCTGAAATCCTGCGCCTGCGGACAGGATCTTGCCGATGAGCGATTCGTCGTCCGGAAGCGTCACGTCCGCATAAAATTTTCCGTTCCGCTCATATACGTTTTCAATTCCCAGCCACTCTTCCGCGAAGGGAAGGACGTCTTCAGAGATGCTAAAGCGCGCCTCGACACACATTTCGCTGTCCGTCCAAAAGGAGAGCGGGACGTCGTTGCGTGTAAACGGAAAGCGTTCAAAGGTTTCTCCCGTCAGTACTACGGTGCGCATTCGTCCTATTTTAAACAGCCGAAATTCTGCCCGCAGTCGGCAATACGCATAGACGTACCATATATTCTGCTTATATACGAGCAGATGCGGTAAAATGGTGCGGTGGGTTCGGTTGCCGTTTCTGGCAACATAATCGATTTCTATGGCTTCCCGTTCGTCCGTAGCGCGCGAAAGCAGCCGCAGTTTGTCTGAAAATGTCCGTTCGCTGCCCCACGCGCCGCTGTCTACTAAAATATTTCCGGAGAGCGCATCGTCGCGGCTCTCAAGTTTCCTTTGGGCGGAAAGCTTTTCGATCGCAGACCGCAGGACCGGATCGCCCAGTTCGCTCTCCATTGCACGCATTGCCTCGATCGCTCTGTCATATTCGTTGCGCGTCATAAATCCGCGCGGCAGTTTATATGCGTCCGAAATACAGATGCCTCCGCTTGCTCCGCGCGATACGTCAATGGGAATGCCTGAAACCGTCATTTCATCGATGTAGCGGTAAATGGATCTGACCGATACGTTATAGCGCGCGGCAAGCTCTCCCGCACTGATACGTCGCTTTTCAAGCAGGGTGAAGAGGATATCGATCATGATCTGGTATTTCATCGGTTTTTTTCCTTGAAACAATGTAGAAAATTCTTAAAACAATTTTACCATACATGACAATATCTGTCAAGTATGATGCGTACAATAGGGAGTATGGAACAGCTCTCTATGGACAAGCGGTTGGAATGTTTGCGTCGGGCGGCAAGAGCGAAGCGAAATCGGGAACTTCGCATCCGTCTTGCTGAAGCGGGGACTGCGGAATGCGTTCTGTCTCGTTTCCTTACGATGAGGGGACTGGGCGAATCGACGGAAAATGCGCTGAATTTTGTATGAATGGGGTACAAGCGTTTGACAAAGGTACAAAAGGGGCGTATAATAAAAGCATGAAACATTCGCTCGCAGTTGCAATTTACGGCTACGCGTATTACGTTGTTGCGTAATACTCTTTTCGCGCGTAGATCGGAAGGACAGTAGAACGGTTTGCGCGTGCAAGCCGTTTTTTTGTTGCGGACGGGCAAGAAGGAGACAGCAATGCAGAATGTGATGGATACCCTGCGCGCGCGGGGATTTATCAAACAGACGGTGTACGAGGACGAGCTGTATGAAAAGCTCGGTTCGGAGAGCGTGCCATTTTATATCGGTTTCGACCCGACGGCGGACAGTCTTCACGTCGGTCACTTCATGCAGCTCATCGCCATGAAGCATATGCAGGACGCGGGGCATAAGCCCATTATCCTCATCGGCGGCGGAACGGCAATGATCGGCGATCCCTCGGGCAGGACGGACATGCGCTCGATGATGACCAGGGAGACCATCGCCTACCACGTCGAATGCTTCAAGAAACAGATGTCGCGCTTTATTTCCTTTGAAGGGGAGAACGGCGCGATCATCGTCAATAACGCCGACTGGCTCTTAAATCTCAACTATATTGACTTTTTGCGCGATATCGGCGTGCACTTCTCCGTCAATAAGATGCTCACGGCGGAGTGCTTCAAATCGCGTATGGAACGCGGACTATCCTTCCTTGAATTCAACTACATGCTCATGCAGGCGTACGACTTTTTGGTGCTCTTCAAAAAGTACGGCTGCGCGTTGGAGTTGGGCGGCGACGATCAGTGGAGCAATATCCTCGCGGGCGCCGATCTTATCCGCCGCAAGGAGCAGAAACCCGCGTTTGCGATGACCTTTACGCTTCTTACGACGAGCGAAGGCAAGAAGATGGGCAAAACGCAGAAGGGCGCCGTCTGGCTGGATGAGAACAAGACCTCGCCCTATGAGTTCTATCAGTACTGGCGCAACACCGCCGACGCGGACGTCGAGAAGTGCCTGAAGCTTCTCACCTTCCTGCCTCTTGAGGAGATCGCAGAGTTGACGCGCTATCAGGACGAGCGCATGAACGCCGCCAAGGAAGTGCTCGCGTACGAGCTGACCAAGATGGTCCACGGGCAGGAAAACGCGGACGCCGTCCGCGCGCAGGCGAAGGCTGCATTCGGCGGCGAGGGCGAGATGCCGGAAAAGGTCGTTCCCGCCGACACGCAGACGGTATTGCAGGCGCTTGTTGCGACGGGCGTGTGCAAGTCCAACGGCGAGGCGCGCCGCCTCGTCGAGCAGGGCGGCGTCACGATCAACGGCGAGAAGGTCGTAGACGTCAACGCACCGCTGCCTCCGTCTCCCTTCACGCTGTTCAAGGGCAAGAAGGTGCGCTTAAAGGTCAGCGTGCAGTGAGCTATTTGAGCGTCGCAAAGCCCTCCTTATACGAGAAGGTCATCGAAAAGTCGCGCTTTCTCACCTACGTCGCGCACACGGAGGATGAGGCGGCGGCGCGTGCCTTTTTGGCGCAGGTGCGCGGGGAGCATCCGCTTGCGACCCATGTATGCTATGCGTTCGTTGCAGACCGCATCGGCAATCTCATGCGCTTTTCGGACGACGGCGAACCGCAGGGGACGGCGGGTATGCCCATTCTCGGAGTCATCCGCGCGCGCAGGCTGTTTGAAACGGGCGTCGCGGTCGTGCGCTACTTCGGCGGCATCAAGCTGGGGGCGGGCGGACTGACGCGTGCGTACGCTTCGAGTGCTGCGGAGGCGCTGGAACGCGCGCAGATCTGCGAATACGCCGTCTGTGTCGAGGTGACGATCGCCGTCAATTATCCTGAAGTCAACGCGCTCACCCGCTTTCTGGAGGGTGAGAACGTGCTTCAAAGGGAGTTTGCGGAGAAAGCGTCTTTTACGGTCGCCGTCCGGGAGGAGAACGTAGACGACTTCTGCGCGCGCTGCAACGACATTCTCATCGGCCGCGCGGAGATTTTGCGCGGGAAATCATATTTTTCGCCTTTTCCGCTTGAAAAATAGAAAAAAGCGGAGTATAATGGAAAGAAATCAAGCCTTCGAGGTATTCGTATGGAGATCATCAAAAGACAACAGCTCAAGGAAAAACCCGTGTTTGATAACTCGCTCGGCTTTGGTCACTACTTCACCGACTATATGTTCACGATGAAGTACACCGCCGAGAAGGGCTGGCACGATGCAAAAATCGAACCCAACGAACCCAAACCGTTCGACCTTGCGACGAGTATTTTTCACTACGCGCAGGGCATCTTCGAGGGCATGAAGGCATTCAGACAGCCGGACGGCTCCATTGCCGTCTTCCGTCCCGAGGAGAACTGGGCGCGCATGAACCGCTCCGCAACGAGAATGTGTATCCCCAATTTCCCGGAGGACATTGTCGAAGAGGGACTTGAAGAGCTTTTAAAGCTGGAGAAGGACTGGATCCCGACCCTGCCCGGCACGGCGCTCTACATTCGTCCGACCATCGTCGCAACGCGCGTCATGCTCGGCGTGCATGCGTCTACAGAGTATCTGTTTTTTATCATCCTTTCGCCCGTCGGCAGCTACTATGCGCACGGACTGGAGCCGACCAAGCTCGTCGTCGAGGATTATTACACCCGCGCGACGCTGGGCGGCACGGGCGAGGCAAAGTGCCTGGGCAATTACGCCGCGTCCATGAAGGCGGGCGAAGAGGCAGAAGAAAAGGGCTTCGATCAGGTCCTCTGGCTGGATGCCAAGGAGAAAAAGTACGTCGAAGAAGTGGGCAGCATGAATATGTTCTTTGTGATCGGCGGCGAGGTCGTCACGCCCGCGCTCGTCGGTTCCATCCTGCCCGGCATTACGCGTAAGAGCTGTATCCAGGTCTTAAAGGACAAGGGCATCCCCGTCACCGAGCGCCGCATTTCCATTGACGAAGTGTTGGAGGCGTCCGAAAACGGCACGCTGGACGAGGCATTCGGCACGGGCACGGCGGCGGTCATCTCGCCTGTCGGACTCATCCGCTATAAGGACAAGGACTACGTCATCAACGGCGGCAAGATGGGGGAGATCACCAAGATGCTCTATGATACGATCACGGGCATCCAGTACGGCAGGACGCCCGATCCCTACGGTTGGCGCAAGATCGTCAGATGAATGATTTGTATGAGATACAGGATGCGCCCGCGGAAGCGGGCGCACTTTTTTACTGATTCATCGCGCCTGTTTGAGCTCCGGACCGCTTGCATCGGGTGTCCGTATGGCTTTGCCCTTACCTGTAAATTGAATTTTCCAAACATCTGTTCTTTTTTGTATCGCGTCTGTTTAACGGCATAAAACATGCGGTATAATAAAGTGAACATAAAGGGTTGGAAACATCGCATGTGTTTTCCGAACCATCCTGATACAGGAGGGATCAGATATGGACGCAAACAAATTCACACAAAAATCATTGCAGTCGATCCAGAGCGCACAGAGCCTCGCCGTCGAGTACGGCAATCCGGAGCTGACGGCGCTGCATCTTGCCTGCGCACTGCTCGACAGGGACGGGCTGAACTACCGCATCGTCGGGCGCGCCGGCGCAGATGCGGACGGACTGGCATCTGCCGTCAAGGACGCCGTGGAGCGGCTTCCGAGGACTTCGGGCGGCTCTCAGCCGTACGCGACGAGCGCCGTCAACCGCATTCTCACCGAGGCGGAGAAGCTCGCCTCCGGCATGAAGGACGACTATATCTCCGTCGAGCACCTCTTTTTGTGCCTGTTCGACAACGACGAACGCGGCTTAAAGGACATTTTCTCCCGCTTCGGGCTGAATAAGAACAAGTTTTTGGAGGGAATGAAGCAGGTGCGCGGCAATCAGAACGTAACCAGCGACAATCCCGAGGATACTTACGAGGCGCTGGACAAATACGGCACAGATCTCACGAAGCGGGCGCGCGAACATAAGCTCGAACCTGTCATCGGACGTGACGAGGAGATCAGAAACGTCATTCGTATCCTGTCTCGCAAGACCAAGAACAATCCCGTGCTCATCGGTGAGCCGGGCGTCGGCAAGACGGCGATCGCAGAAGGACTGGCGCAGCGGATCGTCAAGGGCGACGTGCCCGAGACTTTGAAGGGCAAGACGCTCTTCTCCCTCGATATGGGCGCGCTCATCGCGGGTGCGAAGTACCGCGGCGAATTTGAAGAGCGCCTGAAAGCGGTGCTTGCCGAAGTCACCAAGTCCAACGGCAATATCCTGCTGTTCATCGACGAGCTTCACACCGTTGTCGGCGCGGGCAAGACGGACGGCGCAATGGACGCGGGCAACTTGTTAAAGCCGCTCCTTGCGCGCGGCGAACTGCACTGCATCGGCGCGACGACGCTGGATGAGTATCGCAAGTACATTGAGAAGGACGCGGCGCTGGAGCGCAGATTCCAGCCCGTCATGGTCGGAGAGCCGACGGTCGAAGATACCATCTCCATTCTGCGCGGACTGAAAGAGCGCTTTGAGATCTTCCACGGCGTGCGCATCCACGACGATGCACTGGTTGCGGCGGCGGTGCTTTCCAACCGCTACATCACCGATCGTTTCCTGCCCGATAAGGCGATCGACCTCGTCGACGAGGCGGCGGCGATGATCCGTACGGAGATCGACTCCATGCCTGCGGACATGGACGCGATGAACCGTAAAATTGCACAGCTCGAAGTGGAGGAGAAGGCGCTGTCCAAGGAGAGCGACAATCTCTCGCAGGCGCGCCTGGAGGCTTTGAGAAAGGAACTTGCCTCCCTCAAGGAGACGTTTGCCGCGATGAAGGCAAAGTGGGAAGATGAGAAGAACGCCATTCATGCCGAGAAAGATCTGAAAGAAAAGATCGACGACGTCAACGGAAAGATCGAATCGCTGATGAACGCCGGCAAGTATGAGGAGGCGTCGCGTCTTAAATACGGTACGCTAGTCGAACTTCAGAAGAAACTTGAGCAGGCAAAATCCAGTGTCAACGACAGAAAGGATGCGCTGTTGCAGGATGAAGTTACCGAAGAGGAGATCAACCGCATCGTCGCACGCTGGACGGGCATCCCCGTTGCCAAGCTCAAGGAAGGGGAGCGCGAAAAGATTCTGCGCCTTGAGGACGACCTTCATAAGCGCGTCGTCGGGCAGAACGAGGCGGTCACCAAGGTCTCGGAGGCAATCCTTCGTTCGCGCGCGGGCATCTCCGATCCCAACCGTCCCATCGGTTCCTTCCTGTTCTTGGGACCGACGGGCGTTGGCAAGACGGAGCTTGCGAAGTCGCTTGCCGAGAACCTCTTTGACGATGAAAAGAATATCGTGCGTATCGATATGTCGGAGTATATGGAGAAGTTCTCCGTTTCCCGTCTCATCGGCGCGCCTCCCGGATACGTCGGCTATGAAGAGGGCGGTGCGCTCACCGAAGCGGTACGCCGTAAGCCTTATTCTATCGTCTTGTTTGACGAGATCGAGAAGGCGCATCCCGACGTGTTCAATATTCTTCTGCAGATTCTTGACGACGGCAGAGTGACCGATTCGCAGGGCAGAACGGTGGACTTCAAGAACACCATCATCATCCTGACTTCCAACCTCGGCTCGGATATCATCATGGACGGCATTGAGGACGGCGAGATCTGTCCCCGCGCCCGCGAGGAGGTGGATGCGCTTCTGAAACGCTCCTTCCGTCCCGAGTTTTTGAACCGTCTGGATGAGATCATCATGTTCAAGCCGCTCACGCGCGAGAATATCGATAAGATCGTCGAAATTTTGCTGGAGCGCCTCCAAAAGCGCCTTGCGCAGGAAAATCTGACGCTGGAGGTCACGCCCCGCGCGGTCGGGTTTATCTCGGACAACGGCTACGACCCCATGTTTGGCGCAAGACCGTTGAAGCGGTTTATTCAGTCGCGCGCGGAGACCCTGCTTGCAAAGTTTATTGTCAAGGAGAACCCCGAAGCTGGCTCGAAGATCGTGCTCGATTGCGGCGACAACGGACTGTTCCTGCGCACGGATGCACAAGAGACGGCATAACGTATCCCTCAAATACGAGCGAAAAAGGAGAACGGAATGAAGGGACTCATTCTCGTCAATGCGTACACGCACAGCGAGCACGAACTCTATCAGCCTCGCCGTCTGCAGGAAGAACTTGCGGAGCTGGGCGTTGCGACGGACTTGAAGCGTAACGATTTCTGCCCCGCATACCTGGACAGCGGTATCAAAACGGATACGGCAGAATATGATTTCTGCGTCTATTTGGATAAGGATAAGTATGTCCCGCGCCTTCTGGAGGGCGCGGGCATGCGCCTTTTCAACCGAGCGCAGGCGGTAGAAGTCTGCGACGACAAGATGCGCACGCACATGGCGCTCGCGGGTGTTGTGCGAATGCCTGCCACGATCGCCGCGCCGCTGTGCTATACGCCGGTTGCGCCTGTCTCTGCGGCGCTGTTGGACAAGGTCGAGCGCGTGCTTGGCTATCCCGTCGTCGTCAAGGAATGCTACGGGTCTTTGGGAAAGGGCGTGTATCTCGCCGAAAACCGCGCTCAGCTTGCTTTGATCGCGGAGAAACTCAAATTGCGTCCGCATCTTTTCCAGAAGTTTGTCGCGGAGAGCGCGGGCAAAGACCTCAGAGTGCTCGTCGTGGGCGGGCGCGCGATCGCTGCCATGCGCCGCGTCTCGGAGACGGACTTCCGCTCCAACGCCGAGCTGGGCGGCAGGGGAGAGCAATACCCGCTCGATACCGCCACCGCCGCCCTCTGTGAGAAGACCGCAGATGCCCTCGGACTGGATTTCTGCGGGGTAGACCTGTTATTCGGCAAAGACGGCTTCGAGGTGTGCGAGGTCAACTCCAACGCCTTTTTCGGCACCTTCGAGCGCGTGACGGGCATCAACGTCGCGCGGCTGTATGCGCATCATATCGTGCAGACGATGTGTAAACTCGGGTGACGTATTTTAAAAATTGCAAATAACAGGCGCCGCCGTGCCATAGCACGGCGGCGCCTGTTATTTGCGTATCGTTTTTTTGAAGCCGTTCTTATTTTTTGATCAACCGACGATCAGATTGACGAGGCGTCCGGGGACGACGATGCACTTTTTCACCGTTTTGCCCGCGAGCTTTTCCTGCACTTCGGCTAGCGCAAGGACGTGCTGCTCGATTTCCTCCTGCGAAAGGGAGGTGGCGAGCATCGCCTTGCACACCATGCGGCTGTTGACCTGCACGGCGTACTCCTTCTCGTCGAGGACGAGCGCCTTCGGATCGGCAACGGGATAGCTCTCCTCGATGACGAAATCTTTGCCGCCGATCATTTCCCAAAGTTCTTCACAGACATGCGGTGCAAATGGAGCCAGCAAAAGAACAAGATCGTGCACGGCAGCCTTTTCAAAGGCAATATTTTTAAGCTCCAGACCATCGTACCTGTAGAGTGCGTTGACGAACTCCATGACGCGTGCGATCGCCGTATTGAAGGAGAATGCCTCCGCGTCGCGCGTGACATGTTCGATGGCATAATTTTTCGCATAATCGAGGGCTTTTTCTTCCGCACCGTAAGGACCTTCCTCTTTGGGCGTCTTGCATGCGGCGACCTTGGCGACGATTTTTTCGACGCGGTCCAAAAATTTTGCGATCGCCTTGATGCCGTCGTCGTTCCAAGGTCCGCCCTCCGTATAGGAGAAGCCGAACATGAGGTAGAGGCGGAAGGCATCCGAACCGTATGTCGTCACATATTCGTCGGGAGAGACGATATTTCCGTGAGATTTGCTCATGCGGTTGCCGTCGGGACCCAGGATCACGCCCTGATGGACGAGGCGCCTGAAAGGTTCGTCAAAGTCCAGGTATCCCATGTCGCGCAGCGCCTTTGTAAAGAAGCGTGCATATAACAGATGCATGCAGGCGTGTTCTGCGCCGCCGACATACACGTCCACGGGAAGCATTTTGTCTGCCGCCTCGCGGGAGAACGGCTCTTTTTCGTTGTGTGCGTCCGCGTAGCGCAGATAATACCAGCTCGAGCAGACGAAGGTGTCCAGCGTGTCGGGATCGCGCTCGGCGGGACCGCCGCACTTGGGACAGACCGTGTGCATGAATTTTTCATGCTTGGCGAGCGGAGATTTTCCGTCGGGGCGGAATTCCACGTCATAGGGGAGTTTGACGGGCAGGTCTTTTTCGGGAACCGCGACGTCGCCGCAGACTGGACAATGAATGACGGGAATGGGAGCGCCCCAGTAGCGCTGACGGGAGACGAGCCAGTCGCGAAGGCGATAGTTGACCTTCTTGCCTCCCTTGCCCAATTTTGAAATGCAGGCCGCGACTTCCGCGCGCGCCTCGTCGCCGTAGAGGCCGTCAAATTGCAGCGAGCCGACCATGATACCGTCCTCTGTGAAGGGGAGCTTCGTCTCGCCGCCCTTCTTCTCGATGACTTTAACGATCGGAAGGCCGTACTTCGTCGCAAAGGCAAAGTCGCGTTCGTCGTGTGCCGGGACGGCCATGACCGCACCTGTACCGTAGGTTGCAAGCACATAGTCTGCAAGATAGACGGGGATCCTTTTTCCGTTGACAGGGTTTACGCAGTAAGAACCTGTAAAAACGCCGGTCTTTTCGCGGGTAGAAGAGAGGCGCTCGATCTCATTGGATTTTGCTGCCTGTTCGATATAAGCTTCGACTGCGTCACGCTGTTCCGGCGTCGTGAGTTCGCGCGCAAGAGGATGCTCCGGCGCAAGAACGACGTATGTCACACCGAAGATCGTATCGCAGCGGGTCGTGAATACGCGGATCTTTTGTCCGCCGTCGCACTCAAACTCGATCTCGCAGCCCGTGGACTTTCCGATCCAGTTGCGCTGCATGTTCTTGGTCTTTTCCGGCCAGTCGAGTGCGTCCAGTCCGGTCAGCAGCTCTTCTGCGTAGTCGGTGATCTTAAAAAACCACTGCGTCAGGTTTTTGCGCACGACCTGCGTGCCGCATCGCTCGCAGCAACCGTCTACGACCTGCTCGTTGGCAAGCACGGTCTGACAGGAGGGACACCAGTTGACGGGAGCCGCCTTGCGGTAGGCGAGTCCCTTTTTATACAGCTGCAAGAACATCCACTGCGTCCACTTATAGTAGCTCTCTTCGCACGTCTTGACTTCGGCGGACCAGTCAAACATCGCGCCCATCGCGCGCAGTTGACCTTCCATCGTCGCAATGTTCTTCTCGGTGGAGTCCTTGGGGTGGATGCCCGTCTTGATCGCGTAGTTCTCTGCGGGAAGACCGAATGCATCGAAGCCCATCGGCTGGAATACATTGTAGCCCTGCATCCGCTTGAAGCGGGCATAGGTGTCCGTGGGACCGTAATTGTACCAGTGCCCGATGTGCAGTTTTGCGCCGGAAGGGTAGGAGAACATCTCCAGAACATACAGCTTTTTGCGTTCCGATTTTCTGTCAAACTGGTTGACTTTGGCCTTTTCCCACCGAGCCTGCCATTTGCGCTCGATCGATTGATAATCCATGCGATTCCTCTCAAGATGCATTTGTTCCCGTCATTTTACTATAAAAATGACCAAAAGTCAAGCCAACTTCTCTTTAATTTGCATTTTCGTACAATTTGCCCTTTTTCACGCAAAAGGAATCAAACGTCTTGAACTTCATACAATAGATACGTGGAGATTATAGAGTTTTCCGAACGCAGCGGACACCGCGTCTTTCTTTCTTACCTGTATAATACGCTCCTTCCGGATGCCGTGTCCTTGGGCGGGCGCGGCGAAATAGAGTTTTACGGAGACCGAGCGGTTGTGCGGATCGCAGTGCCCGATATGCGCGCATTTTCCGGTCGAGCGGCGGATGCCGTCGCAGAGGTCTTATGCGTGGGGTATAAATATCGTTTTCTGGAAAAAAGTCTGTGCGTCTGCCTGCCGCGGCGTGAGCGGCGCCTGCTTGCGGCGGCGCTCATTGCGGCGGACTATGCGGGCGATGTTGCGTATGTAAAGAGGAAGATCCCCGTTCAGCCGCGGTGTGCCGTAGACGGAGTCTATACTTTCCGCCTTGGCGCATTGCGGGAAAAGTGGGAGAAGATCGTTGCGTACATTCCTGCCGGTTTTTCTGTTTCGGATCTGAAAAGATTTTGCGAATTTCTTTCCGGGGAGAGCAATAATACCATTTATCTCAAGGGAAACGCCGTATACGGGGAGGATTTCATGCCGCTCAGGCGCAGCCGCCTCACGGGCGCCGAAGATATCGAAACGGAGATCGTGCTTTCGGATGCGGGATTTATCTACTGTCTCGGTGAAGTTGAGGATTCTTTGGGGGATTTTCTGCAAAAATATTATGCCGAGCGGGCAATATTTTCTTGACAAAAAACGTGCCATAAACTATAATACGGATACGGAAAGATAAGTAGTCCCGCGCGCAGCTTTCAGAGAGCGGATCCACGGCTGTAAGATCCGCAGCGGCAATCGGAGCACGAAACCACTTTCTTTATGACAAAACAAAGAAAAGAGCGGCCGAAGTTTGGCAATTAAGGTGGAACCGCGCGAATTTTCGCGTCCTTAAATCTTCCCGAGGGAGTTTTAAGGGCGCGTTTTTTTGTGAAATTGCGATGGCGCCGCGACAGGAGGAAAACTATGCAGATCGTTTTGAAGAACGGGGATGGAATACAGCTTGCAGAGGGCGCGACTGCGCAGGATGCCGCACAGGCGATCTCCGAGGGGCTTGCCCGCGCAGCAGTCGCGGCGAAGGTCAACGGCGTGCTCGTCGATCTTTCGCATGTCCTGCGGGAGGGGGATTCCGTCGAGATCGTAACGCTCAGAGATAAAGAGGGGCTGGAGGTCTACCGCCATACTTGCGCGCATGTCCTTGCGCAGGCATTAAAGACGGTTTTCCCCACATGTAAGCTTGCAATCGGTCCCGTTATTGACAATGGGTACTATTACGATGTCGATTTCAAGACGCCTATCACGATGGATGACTTCGAGAAAATCGAGGCGGAAATGCGCAAGATCATCAAGAGCAATCTTCCCATCCGACGCTTCTCCCTTCCCCGCGAAGAGGCAATCTCTCTCATGAGCCAGTATCACGAGCCTTACAAGGTAGAACTTATCCAGGATCTTCCCGAAGGAGAGGAGATCAGCTTCTATCAGCAGGGCGCGTTCACCGACCTGTGCCGCGGACCGCATCTTCCCTCCACGGGCAAGATCAAGGCGTTCAAGCTCGTTTCCATTGCGGGCGCATACTGGCGCGGCGACGAAAAGAAAAAGATGCTCACCCGTATCTACGGCACGGCTTTCGCCAAAAAGGACGAAATGGATGAGTATTTTGCAATGCTCGAGGAGGCAAAGAAGCGCGATCATATCAAGCTGGGCAAGGATTTGAAGCTGTTCGCGCTGCTGCCCGAAGGGAAAGGATTCCCGTTCTTCCTGCCCAACGGAATGATCCTCAAGAACACGCTCATCGACTACTGGCGCCAGATCCACCGCCGCGAGGGCTATGTCGAAGTGCAGACGCCCATTATCCTCAATCGCTCGCTTTGGGAGACCTCGGGTCACTGGGATCACTACAAGGAGAACATGTACACGACCAAGATCGACGGCGAGGACTGTGCGATCAAGCCCATGAACTGCCCGGGCGGTCTGCTCGTGTACAAGACCCAGCCGCACAGCTATAAGGATCTTCCTATCCGCATGGGCGAGCTGGGCATCGTTCACCGCCACGAAAAGAGCGGTCAGCTGCACGGGCTGATGCGCGTGCGGTGCTTCACGCAGGACGATGCACACATCTTCATGCTTCCCGAGCAGATCACGGATGAAATCAAGGGCGTCGTGCGCATCATCGACGAAGTGTATAAGCTCTTCGGCTTCAAGTACCATGTCGAACTCTCCACCCGTCCCGATAACTCCATTGGCAGCGACGAGGACTGGGAGGCTGCGACGAATGCTCTGCGCGCCGCGCTGGACAGCATCGGGCTGGACTACGTCGTCAACGAAGGCGACGGCGCCTTCTATGGTCCCAAGATCGACTTCCACCTCGAGGACTCCATCAAGCGCACCTGGCAGTGCGGCACCATTCAGCTGGATTTCCAGCTTCCGCAGCGCTTTGAGATCGAATATGTGGGCGAGGACGGACAGAAGCACCGCCCGATCATGATCCACCGTGTCGTGTTCGGCTCCATCGAGCGCTTTATCGGCATCCTCATCGAGCACTTTGCGGGCAAGTTCCCCGTCTGGCTCGCGCCCGAGCAGGTCAAAGTCCTGCCCGTCACCGACCGCGCCGCCGACTATGCGCAGCAGCTCGTCAAAGAGATGAACGAAATGGGACTGCGCGCTTCCGCGGACCTCAGAAAGGAGAAGATCGGCAGGAAGATCCTCGACGCCGAGGTGGAGAAGGTTCCCTACAAGCTCATCGTCGGCGACAAGGAAGTGGAGGACGGCACGGTCTCCGTGCGCCGCCGCGGCGAAGGGGACATCGGCGCGATGGCAAAGGCGGACTTCTTCGCGCTTGTCAAGAAAGAGAACGACGAGAAGACGATTTTCTGAAAATATCACGTCAAAATAGTTGACAAAGGGAAAACTTTCTGTTAAAATAAAAAAAGTCAAGCAGAGGTGAACCCTTCTCCCCGTATCTGCCAAGCGGAACGGGTCAATGAATTGTCAGACGCAAGAAATTGCGTTGTATTACGGTGATTCAAAGGGTCGCACTCTGTGCGGCCCTATAATTTTTTCTGAGGTGGGAACCATTAAAACGCAGAATCAGATGAACGGAGAGATCCGCGACCGTGAGATCAGAGTGATCTCGGAGACGGGAGAGATGCTCGGCGTCATGTCGCCGCGCGAGGCGATGCGCCTTGCGGAGGAAGCGGGGCTGGACCTCGTCAAGATCTCGCCCAATGCCGTGCCGCCCGTGTGCAAGATCATGGATTGGGGCAAGTTCAAATTCGAGCAGGCGAAGAAAGAGAAAGAGAACAGGCGCAACCAGAAGGTCGTCGAACTCAAGGAAGTGCAGCTCTCCGTCACGATCGACGTCGGCGACGTCAAAGTCAAGGCGCGCAAGGCGACCGAGTTCCT
>JAGHIT010000105.1 GCA_017887095.1 Clostridia bacterium | reverse complement strand
TAAGCTTCCATAAATTGAAACGCACGGTTTTAAAGGGCACCGCAAATTTTGTTTCCGCTTCAATATCTTCATTATTAAGAATTAAATCTATATACCGCGGAACAACGTTGACAACCGAAAGCATGTCTTCAACGGAAAATCCTGCCACCTCCAAAGCCTGCCATATAAGATTTTCGTCCTCGCCCCGAACAGCATTGGCAAACTTTGCAACATATTCAGCATCTGTCATTTTAAGTGCGCTTTTAAGGGGAGAAAGAATGGCGTTTTTATATATCATGTTATTCAGCCTGATTTGTGCAGCGCTTTCATCAAAAAGGTTAATTGCAACAAGTTTGAAATACTGTTTCCAACTTGCATTTGATGTAAACAAACGGTGCTCTCTGAGCAGTTCGTCAATCTTACCATCGGTAGTTTCGATGGCGGATATGTAGCGGTCAATGCACTTTTCAAAATAATCATTCTTGCCCGTTGCGCTGACGATATATAATACGGCCCGGCTCACATCTTCACCGAACGGTTGCCCGAGATAATAGTTAAACAACCTATCGAGGATATCAAAAAACACGTTCTGCTCCGCAGTATATTCAACTAACAGCGGCAGATTAAATGAGTCTCCGAATTGCGCACACGGAAAATGAACATTCCACGCGCAATAATAATGACAAGCACTGTTATCGAGAAGCGCAAATTCCGCATTCGGATGAATTTTTTGTAAAAACGCATCCATAATTTCCGTGTTCGGTTGCAAAACCTTATCGGAGCGAACAAAATCAACCCTTCCTCTGCCGAGATATAATTTACAGGGGCGCGCCGCTTGCCTTTTCAGATCATCGGGAATATACACCGCAACGCATTGCAAAAGTTCGGAAGATTCAATCTCGGGCACCTCAAGAACATTTCCGTCCTTACCTATAAACTTATAACGATTTTTCAGCCGCATACACTCCGTCATCAAATCGGAATTATAATACTTCTCAAAAAACGCTTGTTCGTCCGTCGTTTCAAAGGAAAACCTGACGCCGGAAACGGAAAGGCTGATTGTTGTTCCTTCTTCTTTGCGAGTATTCAGTTTCAGCGGATCTTCGTACCCCACTTTTATAACCCGCTCTTCCGCCTTCAATCCGAATTGCTGTTGATTTGCACGGACGTAATCTTCCATGCCACTCACATTGATCTCTATCTTATCCAAAAAGTTCTCTCCTAAAAAGCAACTGGCAAGCGGAGAGTACGGAAGTGCGGAACGCAAGTCAAATTTGCGCGTTACGGGGCTGTAAAACACATCTTTAACGGAAACCTTCTCCTGCCCCGTCGGGATAGCTCCCTCTTTGAACAGTTTTTCACCACGTTCGGTGAGTTTCAAATCGGATAATTTTATTTCCGAAAAATATCTCAAATCGGAAAGGTATCGCATATTCACGTTGCAAGCGATAATATCCGTCGCTGCAAGTCGTTCAAGCTCTCGACCAAAAATGGCATGCAGATCTGCAGGTATACCGAAGCGAAGCAATTCATCTGCTATCTTTTCCTCTTTCGCCGTACTCTTTTGTATCAGATCCAATAAGATGTAGGCGATACCGGAGGCCTTACGCACTTCGTTATATTTTACCGTTACCTTATATTGCAACAGCGGAAAAGGACAGGATGTTTTGATTTGTTTTATGATTTTCTCTTCCATGTTTTATTCCCCCAAGATATCGCTTGCCCGCAAAACCCTTCCGCGGAAGTCGATTGTTTGAATAATCTCGCGGAAAACGGGAAAATTCTTTTTGTCGAGTGCGCTGTTGCCCGAAAGGTCAGGCAGATCGATCACACCCGCCTCCGATAAAAATTTGCGCGAACCAATGACTATGAGCAGTTTGCGCGCACGGGAGAGGGCCACGTTGATGCGTTCAAACTTTTTTATGAATTCCGCGTCATACCGTAGTCCAGACGGGTTGCGAACCATTGAAACGAGAATAATATCGCGCTCATCGCCCTGAAAATCGTCAACCGTACTGATAATCAGCTTTTCGTCTTGCTTTTCGGAAAAGCCGTTGAACTTTTGGTATTTGCGCTTCTTTTTGATGAGTCCTGCCTGGTCGCCATACATACAAATTATACCTGCGCTCGGACGCTCATCAATGCCTTTTGCTTTATCTACGCGTATTTTATGAGCAGTCACTTGCTCTTCACAAGCCATATTGATTACCTTTAAAAGTCTTATTGCAACTTCAGCTTCCTGCTCATTGATTTTGGAGGTGCTACCCTCATAAGCGCTCGACTCTTTTTGGTCGCAATCAACAAAATAAATGTGATGGGACGGGTCTATAACGGTTATCCCGTCGATCTTTACAGTGAGATTATGCTCTTTTTCGTTATCCTGTTGCTTTGTTCCGACGATTAACCCGTTTTTGCTGCCGCCATAAAAATGATTGAATACCTCCATAATATGGCTATGGCAACGATACTGCTTATTGAGCATGACGCGGAAATCTTCGGGTACTCTTTCGTATAAGGTTTTGAAGAAACATTCCTCATACAGTTCCGTGTATCCGTTGTTTATATCTTTATTTATGATATTTTCGTCGAGTCCTTCAAAGTCGTCGCCGCGCATGCGGCGAAGGTCGTACATGGGAGGAAGCTGGCGGTGGTCGCCTACAAGAATGACCGTCTTGCCATAGAGGATAGGAATGAGCAAATCGAGAAAGGACGATTTTGAAACCTCGTCCACAATTACGACGTCTATGCCCTGCGTGCGGATATCCACCGAGTCAATGCCGTATCTTTCCAGCTCGTCCAACTGAGATTTAGTAAACCTGTCGCGGCTGGTACAGGTAATACCGAACACGTTTACACAATCATACAGTTCACGCGTATAGGCTCTGCGGTCGTCCTCCAAAATATCTTCCTGCAATAAATATTTTGCAATTTCACGGTAAACGGGAATCTTCTTCCTGTCCTCATCTTCGGTGCGCTTGTGGTCATATTCAAGCCTGCGCCATTCCTCTGCAATAATATCGAACGCCGTTTCCAGATTGGTCGGGTCATATTCGCGCACAATTCCGAAGTTGCGGAAGAAACGCGCAACCCTCTGTTTGAGGGAGGAGTTCAACTCACTGTATTCCTCTATTCCGGTATTCTCACTCAACTGCTCGTAGTCGCGTTTGCTATGGCTTATTTCTGCCTGTTTTTGGACTATCTTATGCTGAATATCGGACTCGCTGTTCTGACACTGCGATATTCTTTCATCGACTACCGCCACGCTATCACTTATAATGCCGCGCAGCCTTAGCTGGAACATTGCAAGTTCTTCTGGAAGGCGGGAAATAAGTTCTTTATGCGCGACAACAGCGGGAAAAAGTTTCATTGTAATGGTTTCCGCCGCATCGAAGCTGCCGCCCTCTTTGGCGAGCTTAATCTCTTTGCCAATTTCAATAAGTTTGCCACGATAGTGTTTGTAAAGTTCAAAATTTTCCGTCCCTTTCTGAGGAGGGTCATCCGTAACGGGGTCACGCAATTCCTGCAATATGTCGCGTAGTTGTTTACTCTCTGTTTCTAAGCGGGCTATTTTGTCGTCTGCTAAAAGAACAGAGATTTCATTGCGCACTGTTTGCGTGTTTAACCGCGCAACTTCACCGATTTTGCTTATATCAGTTCCCCGCAAAAAATCAAACGTGCCGCACAGCGCCTTGCATTTTTCCTGAAAATCCGCAAGTGCTTGCACATCGGCGTCTTCTGAAGCAAATTTAAATTTATCTATACTGCTTTTTGTTCTGCGCCAGAGCTCGGTGCGCTCTTTTGCAAGTGAAAATTCGGCGCGCAAAGTTTCATGTTCGACGTTCAGTCTGTTGATGACCGTCGTCAGCGAATTGCGCTCCTTTTCTATTTCTATATTCTGTTGTTTTAGCCGCAATAATTTTTCGTACTCTGTACGGAGGCGGCGCATCTCTTCATTGAATGTGGCCTTTGTCTCCTCAAAATGCTCATAGCGGCTTATCTGCCTTTCAAGCGTGTCGGCAATATTTTTATAGAAGTTATCAACAAGTTTTTCGGGGCTGTAATTTGTCTCCTTTTTATTCTGCGAAGGAATGAGCCGAAGGGGGCGTATCTCGGGTATCTTTGGCAATCTTTCGAACACGTTGTCGATAGCCTTATGCGTTTCCGAGGAGATGAGTACTTTTTTCCCGCGTTTTGCAAACTGTGCGGTAAGTTCTGCGATGACCTGTGTTTTACCTGTTCCAGGAGGCCCCTGCAGCAAAAATAAACTCTCGCTCGCAAGCGCTCGTCTGACGGCAAGTTTTTGTCTTTCGTTAAGGCTCTCCAGATACCAATCGGGCTCCTGTTCCGAAACATTTCCCGCGCGCAACGTTTCGGGCGCGAAGAGATATGACGCCAGGAACGGATTGCGGACATAGCCCTCGTTAATGCTCTTTAAGGCGCGTTCCTGCCTTTCGATCTTCGCCCTTTCCGCGCGATTATCGTATATGAGATATTTGGGCGCTATGCCTTCGATCTGCTTTTGAATTTCATTCGGCCTGTCTGTACTGTCGGCGGGACGGAAATATATCTTATAACAGCGTATTGTTTCGTCCTCAATTTTGCGCGCCTTGTCGTCGTTAAGTTGTTTTTTAAGCGATTCCTCCGCTTCCGTTTTTTCCGCAGATATAGCAGATCTATATTGCCGCTGCAAGTTATTTTGCTGCTCTCTGTAAATACGGTCAAACTCTGCCTGACGGGAAATGGCAAGACTCTTCTTTTTCTCCTCCAAGCGCCTTTGGTTGCGTGCAATATAGTAGGAAGAGACAGGCGTTTGCTTCTGCGCGGCAGAGAGCAATTCCTCTAAGTGCACTGCGCAGGAATTTATCTTTTCTCGCAGCACCTCCGCTTCGTCGGACTGTTCATCTTTTAAATTTTTAAGTTTTTTCTGCAACTCGGCGTGCTCTGCCTCGACCGCCCTTCTGATTGGGGCAATGATTTCCCGTTCGTAGCTCTCCCGAACTTCTCTGTCATTATTTTCTGCTATATCTCTTTCAAGCGAGGCGGCGAGGTCGCGCTCATATTCGGCGAAAAGTTTTTGATATTTTTCATCCAGCTTCGGCGCAACGCTCTCCATGTATCGCTCAAGTTCGGACGCGATAATCGAAGCATACTTGTTGTCGATTTGAGTTTGTTTTTCTATTATTGACCTTTCGTATTTCCTCTCCAAGGCAGAGCAATCGGGTTCTTGATCTATATATGTAAACAAATAGCGCTCACCCAAAAGGTACTGCTCAAAGCGATAGCCCTTCGGGACGTTTCCATTCTCATCATAGCTTGGCTGCGAAGACGAAAGACCCATTGCCTCGTTGGTATATCTGCGCAGATGAACTTCAAACTTCGGCTTGCCCTTTCCACTTTTTCCAACGGTATCGGATAACACGGTTTTGCGATTCTTTCTGATTTCTACCCTTATCAGGGGAAAACTCTCCGCTCCGCTCTCTTCCCTGCTCAGAATAACCTGCTCGCCCTTGCCAAACTCGGCAATATCGTCCAGCAAGAAGGCGGAAAGCCTGTCGCTGTTTCTGCGGAAGGCTTCTTTTGTGAGGATGTACGAATCACATACGGCAACGTCGTTTATTCCTTCGCACCGCTCCGATTGCTTTTTAAGATAATATTTACGGAAGGAAATGTACTTCTGCCATTCTTCCAGCGCCCATATTGCCTGTTCGGGATGCGGCACGGGGTAGCATCCCGTACATAGCATTTTGATAAAATCGTTGGTAAGCACGGCATCGTGCAAATCTACATGGTCGCCATAATCGGGCGCTTGAAATGATCTCCCCGTGTTGCGATTTAATATTGTTTTAGTTGTGAATGCACACAGCGCGTTACATACAACTTCTTTTTCCCCGAATTTTACTATGTTGGTGTCAATCAATTCTATTCCCTTAACGGTTACCGCTGTCACGCTGTCAAATGTCAAATCACCGATTAAAATTAAATCGAAATTTCGTGGAAGAACAAAATCGGCATAAAAATCATGTGCGGGTCTGATCACAATGTTATTGATACATTGCTTGCCCCATCTGTTGGTTTTAATCCTGCGGTCAAATCCGGGGACAGATATGTAATAAGTCCTCT
>JAGHIT010000104.1 GCA_017887095.1 Clostridia bacterium | reverse complement strand
TTGTACTCGAACGTGGTGCCCTTGCGGATATCGCCTGCCATGATCTGTGCCATAAATCTATTCTCCTTGTCTTTCAACTAAAAATTTACAAAATGAGTAAGCCGTGCTCGGTCTTGTGCATGAAGGACACGACCTTGCCGCACTTTAACGTGACGCTGTCCTCGATGCGGATGCCATACCTGCCCGCAAAATAGAGACCCGGCTCGTCCGAAAAGACCATGCCGTCGAGAAGCACTTCCTCGCTCCTCGGCGAGAGCATGGGATGCTCGTGGATCTCAAGTCCGATGCCGTGCCCCAAGGAGTGCGTGAACGCGCCGTCCAGTCCATGTTCGCGGAAATAGCCGCGGGCGATCTCGTCCGCCTCTTTCCCCGTCATGCCCGCAACAATGCGCGCCTTGGCAAGCTCGTGCGCTTCAAGAACGAGCGCATAGTGCGCTTTGAATTCTTCGTGTTTGCCGTCGTCGCCGAAGAGGAAAGTGCGCGTGCAGTCGGAGCAGTAGCCCCCCTTCTTGCAGCCATAGTCGATGAGCACGACGTCGCCGAATCTGAGCTTCGTGTCCCCCGTCTCATGATGGGGAACGCTGGAGCCTGCGCCGAACGCCACGATGGTCTCGAACGAAACGCCCTCCGCGCCGCGCATGCG
This sequence comes from Clostridia bacterium, assembly GCA_017887095.1. GTDB lineage: Bacteria > Bacillota > Clostridia > Christensenellales > Borkfalkiaceae > Gallimonas. The sequence goes on along the minus strand of JAGHIT010000104.1, from coordinate 4,580 downwards.
CATCTCATACTCCAGGACGGCGGCAAGTTCGCGCTCCGTCATACCCTCTTTTAAGCGGGGAAGGGTCGCAAGCAAGCCTTCCTCGGCAATATCGCACGCCTGCCCGATCAGAGAAATCTCCGCTTCGGACTTGACCTTCATCGCCGTGCGCAGGGCGGGCATGCAATCCACGAGAGCAAAGCCCTCGCCTTCCAGCCTGTCGCTCGCCGCACGGCTGATATAGGGGAATGGAACGCCGAGCGTCTTTTTTCCCCTGACAAGCTCCATCGCCGCGGCATACGTCCCCTCTTTGACGGCAACAAAACTCCCCGCGAGCGCATTCTGCGCCGCTTCGAAGTATCTTGCATCCGCCACAAAGGTACAGACTTCGCCGTCATAGACGACATAGCCGTCCGTCGAATAAAATCCCGTCACATAGCGGCGCAGGAAGTCCTGTTCCAAAAACAGGGCGTCCGCCCCGCAGACGGCATATATCTCATGCAACTGCTCTTTCGTCATGCTTCGATTATACCAAAAGAACGCGGTCAAGTCAATATTTTTTAAGCAATGCGCACGGCAATCACGCTATTTTTACGCTGAAACCGCCTGATACATCCGTTTCATCGCACACGCGTCCTCCGCCTGTGAGCCGTCCGACTCGGAGACGATATACGGCTCCAGCTTCAGATCGTGCAGCACGACGGCGAGCGGCTCGAATTCGGGACCGTACCTTTCGTCGGCAAAGGTGAGGTGCTTGATCTCCCCCTTCGCGCCGTACATGATCTTGGAGAAATGCACATGGAAGTGCTTCATTCGCTCGTAGCCCAGTTTTTCGAGGAACATCTCAAGCAGCGCCCGATAATCGGATGCCGTCTTTAAGCTCCCCTGCTCGCGGGCGTTGACGTGCCCGAAGTCGATGCAGGGCGTGTAGACCTCGTCCACGAGGCAAAAGCGTATGATCTCCTCGGGCGTGCCGATCTGCGCGAGTTTGCCCATCGTCTCGGGGCAGAACATCATGTCCTGCAAGTTGTTGAGATAGATATAGTCGCGCAGGACTTTGAGCCTGTCCTCGGCGCGGGAGACGGCGATCTCGCGCGCGTCCTTGCCCTGCGCCGCAGGGTGAAAGACGATGCGCTTCCCGCCCATCGCGCGGCACATCTTGGCGCTGTCCAGTACATAGCCGTAGGACTTTGCGACCATCTCCTCCTCGGGATTGGCGAAGTTGATGAAGTAGGGTGCGTGGACGGAAATCTCCACGCCCTCCGCATCGAACGCCCTGCCGATCGCGTGCGCCTTCTCCTCCCCCATGCGCACGCCGCGCCCGAAGGAGTACTCAAAGCAGTCAAGCCCCATCTCTTTGACGTAGGTTGCCGCCTCCTCGGTGTGCGAATAGCCCGCCGCATAGAAGGACTCGGAATTGCCGCTCGGTCCGAATTTGATCATACGTTGCTCCTTTTTGCGCGCGCCGCGTCCTGCGCGATCTGCGCTTTGAGCGCCTCCGCCGACGGGAACGCCGTCACGGGGCGATAATACTGCGTGGGATAGATGCGAACCGTACTTCCGTACAGGTCGCCTTCAAAATCCAGAAGGAAAGCTTCCGTCTTTTTCTCCGCGACACCGAACGTCGGACGCGCACCGTAGTTGAGAATGCAGGGGAATTTGCCGAACTTCGTCTGTGCGTACCCGCCGTACACACCCTCCTTCGGCGGCGCCTTTTCGGCGGGCAGATCGAGATTGACGGTCGGAAAGCCCAGCCCGCTCCCGACGTGCCTGCCGTGCTCGACGTCGCCCTCGATGAAGTAGGGATACGCGAGCAGCGCGTTGAGCGCGGGCATATCGCCCGCCGCGAGCAGTTTTTTGAGAGACGTGGACGAAATTTTGTGACCGTCCGCTGTCAGGAGGGGCAATACGTCAACGGGACAGGGCGCCAGCTTTCTGAGCAGCGCCGCGTCCCCTTTTGCTCCCTCTCCGAAGCGGAAGTCCTCGCCGCAAAGAATGGCGCGGGGCATACAGCGTGCGAACAAATCGCGCAAAAAGTTCTCCGCACTCGTGTTTTGGAACGCCTCGGTGAAGGGAAAGGCGAACGCGCCCGCCGCCCCCAATTGCTCCAATACGGTGCAGCGTTCCCTAAGGGTAAAGAGTTCCCCGCCCGCCTTGCCGCCCGCAATCAGCGTAAAGACGACGGGCAAATCGTACGCCTTTGCTGCATCCAGCAGCGTTTTGTGTCCCAAATGAATGCCGTCAAACCCGCCCAACAGCAGGACGCACGGCCGTGAAAAGCGCCCGTCACCCGGCGCAAGCATGGTCAGCATAGTTTCTTCTCCGCGCGCGCAACACCGTTTGTGACGCGCGCAATGCCGTAAAATCCGCCGTCGCGGCGCAGTTTGTACTGCCCGTCTTCTGCCTGTACGGGGACGCCCACGCCGTTGAAGATGCGCGCGTCCACCTCGCCAAGCTCGGGAAAGGGCAGAACGGACTCCGTCGGGATGAGGTAGTCCCACACGTTCTCGCGGGTGAGCAGTTCGGGCGCGACCGCCGTTTTGGCGATAAACACGCCGCTCGCCTCCCGCCGCAGATAGGACATGTAACCTTGTGTTGCGAGGGCGGCGGCAAGGTCGCGGGCAAGGGAACGGATATATGTTCCCGCCCCGCAGACGATCTCAAACTCATACTCATCGGGCGCGGTTTGAGAAAGCAGACGGAAGGAATCCACCGTCACGCTGCGCGCCGCAAGAGTAAAGTCCGCGCCGCTGCGTGCAAGGTCGTAGCCGCGCCTGCCTCCCACCGAAAGGGCGCTGTACTTGGGCGGGATCTGCGCGATCTCGCCCACAAAGGCGGGAAGCGCCGCCTCGATCTGCGCCACAGTCGGCACCGCTCCGCCACGGACGATCTCCCCTTCGCGATCGAGCGTTTCCGTCGTCGCGCCGAAGGTGAAGCGGGCGACGTACGTCTTTTTCTTGGAGAGAAAGTAGTCAAACAGCCGCGTTGCGTTGCCCACGCCGACGGGCAGGACGCCGCAGGCGAGCGGGTCGAGCGTGCCCATGTGCCCGCACGGCATGCGAGTGAGCCATTTGACCTTGTTTACCGCCTGCGCCGAGCTCATGCCCTCGGGCTTGAAAAGGTTGAGAAAGCCCGTCATTGCGGCAGCCGCTGCGCGACGGCATAGCGCAGTTTGTCAAAGATTTCTTCATAGTCGCCGAACAGCATGCATCCTGAGGCAAGCACATGCCCGCCGCCTCCGAACACGCCCGCGATCTCGTTGACATTGGCAACGCCTTTCGAGCGAAGAGACGCCTTATACTGTCCTTTTTTGACCTCCATGAGGCAGACGCTGACTTCTACCGGCTCCACCGTCAGCCCGAAATCCACGATACCCTCAGTGGCGTCCTGCTTCAGACAATATTTTTTCAGCTGTGCCTGCGAGACAAGCGCGACAACCAGCCTGTCGTCTAAATCGTAGCGCAGAGCAGAGATGACCTCCGCATACAGCTGCGAGCGCGCTTTAGACTGCTTTTTGAAGATCTGATAGGTAATTTCCCCGACGTCAGCCCCCGCATCCGCAGCATATGCCGCCGCACGGAAAGTATCGCCGTTGACGTCGCTGTGCGAAAAGGCGCCGGAATCCGTTACCATTCCCATCATAAGATAGTCCGCAAGCAGTTTATCGGGCTTGACGCCCAAAAGCCGGACAAGCTCCGCTATATTCTCACAATTGCTGGCACGACCACGCACAAAATTATACTTGCAAAAGCGGGTATTGGAAATATGGTGATCGACGTTGACCGTCACCTTTCCCTTTTTGGCTCCGTCTGAAAAAATCGGCTGGGCATACCCGAGGCGCGCTTCATCACTGGTGTCCACGCAGATATACCCCTGCGCATCCGACGTAGGGGTCTTGACGATTTTATCCATGCCCTCAAACAGCAAGAATTTCTCGGGTATCTCGCCCTCGTTGACGACCTCATTTTGGATCCCGAGCATGAAAAGAGCGCGGGAGAGCGCCATTGCGCTCCCGAGCGTATCGCCGTCGGGACGCATATGCGTAAAGATCACCGCGCTTTTTAATGTTTTGATGACGTCTGCAATTTCCTGTAACGTGTTCATTGTTCGTCCTCATCGTGATGAAGCGATGCAAAGAGTTCGTCCATGTGCGATCCGTATGCCATGCTCCTGTCCTCCAAAAAGGTGAGCGAAGGTACGGTACGCATCCGCATGACCTTGGCAAGCTCATGGCGCATAAGTCCCGCATTCTCCCGCAGGATAGAAAATGATCGCTTCTTTTCCTCCTCACTTGCGGCATAAATGCTGACATACACCTTTGCCGTCTTGAAATCGGGCGCGGCGTCCACTTCGGTGACGCTGATCAGCCCTTTAAGGTCAGGTTCGCGGTTTTTAAGTTCGCCCGAAATGATCGCGGCGATCTCCCGCTGCAATTCTCCGCCTACGCGGTCGGTACGTCTTGACATATATAAACTCCTTTTCTCGTCCGATTCTTTTCGAACTGACGAAAATGATCGGACGATTTTTTAGAAAAACCCAACGTTCGCCGCAATGCGGCTCGGCGTTCGGTTTTTCTCGCCGATGGGTTTGGCAACAGTTTA
>JAGHIT010000103.1 GCA_017887095.1 Clostridia bacterium | reverse complement strand
GTCCGGAAAATAGGCGCGCAGCTTTTGCAACACGCCGTCATAGTCCGTCGTGCGCTGCATCAGGCCCTGATAGTATTTGAGAAAGTCATACTCATGATTGCCCACGATGCACACGGCGTTGGGCAGCAAAAACAGAAGATTGGCAAGGCGGACGCTCTCCGGGCCCTTGTCGATGAAGTCGCCCAAAACATAGAGGGTGTCCCTTTCGCAAAATTTGATTTTCTCCAGCAGGCGGCATACGACGCCGTAACAGCCGTGCGGATCGGAAAGACAATATTGCATGACAAAATCATACCACATTCCCGCACATTTGACAAGGAAAACCCGCCGTCCAAACCGGACGGCGGGCGCGCTTACAATTCAGAAATCCTCGCGAAGTCCCAGAAAATAGTCGGCAGAGACGCCATACGCAAGCGACATACGCCTGAGCGCATCATAGCCGGGGCTTGCCTTGCCGCACAGCCACTCGCTCACCTGGCTCTGCTTGACCCCGACTGCCCTCGCGAACGCGGTCTGTGTCAGCCCTTTCAATGTCAGAAATTCCCGCAGGATCTCCGCAAACGTCGTCTCCATACCGACAGTATATAGAATTTTCTATATTTTCGCTTGACATATAGAATTTTCTATGGTATCATTTCAGCGAATTCCCGACGGAAACCAGAACGACGTTTCCGTTTGCGAAAAAGCGCCGGGCTGTAATTGAAACGGCGCGTCATGACCATATGGTTGAGTATGCTTTCTGCCCGCAGAGGACAGAAAGCGATCGGACGTGTTCTTTTCGTCCGAAAGAATGCGGCGGCGGACATTTTGTCCGCCGCCGCGCCGTCATCTTAAAATAGGGTCGATAAAAAGCCGGGATTGAGAATGAGATAGATGGCGGCGAGCAACGCAAGATGCGCGGGATAAAAGACGTAGAACAGCCCTTTTAAGTTATGTTTTCCGCGCTGCCCGCTGTAACAGACGATAGGAATGATCGCCACAAGGCAGAAAAACTGCACGCCGCCGAGGACGAGGGAGAGCGCGATCAGCCACGCGGAAAAGAGCAAAAATACCGTGACGGGCGTATAGATCGACGCAAGCGCGGCCTTTGCGCCGAAAGAGCCGAAGTCCGGCAGGCGCACGGTGACGGGAAGCAATATGCCCATGATGCCGTAATCGATCTCGATGCCCGAAAAACAGCAGATTCCCACCGCCAGCGCGAGGGCTGTAAGAAGCGCAAAGGAGAAGCAGACGATTTTTCCCCGCTCGCGGCGGAAAATGCTCTTTTTGAGCGCGTCCAGCGCATAGATGATGAGCGAGGATAACGAGAGCGTGATGAGAATATTGCCCTGCAGCTCTCCTTCGGCAAAACTCATGACGGCGCTCGTGACAAGTCCCAGCCCGAGGATGAGCAAGAAGCGGCGCAGCTTGTGCTTGGAGTAGAAACAGCCCTCTGCGAACGTGAAGGCGAACAGCGGCATGGCGATCCTGCCGATGATGCGCAAAAAGACCATATCGGGGAGCAGGATCATCCCGATATGGTCGATGAGCATGGCAATACAAGCGACGATCTTGAGCTGATTGCCGCTGATCCATCCGCGATAGATCGTCCCGACCGTCATGTCAGGGCCGCATCAGCGGATGAAGTTGGTCTGATGGGTGCGCTCCATGGCGGGCGCTTCGATGCCTGCCTTTTTGCCCGCTTCGAAGCACTTGAGCATGTACGCCATGTTCCTTGCGAGGTTGCGCATGGTCTGCATTCCCTCCTCGTCCCGGCACACTTCGTCGGGCGTCTTGCCGTACACCATGTTCCAGTAGGTGGACGAGACGACGGGCATGCCCGTAATGCCGAAATACTTGTTGATGACGTCAAAGGAAGCCGCCGTACCGCCCCTGCGCGCGGAGACGACGGATGCGCCCGGCTTGCCCGCAAACGCATAGCTGCCCGCATAGAACGCGCGGTCCAGAACGGACTGGATGCGTCCCGAGGGGTGCGCATAGTAGACGGGCGAGCCGAACACGAAGCCGTCCGCGCCCTTTGCCTTTTCGATGAGTTCGTTGGCAACGTCGTCAAAGACGCACTTAGCGCCGTTCTCCCTGCACTTCATGCAGGCGATGCAGTCCTGCACGGGCTTTGCGCCCAGCTGGAAGATCTCCGTCTCGATCCCCTCCTGCTCCAGGATGCGCGCGACTTCCGAAAGCGCCGTATAGGTGCAGCCCTTTGCGCGCGGGCTGCCGTTGACAAGCAATACTTTCATAGTGATCTCCTTACAAACTCTGCACGAAGATATTGCGGATATCTTCCTTGGTCAGCACCTTATAGCCGCCCTCCATGACGAGCGTGCTCTCGACAAGCCCGTCTACCATCTCGGGCGTAGCGCCGAGGTCGGTAATGTTCATGACAAGCCCGATGGACTTCATCCACGCCTCCATTTTTGCAAGCCCTTCGCTTGCAACGGTCTCCTGCGACTTGCCCGCGGGATCAACGTCCCAGACCGCGACCGCATAGCGCGCGAACTTGGCAAGCCCGTAGGGCATGATAAGGCGGTAATAGGGCATGGAGACGGCGGCAAGCGTCATACCGTGCGTTGCGTCCGTGTGCGCGCCCACCGCCTGACCGAGCATGTGCACTTCCCAGTCGGTATCCTTGCCCTTGGCAACAAAGGTGTTGAGCGCCCAGGTCGCCGTCCACATGATATTGCTGCGCGCCTCGTAGTTGGCGGGATCTTTCACCGCGACGTTCGCACTGTGGATGAGCGAGCGCAGCAGCCCTTCCATGATATAGTCGGACGTGTTGTCGTCCGTGCCGGAGAAGTACTGCTCGAGAATGTGCGACATGATGTCGTAGATGCCCGAGACCATCTGATACTTGGGCAGCGTGTAGGTATATTCGGGATCGAGCACGGAAAACTTGGGAAACACTTCCTCGCCGAACACGTGCCCGATCTTGAGCTTCTGTTCGCGGTTGGTGATGACCGAACCGCCGTTCATCTCGCTGCCCGTGCCGACCATCGTGAGCACACAGCCGACGGGGACGATCTCGCAGGTCGGCTCCTCAAAGCGGATGTAATACTTGTCCCACGGATCTTCGTCGCAGTTGACGGAAACGGAGACCGCTTTTGCATAGTCGCAGACCGAACCGCCTCCGACGGCGAGGATGAGATCGGCCTTCGCTTCCCGTGCGCGCGCGACGCCTTCCGCGAGCTTGTCCGTCGTGGGATTGGGCATGACGCCCGCGTCCTCAAAAATCTGCTTACCGCACTCCTTGAGAACGGCGACGACCTTGTCATAGATGCCGTTCTTCTTGATCGAGCCGCCGCCGTAGACGAGCAGCACGTTCTTCCCGTACTTGGGGAGTTCCTCCTTCAGCCCCTCTAAGGCATTTTTGCCGAAGTAGAGTTTGGTGGGATTGCAATAGGTGAAATTGCCGAGCATATCAAATTCCTCCTTGTGATCTTATTGTTATATCGGTCATTTGCGTCCCGATGATGAACACATGCCCGACTATATATTATAGTCGGGCATGTGTAATTTGTCAAATACCTATTTTTCATCGAAATCGATACTCTCTGCACATATTAGCGGCTGTTCCGTCTTTTTCGCCTTTTCGCGGGCGCGCATCTCGGTAAAGAAGGAGGTGAGCACGGCGGAGCACTCCGCCTCCATGACTCCGCCCACGACCTCCACGGTGTGGTTGAGCAGGTTGGCGTTTGCGAGTTCTGCCGTCAGGCTCCTGCCCTTTTGCTCATACGCGCCGAAGTACACCCGATCGATGCGGGCGTTGAGGACGGCGCCCATGCACATGGGGCATGGCTCCAGCGTGACATACAGCTCCGCGCCCGGAAGCCGCCAGGAGCCGAGCTTTTTGCACGCCCTGTCAATGGCGCGCATCTCGGCATGCGCCGTCGCGAGCTGCATGCGCGTGCGCGTATTGTAGCCCCGCCCGACGATCTTGCCGTCCACGACGACGACCG